>JBCCBE010000046.1:0-24311 GCA_039814425.1 Pseudomonadota bacterium
ATTCTCAAAAGCCACATAACGCCCGCGTTAACCGAGGCGTCGAAAAGTGTTCAGTTTGTGAAAATTGTTGTCGGATACAATGGGAGGTTACGACCATCCGACAACTTCGCCAATCCTAACGCATAGGACGCTTCGGTTCAATGCTTTGTTATCCAGCGTATCGCAGCCAGTCATACGTAATCGAAGTATCGAATCCACCATGTGTCTATGCCCGTCACTCCCGCATTCAATCCCGTATATGGTTTTTCAAGATACTCGAATGGCACAACAGTGTACCCCGCCTGAGTTAGCATAGCCTGAAGACGAATCAGCAGCGACAAAGGTATTTCATCATCGTCCGCTATTGCTACCATGTCGCCGAAGTTGCTGAACCTAATTAGGTGGCAGCGAGTTAAACCTGAGTCAAAGAATATTTGACTATGAAAACTAGCATCCTGAATGTTGAGTCCTGTCTCGCTTTGGAAACTTGTTTCAAATACAGCCTCGAGCACGTCCACGAATTCAGCGAATCTGGTGCGAGCTTCTGCGTAGTCAAAATTAGCCGGAGCTTCCCATCGCGTTTCGTCGTCGTGCAACTCCAACAGAGATTCAATCTTCATCCGGTTGCCTAGCTGGATAACGCCCGCGTAACCGAGGCGTGTGAAAGGTTTGAATTCGTGAAAACAGTCGTCGGATACAATGGGAGGTACGACCATCCGACGACCAACCCCTATAGTGTTAAGGGTGTGGTAACAGTGCCACCAATCCATAAACGGGCAGCAAATCAAATAGATAACTGGTATTCAAAATCGTCAATATGGCGAAAGACTTCATGAAACTTATTGAACGCTACATTTTGAGAAAAGCAACGATCACCAGCCTGATCATATTGGGCTCGTTGAGCGGTGTTGTATGGATCGTTCAAGCGCTGCGTGAAATTGATATCATTTCGGCAAACGGTCAAACAATTACAACCTTCTTTGCCATGACAAGCCTCGCGGTTCCGAATCTTATAGTTGCGATCATTCCTGTGGCACTTCTGCTTGCTACTATCCAGACGATTAACACGATGAATTCGAATTCGGAACTTGTGGTCTTGAGCGCAAGTGGATTGTCGAATTGGCGCGTGGCAAAACCGATGTTGATCCTGGCCCTTGTTGCAAGTCTGCTTACTGGTCTGGTCGGCCATATTGTTTCACCGCTCAGCCTATTAAAACTACGCCATTTCATTACGGAGATGCGCGCCGATCTTGTGTCCATCGTTGTTCGGGAAGGAACCTTTAACAGCATTGAGGAAGGCTTGACCTTTCACATTGCAAATCGCGGTGCTGGCGGCGTCCTTTATGGAGTTTTGATATCTGATGACCGCGAGGATGATATTTCAATCATCTATCTGGCCAATGAAGGCTATGTTACGAGGAATGAAGCGGGTTCTTTTATGCTGCTGAAGGAAGGTGAAATTCAGCAAACCAGCCGCAAGGATGGTTCGGTAACATTGGTCCGGTATGACTCATATGTATTTGATCTTTCTAGCTTTTCCGGTGTTTCGAAAGTAAAACCGCAGAAAGCCAAGGAACGGCTGACCTCTGAACTTCTTATTCCAGATCAAAGAGATCCGGTCTATCTGCGCAATCCCGGAAGATATCGAAGTCAAATTCATGAGCGTTTTTCCGAAATGTTGTGGCCGTTTGCGTATGTATTTGTGGTTCTTGCTTTTGCAGGGCAAGCGCGATCAAGCAGACAAAGCTATGCAACTTCCATTACCGCAGCAGCCGTTACCGTAGTCGTTATGCGTGCATTTGCATTTTCTGCGATTTCAGCGCTCAAATCCAACCCGTATGCCGTTTATTACGTTTATGCCCTGCCCTCAATCTGCATTGTGTTTGGCGCTTGGTTTGTGTTTGCCAACAAGCCAGCAACGCTTCCAAAGGCATTGATGGATCGAATCGATATAGTGAATGGGAAGATCTCAGAAAAGTTTGAAGTTTTGATTTTGCGATATCGCCAATACCAGCGACGCCGCGCTGGGGTTAAAGCATGATTGGCCGCACACTCAGCTTGTATATTTCGCTGCGGTTTGTGCAGATTCTTGTTTCAATGTTATTGGGGCTGGCATTTCTGATCATAACCGTTGATTTTGTTGATCAGCTACGTCGGGCAGCAGAACTTAAAGAAGTTTCGCTTTGGCAACTTTACTCTATCTCGTTGCTTCGCGCGCCAATATTTGTCGAACGGGTCTTCCCGTTTGCCTGCCTTTTTGCTGCAATGATGACGCTTACCCAGTTGAATAACAAAATGGAACTGGCAGTGATACGCTCCGCTGGCGTTTCAGCCTGGCAGTTTTTGAAGCCGATTTTGGTAAGTGCGGCATTAGTCGGCATTTTGGTCGCTGTTGCCTATAACCCTCTTGCCATAGCCGCTTTCAAAATGAGCAGCTATATCCAGGCCAAGATATTTTCCGAAGATAGTAATTTTCTCTCAAATAAAAAGGGAGGATATTGGCTCAAGGAAATCGACAATGAGGGTGGTTCGGTTGTGCTGAATGCACTGCAAACGCGTAAATTAGGGCAGTATCTTGATTCCGTTAAATTAATCAAAATCAGTCGTACCGGTGATATCACGATGCGGGTAGATGCTATGCATGCCATTCATCAGGGCGCGAACTGGCTATTGGTCGATGCAACCGTTACTGATCCTGACGGAAACATCAGAAAAGAAGACAGTTTGGCGATGCCTACCAGGCTTTCCAAGGATGACCTTCTGGGTATCGGTGCGAAACCGGAAGAAACGCCATTTTGGTCGTTATTGGAAACGGCAGAAAAAGTCGAAAAAGCTGGCACCAATGGCAAACCATATTTCGTTCAATATCATAGTCTTACCGCATTACCGTTGTTTCTTGTGGCCATGGTGTTAGTTGCTGCGACAGTTTGTTTACGATTTGTGCGATTTGGGCAGACCGGACGTATGATTTTAGGTGGAATATTATGCGGCTTCGTGCTTTATATAGTCACGAATTTGGTATCAGCTTTGGGAAGCAATGGGGTGATTCCACCTGCGTTTGCTGCATGGTCCCCAGGACTGGTTGCAATTCTGTTTGGAATTAGCGTGTTGCTGCATCAAGAGGACGGCTAGGGTTTAAATCCTGGTGGAGCAAGATTTGAGTTGGGAAAACGAACATTGAGAAAACTACTCGCTACCTCGGGCGTTGTGAGCTTAATGTCGTTTGGGCATGTTTTAGGCGGCTTGCCGCCTGTTTTTGGCCTGCCCGAAGCAAATGCGCAGGATGTTCAGGTCAGCTCGATATTTGATGAAGATACGTCGCCTTCGCCTGAGGAACAGCTATTACTCGAATCTGATGAACTGACCTATGACAATGATCGCGGGTTGGTTATTGCAACGGGAAATGTTCAAATTGCTTATGGGCGTTCAACCCTTGTTGCAGACAAGGTTGAATATAACCAGCAGAGCGGCCGGGTGATTGCGGTTGGTAATGTTGAGATATTGGAACCGAATGGTAATCGAATTTTTGCCCGTGAAATCGATATTACAGATGATTTTCGGGATGGATTTGTTTCTGCGTTAAACATTCAGACGCCAGACAAAACCAGGATTGCTGCAGAATCTGCTGAGCGGCGCGATGGTCAAATCACTGCTTTCAACAACGGTGTCTATACAGCCTGTCAGAAATGCGAGAAAAATCCGGAGAAGCCACCCTTCTGGCAAATCCGAGCGAAGAAAGTTGTAGTGAATAATGAGACAAAGCAGGTCGAATATGAAGATGCTCAATTTGAGTTCTTCGGAAGACCTGTTGCTGCGTTAAAGCGATTTTCTCATGCTGACCCGGCAGTTAAACGTAAATCCGGGTTTCTGTTTCCAGGTGTTGGGGATGATGAAAACCTGGGGTTCCATTATAGGCAGGGGTATTTTTTCAACCTTGCTCCAGATTACGATCTGACGGTTTGGGGTACTTATTATTCTGAGCAGGGATTCCTCGGCGAAGCAGAATGGCGGCAGCGCCTTGAAAACGGCGAATACAGCATTCGTTACGCCGGGATAGATCAAGATTCTCCAGAAGTTTTCGGAAATCCGAACATATTTGTAGATTCTTCCGTCGATGACAGACACGCTGTAATGACCAACGGTTTGTTTGACATCAACAACCGTTGGCAATTCGGTTGGAGTGCACTTTTTCAATCTGATGAAAATTTTGCCCGAACCTATGAACTTGAAGGCTTTACCACGAATGATATCGTTAATGAGGTTTATCTCAAAGGTATCGGCGAAAAGAATTATTTTGATTTGCGCGGGCAAGATTTCCTAGTTCAAAGCAGCCTTCTGGATTCGTTACGGGGAACAAGTTTCCCTGGCAATCAAACCGCTACCGAGCAACAGGCAACAATCTTGCCGGTGCTCGATTACAACGCGGTGTCTGATGGTACGGATCCTGGTCTTGGGCAACTGTCGTTTGATCTGAATATCACCAATGTAAATCGCGATGCGACACAGGTGTCGAATTTTGTCGATAACGGTATGGTTGATGCGAATGAGCGCTTTTCCGGGCTTGATGGCGATACCCTGCGCACAAGTGCATTGCTTGAGTGGAAAGGTTCCGACATTAGCGATCAGGGCCTAATTTCTACCCTAGAATTAGGTGTTCAGGGTGATGCAATTTCACAAGATACAAGAAATCTGAACTCCTCATCTAATCCCTTACTTTCCAACGATAGTATTTACCGTGCCATGCCGTCTGCGATGCTGGAGATCCGCTATCCGCTTATTGCCCAGTCCTATATGGCCACGCAGCTGTTTGAACCAATTGCTCAGATTATTACCCGCCCTGACGAAGAGTATATCGGCGAGTTT
This sequence comes from Pseudomonadota bacterium, assembly GCA_039814425.1. Taxonomy (GTDB): domain Bacteria; phylum Pseudomonadota; class Alphaproteobacteria; order Rhizobiales; family Rhizobiaceae; genus JAALLB01. The sequence continues at coordinate 4,843 of JBCCBE010000046.1, forward strand.
GCAAACGAAGATGCTCAAAGTCTGGTATTTAATGCATCTAACCTTTTTGAGAGCGATAAGTTTTCCGGGTATGATCGGGTTGAAGGCGGCACGCGAGCCAATGTTGGATTTCGATATTCGGCCAGTTTTGCCTCAGGCTCAAATATCAATATCGTTGCCGGTCAATCGTTCCATATTGCAGGCATGAATTCATTCGCTGCAACAAATGATCTCGTGAATGTGGGTGAAGAGTCTGGATTGGAGACTGATCGATCTGATTACGTTGCTGCGGCACAATTTGATAATGGTAATGGTTTTTCAGCAGGCGTAGGCGTTCGTTTAGATGAGAGTGATCTGGGTCTGGAACGCGTCGATGTCAGTTCACGCATTACCCAACCTGACTATACGCTGACGGGTACATATATCTTTGCTGATGCTCAGCCAAATTACCGTTTCAACCGTGATCGGCATGAAATTATGGGCTCAGGTAGTTTCAGTCTTAATGAAAATTGGCGGGTTTCCGGTTCAGTGACCTATGATCTTGTTACCGAAACAAATGTCAAAGAAAGTGTTGGCTTGGCGTACTATAATGACTGCTTCTCATTTTCTTTAAGTTACTCAAACAACAACAACTCATTTACGGGCGAATCTACCGGTCAATCAATCAACTTTTCTTTGGGACTTAGAACGATTGGCAATTTCCAACAATCCGTTGATATCGGTGATGAAAGCTAAACCGGTAGCGAAAAATATGAAAATTGCTTATTATCAGGAAAAAATTTAACCAACGCCCTTAAAAATAACAGATTTTGGCGATTTGCATTATCAAAATTAGACGTTGGCAAATTCAGGTAAACATAAATGGCATATTCACAGTTGATCATTAAGATTGCTATTGTTGGCATCTCCACATTATTGTTTACCGCTTGCAATTCTTCTAGCCCAAATTCAGCTATTGAAACAAAGAAGAACGCGGTCAGCTCCAACGCTCAGCAAACTGTTGATTCCGCGGAAAACCAAGCAAGCCCAGCCTCCAGCGCAACGGCTGAAAACCAGGCAAGCTTGGCCACCGAAGCAACCGCTGAACAGGCAAAACAAACCGAACTTGCAAATGTGATCAGTAAACCAGGCAAAGTTAAAAATCGCGGCGGATATGTTAAACTACTGGTAAACAGACAGCCAATTACGAATTTCGATGTCGTGCGCCGCACTAAATTTCTTAAACTAAGACGCGTATCTGGAAATCGCAGCAAAATTGCCGAAGACGAAATGATCGAGCAAACTTTGAAACTGCAGGAAGCCCGTTTGCGAGGTGTTCTTGCAACCGATTCAGAAGTAGACGCTGCATTTGCAAATTTTGCGAAGGGCAACCGCGCTAGCCCTTCAAGGATGGCAAACGAATTAGGGAAAATGGGTGTCGGTGCTACGCACTTTAAAGAGTTTATTCGTACACAAATCAGCTGGCAGCGCGCTGTTCAGGGCAAATACCAGACTGAGACAGAACAGATAAGTGAACGCGATGTAGTCACAAAACTTAGAAAAAGCGGCAGCGCAAAACCAGAAGTTACAGAATATAGTATTCAGCAAGTGGTGTTTATCGTTCCAGAGCAAAAACGAAATAGTTCAACGCTTTCTGCCCGACGAAGTGAAGCTACCGCTTTGCGGCAGCGCTTTTCAAATTGTGATACTACAATAGGTCTCGCAAAATCCTTGAGAGATGTCAGTGTTATTGAGCATCGTCGCATTATGGAACCAGAACTTCCAACCAACTGGAAAGATGAGATCATCAACGCTGGCGACAATGGAACAACTCGGGTTAAAGAAACAAAACGTGGTATAGAGTTTATCGCTGTTTGCAATCGTCAGGTCGTCAATGATGACAAAGCCGCTCAGGTTGCAAATAAGTCTAGCGAATTTGAAAACTTCAACCAAAAGGGAAGCAAGTTAGCTCAGGACTATTTGTCTGAAGTTAGGTCTCGCGCGACTATCGTTTATCAATAAATGACGGCACTCAATATTAAACCTTTAGCCGTTACGACTGGTGATCCATGCGGCATCGGCCCTGATATAATTTTGAAAACCTGGCACAATCGAGTTGCATATAAGTTGCCGGAATTTATCGTTTTTGGTTCCCAAGAAGTATTGAATAAACGTGCAAAGTCTCTCGGTCTAACAATCGATTTTACTTCAGATACACAACAGCATCCCGAAAAATTATGTGTTACTGACTTAGGCATATCCTGCAAAGGGCTTGTTGGCCGACCTGATGATAAAGATGCAAAACTTGCCTGGTATGCAATCGATCAAGCAGTTAAATCCATATGGTCTGGCGATGTTAGCGCTGTTGTGACCTGCCCTATCAGTAAGTCCGTTCTGTATAAGATTGGCTTTTCCTATCCCGGCCATACTGAGTATCTCGGCCATCTGGCGGAAGAAAAGACAGGCACCCCAACATATCCCGTAATGATGATATCAGGGCCGGAGTTGAAGACCGTCCCGGTCACAATTCATATTCCCTTGCAGGATGTCGCAAAAACTCTCTCCACCCAATTGATTATTACAACGGTGCAGACTGTTGCTGACGATTTCAAACGGTTCTTCAAAAACCCTAACCCAAGGATTGCGATTTCTGGTCTTAACCCCCATGCCGGGGAAAATGGATCAATGGGCAAAGAGGAAATTGAAACAATTGAGCCGGCAATCAAGGCGCTTCGGCAAAATGGTGTGGACGCAATGGGACCACTTCCGGCTGATACTATGTTTCATGCTTCTGCAAGAAGCGCTTATGATGTCGCGGTATGTATGTACCATGATCAAGCACTTATCCCAGCAAAACTGCTTGGATTTGAAAACGCTGTAAACGTAACGCTTGGACTTCCTTTTGTTCGTACCTCGCCCGACCATGGGACCGCCTATGATATTGCAGGAACTGGAAAGGCAGATGAAAGCAGCTTTGTCGCCGCCTTGAAAACCGCAGCAACCATGGCACGTTCAACGTGAGCCAAATCGATGACCTTTCCGCGCTGCGAGACGTGATTGCTCGGCATGATATCGCAGCAAAGAAAACCCTCGGCCAAAACTTCCTGCTTGATCTTAACCTGACCTCGAAGATTGCTCGATGCGCAGGCGATCTTTCTAATAGCGATATACTTGAGATTGGTCCTGGTCCCGGAGGACTGACCAGAGCATTGTTGGCCGAAGGTGCCCGCAAGGTAATCGCGGTTGAAAGAGATGCGCGGTGTCTTCCGGCACTTGAAGAAATCTCCCAGCACTACCCAGGACGCCTGGAAGTATTGCATGAAGATGCCCTGAAATTTGACCCTTCAACGCTTTTAGAAGGTAACACCAAAATTATTGCCAACCTGCCATACAATATAGCAACGCCGCTACTTACCGGATGGGTAAATGGCGAAACATGGCCGCCATTTTATCAATCTTTGACTTTGATGTTTCAACGCGAGGTAGCACAACGCATTTGCGCTCAGCCTGGCAGCAAACATTTCGGCCGGCTAGGCGTGCTATGTGGATGGCGAACCCAAGCTCACATTGAGTTTGATGTGCCACCGCAGGCATTTTCACCACCACCAAAAGTAACATCGTCCATCGTGACTTTAATACCGAGAGAAGAACCCTTGGATGTGTCCTGCAAAAACCTGGAAACGATAACCCGCCATGCCTTTGGTCAGCGCAGAAAAATGCTGCGTTCCAGCCTCAAAGCCTGTGGTGGACAAGATCTTCTTGAGCGCGCAGGGATAGAACCGACACTGCGTGCAGAACAATTGACAATTCCACAGTTCGTTTCAATTGCCAGACAGTTGTGATCTCGCCTCACAGGCAGGCTCGGTTACGAACCCAACAGATTATTCTCAAATTCAAATAATCCGGGACGACGCTCACGGCGCAATCGTTCTGAAGTGAGGATAGACTGTACTTGATTAAAAGCCAGGTCGAGGTCTTCATTTATAACTACGTAGTCATATTCACGCCAATGGGTTATTTCTTCCGTTGCATTTTTCAAACGGCGATCAATAACTTCTTCTGAATCTTCCGCCCTGCGGACCAGTCGAGACTGCAACTCTTCCATGGAAGGTGGCAGCAAGAAAATTGACACCACATCAGCGCGTGCTTTGTCCATCAATTGCTGGCCACCCTGATAATCAATGTCAAAGAGAATATCTCTCCCCTCACTCATTGCCATATCCACCGCATCGCGCGGAGTTCCGTACAGGTGACCATGGACTTGCGCCCACTCAAGCAATGCATCGCTGTCGCGTTTTCCGACGAAATCACGCTCTGAAATGAAGTGATAGTGTGTACCATCTATTTCACTGCCCCGGCGTGCTCTGGTCGTTACAGAGACCGAGAGTTCCAGGGTAGCGTTTTTTGCCAACAGGTTACGAGCAATTGTCGATTTACCCGTGCCAGATGGTGAGGAAAGAACAAGCATTACCCCGCGCCGCCTTATTGAACCAGAATTCATCTTTCCTACTCCAGGTTTTGCACTTGCTCACGGAATTGCTCAATTAGCAGTTTCATTTCCAGAGCCAGAGCTGTCACAGTGTGGGAATTCGATTTTGAGCAAATTGTATTACATTCACGGTTCAATTCTTGCGAAAGAAAGTCCAGTTTGCGCCCGATCGGACCATCGCTATCAAGCAAATCATTCCCGGATTTTAAATGCATCTGTAATCGATCAAGTTCTTCCTGAATGTCTGATTTTGCCGCTAGAATAGCAACTTCCTGATGCAGCCGTTGGGCATCAAGAATCTGCTGATCACCAATCAATTTCTGTAACTGTGACGTTAAGTGTTTTAGTTGTGCTTCGGGCGCGCGCGATCCATCTGCAAGGATAGAATTGTATAACTTTTCAATCTTTTTAAGTTGCTCATCCAATACCGCAGCAATGGCTTGACCTTCTGTCAACCTGGCTTGATGCAGGCTGACCACAGCCTCCTCAAATCCAGCAACTATATCATTTTCCAATTCGCTGCGCTCTGCTTCGCTAAAATCGGACTCTTGAAACTCAATTGCTCCCTTGGTCGAAAGCAATTCTCCAATTGTCGGAAGTTCACCACCATGTCGTTTTTGTAGTTCTTTGGAAGCTTCGGCTATTTGATCAATAATCGCATAATTTATGACTGGTACAATCTCGCGGTTCGTACCATTTAGCTGAAGGGAAATCTGAAGATTGCCTCTGGTCAGATATTTTTGGATAATTTTTTTTGCGGATAATTCAACTTGCTCAAAATTTATTGGCAATCGAAACCGTGCATCTAAACCCTTGCCATTGACTGACTTGATACTCCAGTTCCATGCAGTTCCATTGAACTCGTTGTGAGTGCTGGAATACCCTGTCATACTTTGCAAGGCCATGAAGCATGCATCTCCGATTTTGATTTAAAAAACATCGATACCTGATTCGGATGTAAAACAGGAATTACTGAGAGTTATCGCTGTTTTCTTCGCCTTCAGCAGATTTCTTTTCCGCTTCCAGCTTTAGCTGCTTCTCAATAGCACGCCAGCGCTGAACGTTACGATTATGCTCGGTCAGGGTTTTTGCAAACACATGACCGCCCGTTCCATTTGCAACAAAGAACAAATCGTCTGTACGCGAAGGATTAGCTACAGCTTCAAGCGCTGCGCGACCTGGATTTGCGATGGGTCCGGGTGGCAATGCGGGGATTGTATAGGTGTTGTAAGGGGTCGGCTTAGAAATATCAGATTTATAGATTGGGCGATCTTTCGGCTTACCTTCACCACCAAAAATTCCATAAATTATGGTTGGGTCTGATTGCAGTTTCATACCCTGGCGCAGGCGATTAATAAACACGGAAGCAACACGTGAACGCTCATCTGCCCTGCCGGTTTCTTTTTCAACAATCGATGCAAGAATTACCAATTCTTCAGGTGAATTTATTGGCAGACCGTCAATGCGTTTTTCCCATAGCCTAGACAAAAACCGGTCCTGTGCATTCTTCATGCGCTCGATAATTGCTTTACGGGTAGTTCCACGTTGAAATGGATAGGTATCCGGCATAAGGCTGCCCTCAGCTGGCATTTCTTCAGGCAGTTCACCTTCAAGAATGGTATCACTTTGAAGTCGCTGAAAAATCTGAAATACGGTCAATCCCTCGGGTAAGCTAACCTTATGAACAATGCCTTTGCCAGAGCGGATTGTATCCATTACCTCATACATGCTCATTTCCGGCTGAAACAAATATTCGCCTGCTTGAAGTGAACGTTGAGATTTATGTGACCTGACCCAAAGCCGGAAAATCAGAGAATTGTCGATAACGCCATTATCTTCCAGTTTACTTGCGATCCGTGCAACAGAAGATCCTTCTTCTATAAACACTGTTTGTGCAGTACGAAGTGGACCGTCTTTTTCAAAAAGATATTTACCCAGATAGGCAATGCCACACAAAAAGATCGTCAGTATTACAACCGTGCTCATGAAAAAATTCATAACTACAATGAACCCGTTTCGAGCTGTGCGGCTGCGTTTTTTCGGCGGCGGTGGAACCTCTTCCGGCTTGATCGCCTCTCCAGCAGATTGCATCTTAGTGTCAGCGCCCGAAGGAACGCCCTGTCTACGTCCAAAGCCAGCAGGATTTTCAGTATATGTGTTCAACTCAATTTCCTGTTTCGATAAGACCGCTCCCTGATCCTAAATCAAATAAATGTGGCACAATGAGGTTTCAACATCCCTTTTGCCACATGCAGCTTTGACAGTGCATCAAGCAACGATTTTCAATTTTCCGCCTTACTAAGTTTCGGTGATGAGCTGGAGTTGGACAAAGACCAAATCCCAAACCGAATCTTAATTGACACTTCGGAATATAAGGGATGCATTCGTTCCGCCAAAGCCAAAAGAATTGGATAATGCAACATCAATGCTTCGTTCGCGCGGTTTATGTGGAACAAGATCAATTTTTGTCTCGCGTTCCGGATTATCAAGGTTGAGCGTAGGCGGTGCAATATTGTCCCGGATAGCAAGTATCGAGAAAATAGCTTCTGCTGCACCTGCAGCGCCCAGCAAATGCCCGATTGCTGACTTCGTCGAAGACATTGAGACATTTGAACCTGCATCGCCAAGCAACCGTTCAACCGCAGCCAGTTCAATCGTATCTGCCATAGTTGAAGTGCCGTGAGCATTCACATAATCAATATCGGATGCGTCTATCTTGGCAGTACGCAATGCGGATTTCATGCATCGCAATGCGCCATCACCGTCTTCCGCCGGTGCTGTTATATGAAAAGCATCGCCTGAAAGACCATAGCCAATAACTTCAGCATAAATCTTTGCACCACGGGCTTTTGCATGTTCATACTCTTCCAGAACAACAGTGCCAGCCCCCTCACCCATGACAAAACCATCGCGATCAGCATCATATGGTCTTGATGCAGCGCTCGGATTGTCATTGTATTTTGTCGAAAGCGCCTTGCAGGCCGCAAAGCCGGCCATTGCAATGCGGCATACGGGAGATTCCGATCCACCAGCCAGCATAACATCCGCATCGTCCAGCATGATCAGTCTTGCAGCATCGCCGATTGCATGTGCGCCAGTTGAGCAGGCGGTAACGACCGAATGGTTCGGACCTTTTAGACCATGTTTGATGGAGACCTGGCCTGACGCCAAATTAATCAGGCGACCGGGAATAAAGAATGGGCTAACCCGCCTGGGCCCACGTTCGGCGAGCGTTAACGAGGTTTCCTCGATGCCTTGTAGTCCGCCAATTCCGGATCCAATCAAAACACCGGTTCGAAAACAGTCTTCATCTTCTTGTGGATGCCAATTTGCGTCCTGAAGAGCCATCGTACTGGCCGCCATTGCATAAACGATAAAAGGATCAACCTTGCGCTGTTCCTTTGGCTCCATCCACTCATCGGCATTGAAAGTACCCTGCGTACCGTCCCCCAACGGGATCTGACACGCAATTTGGGCTGCAACATCTTCAATTTTGAAATTCTCAATACGAGCGGCTGCGTTTTTACCGGCTAAAATATTTTTCCAACTTGCTTCCGCGCCGCTACCAAGCGGCGAAACGAGTCCAATTCCAGTAACAACAACTCGTCTCATATCTCTCCCCGCCGGTTATTTACAAATTGATCAATAGGTCAGTATTTTCGATCCGAACCCTTGTAAAACCAAGGTTACCGATCGGCAGGAGCATACAATATTGCACAAGGGAAGCGAAACCCCATTTTATGCAATGAAGGCGGCCCAAGGACCGCCATTCGTATTAACTAACAGAAAAATTAGTTAGGCTTTTGCTTTTTCCACAAACTTGATTGCATCACCAACCGTTTGGATTGTTTCGGCCGCATCATCTGGGATTTCAACATCGAATTCTTCTTCAAATGCCATAACCAGTTCAACATTATCGAGAGAGTCAGCGCCCAAATCGTCGATAAAGCTGGCATTTTCCGATACTTTTTCTGCATCTACATCCAGATGCTCAACGACGATACTTTTGATACGTTCTGCGATATCACTCATAATTTGCCTCAGCTTGTTCGATAAATTGCAATGCTTTGTTGGTATCTGCACGTGTGAATCGATTTCGAAACATGTCGTTGCAGTCCAAATTCTGCGGTCGGGTATCATACTTTAAAACAAACATCTAGGCTCAGCACTCATTAATTTGTAACCTTATTGAACCCGGTCTGTAATTATTTGGGCATTTCGTTCAGATTTCGGCGTTGAAATCTAGACCATAGCCATCCCGCCATTAACATGAAGCGTCTGCCCAGTCATATAGCCTGCTTCAGCGCTTGCCAGATAAACAGCAGCGTTTGCAATGTCCGCTCCAATACCCATTTTTTTCATCGGTATCGCACCCATTATCGCTTCTTTCTGTTTATCGTTCAACTTATCCGTCATGGCCGATTCAATAAATCCAGGGGCAATGCAGTTTACCGTTATGTTTCGTGATGCAATTTCCTGTGCAAGAGACTTGGTGAAGCCGATCATACCTGCTTTCGAAGCACAATAATTAGCCTGCCCTGGATTGCCGGTAACGCCAACCACAGAGGTGATGTTGATGATGCGGCCTGATTTACGGCGCATCATGGGGTAAGCTATTTCTTTAGTGAGGCGGAAAACAGAACTCAGGTTTACCCGGATCACATCATCCCAGTCCTCATTTGACATCCGTGCAAATAATCCATCACGGGTAATGCCTGCATTGTTGACCAGAATATCGACCCCCTCAAGCGTCTCTTCCGCAGTTTTGCCCAGTGCACTTGCTGCATCAAGATCTGAGAGGTTTGCCGGCAATACATGCACATTCGAGCCTAAATCATCGGCAAGCTCCTTAAGGCGCTCTTCTCGCGTTCCATGAAGGGCCACAATCGCACCGGCACCATGAAAGGATCTCGCTATTGCTTCACCAATGCCGCCAGATGCACCTGTAACAAGCGCTTTTTTACCTTCAAGGGTGAACATTTTGCTTCTCCACTTTTTATTTGAATATTTTCTTCTTCAACCTCAGATCGTCAGCTCAGCTGCGACTTTTTCCAGGTCAGCTGGTGAACCAACATTTAGGCTGGAAAGACTGCGATCAATGCGTCTTGCTAGACCACTTAGAACTTTACCGGCACCAAGCTCAATCAGGGTCGTTACACCATCGCCAGCAAACCATTCAATTGACTCACGCCATCTGACTTGACCAGTTACCTGTTCCACCAATCGCTGGCGGATTTCTTCCGGTGATGTAATCGGAGATGCAGTAACGTTGGCCACAATCGGCACGATCGGTGTCTGCATCGATACTTCTGACAATGCCTGTGCCATTTTTTCCGCTGCCGGAGCCATTAGTGGCGAATGAAAAGGAGCAGAGACCGGCAATAGTATCGCCCGCTTTGAACCTGCATCGGTTGCTTCCACAATTGCTTGTTCTATAGCAGCCTTCGATCCTGATATGACCAATTGTCCGCCGCCATTATCATTTGCAATTGAACAAACCCCAGTAGAGGAAGCATTTTCACAGACTTGCATGACTTTGTCGTGTTCGAGCCCAATAATAGCCGCCATTGCACCTTCGCCAACCGGGACAGCATCCTGCATTGCGTTTCCGCGAATTCTTAGCAATCGCGCTGTGTCAGCCAAAGAGAAAACCCCGGCAGCACAAAGAGCAGAATATTCTCCCAAAGAATGGCCTGCCATGTAACTTGCATTTTCAGCAACTGACACACCTTGCGCTTCAAGTGCGCGCAGAGCAGCAATAGACATAGCCATCAGGGCCGGCTGAGCATTTGTGGTTAGCGTCAGTTCATCCTCAGGTCCGTTTAATATTATATCGGAAAGTTTTTGATCTAAAGCGTCATCTACTTCTTCATAAACCTGGCCTGCGACCGGAAATGCTTCAATGAGTTCCTTGCCCATTCCAACGCTCTGACTGCCCTGACCGGGAAACGTAACTGCGAGTTTCATGTTGAAAGCCATCCTGATTTTTGATCACCGAGAAACATAAGTACCTTGGTGGGTAATGCTGCAAATAATTCGTGCCCTAATGGAACCAGTGCGCTTCTGAGTCAAGTTTTCGGTGTTTCAACCGGGAAATTCTGATCCAATAAATTGTATGAAATACCAATTTATTGGTCTGCCTTATACGTCGACTATCTGGTTACAAATGTAGTTGGCGACAACTGGGGTAAAAAAATGATTGAACATGTACATGTAAACTCGCAGTCAACCCGTTTGGGAAATGAGTGGAGCGAACTGGAAATTCTCACGTCGATTTTGGATTCAGTAAATAATTCACCTGAAAATCCTGAGATTGCAAAACTTTTACTGGATCACTTTTTGGATTTAAAGAGTCTACTGGCGGCAGAAGCACTCGAATTGCTCCGGTTTGAAAGCGTCAGACCAGAATTTATAAATGAAATTAGCAGGCTAAAACACTTACTCGCCGCGATACTACAAAACTCACTTGCCAATCGCCCCCTTCTCCAAGACCTTGATTCGGTATTCGAATACTTCAAGGTACGGCTCTTTGATCAAAAGCAGGAGCAATTATATGTACTTTTTCTCGATCAATCATTTCATCTGATTGGTGAGGAGTGTATCGCCCGCGGCACCGTCAATCATGTTGCATTCAGCATTCGTGAACTACTGATGATGGGATTACGCTTTAATTCAAAACATCTTATCCTGGTTCACAATCATCCAGGAAGCTTGAGTTACCCCAGCATTCCCGATATTCTTATGACCAATGATATCATCAAAGTTGGTTCTTATCTCGACATAAATGTTGCCGACCACATCATCATTGCTTCTGATGGGGAATTCAGTTTCAGGAAAAATGATTTACTGCAATCGCATTGAGTAAGTTTCACTATATATAATATCATATTGCAACTTGTTGATCGGGAAACCGATGGCACGGATATTACCCGTAGGTGAAATGTATAACATTAAGATATTTCCGCAATTTATTGTTCCGAATAAAACAAATGATCAGGATAGCGATTTAGTAGCTGAATTATTGAACGTGAAGATAGAATCGGGTGCTAAATTTGTTAATTTCTCAGCATATGACTACAAATCTTCCCCATTCAAAACGGAACATATCATTACCTATCCAATAGACTGGGTTACCAGGTATGTTCAGAACCAATACATGGAAATTGACCCAATCATAACGCATGACTACCGTAGCGTTCTCTATTTGGACTGGTCAGAAGCGTTCAGCCTGCGCAAAACAGCTGACTTATTTGAACAGTTTGCTGAGCACGGGCTGGGCAATAATGGCATTTCATCGGTTCACCATATCAATGCCAATGTGTATGGCGTTACTCATTTTAGCTATGAACATGATGATGAAACCTGGTTTGATTTTCGTAATTCAAAGATGGAAACACTCCGTCTTTTAGGAGCGGCGCTTAGTAGACGATATATGCAAATTTACAAAAAAGAACCGATGCATGAATACAAGCTTACAAAGCGGGAAAGTAACTGCCTGTATTGGGTTGCGCTGGGTAAGACTGATGAAGAAATTTCTGAGGTAATGAAAATCGGCAAGTGGACTGTCGTTGGACACCTCAAAAGTGCCAAGTTTAAACTTGGTACTGCTAATCGTGCATCTGCGGTTGCAAAGGCTATCTCTTTGGGAATTATTGAGATTTAATAAACAGCTGAAATCTTAGGCACGACGGCTTATTCACCTTTAGCGCATCGATCAATTTAGCAGTGCATAATGTGTATTTTTTCCTATTACTCAATTCGTATTTATTATATGTATAGGTATATAATCTTATTTTACCGTCCTAGCCCCTGCTAACCTGAGGATGAAGCCATGATTATCTTTGTTACTCCAGACAAGCGAAACACATATGCCCGATACGTGCACCAATATCTAAAACTCAGGAAAAAAGTTTTTTGTGATGAGTACGGATGGGTATCACCAAATCCAGATGGGACTGAAAGGGATTTTCTTGATGACGGGTATTCAATTTACATCTTGAGCATTGATACCGCAAATGACTGCACGGCGGGCGGGGTTCGAGTATCGCCTACGACCGGGCCGACTTTACTACACTCCTGCTGGTGTGAGTTACTACCTGATCCTGATGATTTCAGGTCACCCAATATTTGGGAAGCAACGCGGTTCTGCGTCGACGACAGCCAAACCACAGGAAGAAACAAGAACTTTGCCAACCGGGTGACATTAGCTCTCACGTTATCAATTCTGGATTTTGCTGCTAAAAACGGGATTTCATCTATCATCGCCGTCTGTGAAACAAGGTTCATTGATCTGTTCGGCGTTTATACTGAAAAGCCGGAAGTCATTTCCTCCACTACAGATGAAAACGGATGCGAGATTTCTTGCGTTATATGGTCTTCCGTAGAAGCCCTTGCCGCTTCATTAAACTGGGCAAGACCGTTTCATGCCGGCGAAGAACCTACGAAACTGCAGGCAGCGGAATAGAATTGATATTCCAGTAAATAAGACTGAAATCGGCAACGATCACATCATTATGGTTGTTTGCCAATCCAGTTTAGCGCGATCCGCCAGTCTATCATCCTAACTGGCGTACCATGTTTGCCGCCATCAAAGACTGCCAGACGCACGGGATATCCAGGCGATTTTTGTCGTAACGCTTTGTAGTAGCGGTGAGCATCTTCCCATTTGTAAACATAATCGATCCCACCATGGGCAAAATAGATCGGTGGCTTTCCCGCCGGAATTTTCAAGTTGCCGGAATTGAGATAATCAGGATCAGGAAACCCTCCCATGATCACGTAGCCATCAATCATACCACTCGATTTACTATTCTTCATCAAACGCCAGCACAAAAAGCTACCCATCGAACCGCAGGCAATCACAAGCTTACCGTTTGTCTTTGGTCGGTAGTGGGAAATTAGCGCGGTAATTTCCTTTCGGCCTTCATCTTTGAAATCCGTAAAATCTGAGCTGATATAAATGCCATTATTTCTGTACATCAGGTTTTTGACGCGGTTAAAATTTCCGCCAAATTTCTCATCAGAAAATCCAAGATGCCGGCTACCATCGCGGCCATGCAGGAAAATGACAGTCATGGATGCATTGCCGCCCAATGCACCCACCGCAAAATGCGTTATTGTTCGATTGTCAACCGTGATCGATGTATCGATCTGCTTGCGTGTCGGGCGTGACGAAACATATTTGCCCTTCACTTTTCGAACAGGAAGTTCATCGCGTTTGTTGATATCCAATTTCGGATTGTAAGGCAGGATCAGAAAATCGCCATTGTCTTCTATCGCAATTGGTTTGCGATATTTGAATAATCTCTCTTTAAAGGGCTTCAATTCAAATGCATTCAACTCGCTTTTCGAAATCGAAAAAGAAGCAAACAAAATACAGACAAACAGAATTGCGCGCATGGTTCAGCTCACTGGTTTTCAGCTTTGTACAATTATATCATTAAAGTAGTAAATGTCATGAATTAGACATGGACATCAGATTTTTGTGTAGTGACACAGTTTGAATTTCCCGATTGAGCTCAGTTCTTTGAAAAAGACTACATTGAATTCTAATCTGTAATGCAGATTTGAGTTCAATGATTTTCGCTTTTGGCACGAAACAGATAACAGATATGCCGCACGACAATCAGAATATGCCAGAAAGCCCAACACCGTCGCATTTTCCGCATACCGGAAATTCAATCTGAGACACTACTGGTACATGTTACCGCTTGCATTTTTTCCCGCAAAAGATTATAGCGCCTCTCATCAGACAGTTTGCTGGTGGCTGAACTTCGGCATTTGATGTATCTTATCTTTGATGTTTCAAATGAGGAATTGGATTTCCGTCCGTCCGTGTCTCCGCTCTCGTCCGCTTAATCTTTCGCCTTTCCAAGCATTTATTGCTGTAAAAAGGCGGCGTGAAGGCTCTGCGCAACTTGCTGATAACTGAGAAAGGCAACCTCTCACTTGAGTTTGCTTATGTGAAACATCGCGCAACTTTATTTTTGCGCTTCCTATGAGAGGCCACTTAATGGCACTTTATGAACACACTTTCCTGGCTCGCCAGGATATCTCTGCTCAACAAGCAGAAGCGCTTGCAGATCAATTCAAGGGCATATTGGAAGAAAACGGCGGATCAGTTGCAAAGCTCGAAAACTGGGGCCTGCGTACGGCTGCTTATCGCATCCAAAAGAACCGGAAATGCCACTATATTCACATGAACGTTGATGCACCGGCTTCTGCGCTTGCGGAAATGGAACGTCAGATGCGCATCCATGATGATATTTTGCGCTACATGACCATCCGCGTTGAAGAACATGACGAAGGTCCATCTGCAATGATGAAAAAAGCAGAACGTGACGAGCGCCGCCGTGAAGAACGCGGATCGCAAAACAGCGAGTAATTTAAGGATAAAGCAATGGCTATAGCATCATCTTCAGGCGGTCGCCGCCCATTTAATCGTCGTCGCAAATCCTGCCCGTTTTCAGGCCCCAACGCGCCAAAAATCGATTACAAAGACACAAAACTACTACAGCGATACGTATCAGAGCGGGGCAAAATTGTTCCTTCCCGCATTTCTGCAGTCAGTCACAAAAAACAACGTGAACTTGCGCAAGCAATTAAACGGGCGCGTTTTCTGGGTCTACTGCCTTATGTGATTGGCTGACCCTGGTCGAAAGCTGAAACGCATCAGCTTTTGCCAGAATAATTAAAAAGTTGGGCGATTAAATTATAGATTGATCGCCCTCCTTTCCGGATCACCGGAACCAGCCCCTGGAGCGGGCAAAATGAAACCAAGCTGGGACTGTTTTAGTCCCTAACTGTCCGGATCACCGGCAACAGGACAGCGCATGTCAAATGTCAAAATCTTGATGATAGCCGCTTTGGCGGGACTTGCTTCTGTGATTGCGGTTTATTCCGCAATATATGCAGGCGCGGCTGCGTCTCCTGTTTTGGTTTTGAGTGCGCTTCCAATTTATGTGGCTGCATTGGCTTGGGGAACCCAGGCCGGTGTTGCAGCGTCAATCATCGCTATTTTAGCCAGTGCTACCCTGATCTCGCCTCAAGCCGCTATCGTTATCGGATTAGCGATTACCATTCCTGCTTCCATTGTTGGTCATCAGGCAAATCTTGCCCAGGAGATGGAAGATGGTCAGATGGAATGGTATCCACTTACCAGATTGCTTTTCAATCTTGCAATCATTCTTGCGCTTGCATTAGCAGCCGTAGGATTTTTTGCAGACTATCAGAGTTACACCCAAAGTCCGCAGGTTGTTCAGGCAATTGATGAATATCTAAGGCAATTCCCGCCCTCTACCCCATTAACGGATACAGAGGTTAAGCAGCTTTCAGAATCTGTTTTCCGGATAATGCCTTTTATCTTTGCTGGTATCTGGCTCATCATTCACATTGTGAACCTGCAATTAGCGGCTATGATCACTCGGGCTTCAAGCTTATTGCCAAGGCCGAAAGACGATATCATCTCAATCGCCTCGTTGCCAAGAATTGCGATTGGTATTTTGATTGTCAGCCTGCTGGGGGCGATGTTCCTCGGTGGTGGATTGCAGGCAATTGCAGCGGTGTTTGCAGGAAGTTTGCTGGTAGCGTTTTCGTTGGTAGGCCTTGCCGGCATGCATTTGCGAGCTCGCAATAATCCAGTTGGGTTCTTCACCCTTGTCATCATTTATTTATTGATCGTGCTGTTTTTTATTCCGCTATATCTGCTGGCGGTTCCCGGTGTGATCCGTAGTTTCAACCAACCCTCAACAAACCCGCCAGCGGCGGGAAACACTTAATCCCGAAAGGATAATCAAATGGATGTTATTCTCCTGGAACGTATCGCAAGACTAGGACAAATGGGCGATACAGTATCGGTTAAAGCTGGTTACGCCAGAAACTTTCTCCTGCCACAGGGCAAAGCCTTGCGCGCAAACAATGCCAACAAGGCACTTTTTGAATCACAGCGTGCCGATCTGGAAGCGCGAAACGAAGAACGCAAAACTGAAGCAGAAAAAGTTAGTGAAAACCTTGATGGCAGCCAATACGTTGTCATTCGTTCAGCGGGCCAAACCGGCCAGCTTTACGGATCTGTTTCTACAAGAGATATCGCAGCGACACTTGTTGAAGCTGGTTATTCTGTAAACCGAAATCAGGTTAACCTGACAACACCAATTAAGGTGATTGGCTTGCATGAGTTTGAAGTAGTTCTTCACCCGGAAGTGACAGTCTCAATCACGGTAAACGTGGCACGGTCTAAAGATGAGGCAGAGCGTCAGGCAGCTGGCGAAGACCTTACTTCACGTGATGACCATTTCGAACATGAAGCAGTCGATTTTGAAGCAGATGATGTAGATCTGTCTGAAGTATTTGAAAATCCCGACGATGCAGAAGCGGAAATGCTTTCAGAAGATGATTCAGAAGCACAGGCGGATGAGGATACTCCGGCTAGCTAGGCTACTCGTTCAATACGACCAAGCTAATTTACAAAATTTCGAAAGGCGCGGCATTTTTGCTGCGCTTTTTTTGTTATACTTTTCGAACGGCGCACGATGAGAATCACTATTTCCTGTCAATGTGAAATCAAAAAGATTTTTATTGTGTGGAAATCGCTTGTGAGTAGTGAGGACAAGATGATTTCTGGAATCAACAGCATTGTCTGTGACTGATAGCCTGTCTTTGCGGAAGGAAAGGTGAGATGAAATAATGGCGGATGTCGTAGCAAGAATTGGCAAACAAGAAGCAAACTTTCGCGCTGCCCCGCAAAACGTAGACGTGGAAAAAGCGCTCCTGGGCGCTATCCTTGTGAACAATGATGCCTATTACCGCGTTTCAGATTTTTTGGCGCCATCACATTTTTACAACGCCATTCATTCCGAGATTTATAAAGTTGCAGCGGATATGATCCGCGCGAACAAGACTGCTAATCCGGTTACTATCAAGACTTTTCTTCCAACCGACCAAACCGTCGGCGAAATGAGCATGATCCAGTATCTTGCACTTCTCGCAGCAGATGCAACATCGATAATTAATGCCGAAGATTATGGCCGCTCTATTCATGATCTTGCGACGCGGCGCAATCTTATCACGATCGGCGAAGACATGGTCAATATCGCCTATGATGCGCCGGTTGAAACCTCCCCCATTGTTCAGATTGAAGACGCCGAACGTCGTCTGTTTGAGCTTGCCGAAAAGGGTGGCGCGGATACCGGATTTGGATCGTTCAGCAATGCGATGAACATCGCGCTGGATATGGCTGCGGCTGCTTATCAACGCGATGGCGGCCTTTCTGGTATCGCCACAGAAATCAGTGCTCTTGATCAACGCATGGGCGGATTACAGCCCTCAGATCTGATCATTGTTGCTGGACGCCCTGGCATGGGCAAAACCTCGCTTGCAACAAACATCGCCTATAACATAGCCGAAAAGCACGTCAGTGACGTTGAGGCAGACGGATCGCTCTCATCTCTTGAAGGCGGCGTGGTCGGCTTCTTTTCACTCGAAATGTCAGCAGAACAATTGGCAACCCGTATCATTTCCGAGCAGGCAGAAGTGTCTTCTTCTAAAATTCGCCGTGGTGAAATTACCGAAGCAGATTTTGATAAACTGACTACCTATGTCAATCACATGTCGAAAGTTCCACTGTTTATCGATGAAACCGGCGGCATTTCGATTGCGCAATTGGCGGCGCGCGCGCGTCGTTTAAAACGGCAAAAGGGCCTCGATGTTTTGATCATCGACTATATTCAGCTCATGCAAGGCTCAAAACGTGCCGGCGACAACCGGGTTCAGGAAGTAACCGAAATAACCACCGGGCTGAAAGCACTTGCCAAGGAACTTAATATCCCGATCATTGCGCTTTCGCAGTTATCCCGTCAGGTTGAAAGCCGGGAAGATAAACGCCCGCAACTTTCCGACCTTCGTGAGTCAGGTTCGATTGAGCAGGATGCAGATGTGGTCATGTTTGTGTTTCGTGAGGAATACTACCTGCTAAATTCTGAACCGGATCAATCAGAGGGTGATAAATGGGCCAAGTGGGATGAAAAACTGCGCAATGCTCGCGGACGCGCAGATGTAATCATCGCCAAACAACGTCACGGACCGACAGGTACTGCCAGACTTGGGTTCCAGGCTGAGTTTACCAGGTTCAGCGATCTTGCTGAAGATCAATATTTACCTGACCGCATGGAATAAGTGTCTCAAGGCTTGGTGAAAACAATTCTACGTTGACAAAGAACACAACAAGAACATATTAGAACTGAGTTTCAGTTCCAAAAGGATTTACAATCAATGGCCACTGCCCCTCGCCTTTCCATTGATCTGAGTGCGTTGTGTGAAAATTGGCAGAAACTGGCTATAAAATCCGGAACGGCGAAAACCTCTGCAGTCGTCAAGGCAAATGGCTATGGGCTTGGCATTGAGCCAGTTGTCGAGGCGCTTTCAATGAACGGTTGTGATACCTTCTTTGTGGCAACAGTTGATGAGGGAATTCGTACCCGCCTTATCCTGCCCAATGCCAAGATCTTTGTCTTGAACGGGATATTCCCCGAGACATTGGCTGAAACCCTGTCAAACAAGTTAATCCCGGTTCTTTGTAGTATCGAGCAAATCCAGCTATGGGCAAAAAATGCGCCGGGAACGCCCAGCGCTATTCACGTTGATACCGGTATGACACGGTCCGGGCTGACGCTTGCTGAGGCAGAAACATTGGCAAAGGACACCGAATTGCTGAGGGCAACTGGCGGTTTTATGGTCATGTCTCATCTTGCTTGTGGCGATGAACCTGCTGACCCTTTAAATGAAACACAGCTTGCTCGGTTTCAGAGCATTGCGGATCAGTTCTTAGGGTTTCAGAAGTCGTTTGCCAATAGTGCCGGAATTGTTTTGGGAAGCGGCTACCATGTTGACCTGACCAGACCCGGGATTTCGATTTATGGGGGAGAGGCGACAAACGATGTGCCAAATCCATCAAAACAGGTCGTTAAAGCCGAAGCGCGGATTTTGCAGATCCGAGACGCGAAAGCCGGTGATACGGTTGGGTATG
>JBCCBE010000063.1:0-18361 GCA_039814425.1 Pseudomonadota bacterium
ATAACCCTTCGGCAAATCCCCTTTGAGATTGGTCACTGATTTATACTGAATGCAATTCATGATTTGATCAACGGCCTGCTTGGCACCTTCGACGCGCGAGACATGCTCTGTATCCGCAGCTGCATGTGGCAGTAGTTCCAGTTTGCCTGCATGCTTTTTCTGCAATGCCAGATACGGGACCATTGGTCCGGACAGTTCGCCGGTTTCTGCATTTTTGAACAGATCAGCATCAATTCCTGCATAACTAATCTTGCCGCTTGCAAGAGCTGCATCTAGAGCTTCTGCGTTTACCACTTCGCCGCGGTCATAGTTGATGATGACACCACCATCATTCATCGCATTCAGAACGTCAGAGTTGACAACGGAATCATTGGCAAATTTACCACTGTCCGCATCAAACGGGCCAAGACCTGTGTGTGGCGAAAGGACATCTGCACCTTTTGCAGCCTCAATTGGAGACGTTGCGTAGCTAAAGCCTTCAGCCTCGATCCAGTCTTTGTGATGGGGGCGGGCATAGATCTGCACATTCATGCCGAACGCTTTTGCCAAACATGCAACTTCGCGTCCGATATTGCCGAACCCGATGACACCAACGGTTTTGCCCTCCAATTTTTCTGTTGGATACTCGCAGAGGTTTTTACCCGTGTCGAAATTACCATCGCAGACACGGCTATGCAGTGTTCCCACATCGATATCCGGCATCACCTTTAACAAAGCCTTCATAGCCATTTGTGCGGTAGCGCGGCTGTTAAAGCTTGGCGTGTTCATCAGTGGTGCAGAACCACCATCGCCATTGCCCCCGCCCCAGGAGTTAGAGCCCATATTACCTGTACCTGCACCAATGCGCACGCCGCCTTCTTCGAACTTTGAATCTGCGGGAAGGAAAGTTGCAGCAACAATAGTTGCATCGTATTGACCATCTACTGTGATCGGCAGCAATTCATCTTCGCGGCTCAAGTCCGGTTGGTAAAAGAAATGGACGCCAGGTCTTAATTCTGTTCCCTCGTCGCAAAGGCCTTCGTGGAATGAAGCGCCTTTTGACTGAACATAAGCCTTTACTTCTGAATGATCCGGATTGCCACTAGCATCGAATTTCAATCCGATCAGATCTGCGACCAAGACTTTGTAAGCCTTGTCTGACTGATCCATGCGAGCGCGTCCACCACCAGCTCCTGCAGCAGCGTCAAAGGTTTCTCCTTGCGCGGCCAGCACTTCTTCTATTGTGACCAGTTTGGCCCGCAAGTAGCAATATTTTAGGTTCTCCAAAAGTGCTACAATATCGTCAACCTGGCGCATGCCGCCGATCCAGGCGCGGTAGTCGCCAGGCGTGCCGGGGAATGCATTGACGTAACGGGCCACATCAAGGCCTGGTTCATATTCGCCGTTTGGATGGGTCAGGCCTTCATAACCAAGCAATTGTTTTGATCGCGCAATGATCGTGTTGTGCATGTCACCATCAGTAATGTCCTGATCATTGATCTTCAAAAGGGTAACAGCCGCGCCGCGGCGCTCTTCCTCTTCAACCCCCAGTTCAAGCAATGGCTCAGATGCAATCCATTGATTGATTGCCTTTCGATTTGCAACAGAACGAGCGTTCATATCTGAAACAGAACCAACCAGTTTTTCTGAACGTAACAGGCCAAATGTGGTTTCAGCAAAAGCAAGGGTGGAATAAGTATTTATGATACCACCAAGCATCTTGCATTCTTCCGGGTCAAATACCGGTCCAAGTGCTGCGGTCTTTTCGCCAGTAAGTGGTTTTTTGGGATCCTTTGGCACCACGATTTTCAGCTGTCTTGGAATTGCCCAGGCAGGGTCTTTCTGATTTTTCTCTACCAGATCAAAACAGGCTGGCGTCATGGACCAGCAGAAATACCCGGATATGCCGCCAATCGCCTTTTGAAACGGCATGAACATATTACATCTCGTAGTGACCGCATCAACGATATCTGTTGACCAGGGCATGGCACCAAGCATTGAGGTTGCGTCAATCACTGCGTGGTGATTTGCAGGGTCACGATCGAGCCATTCAAGTAGATTGGTGATGTCTTCTAATGTGTACGTAGTAGCGCCGGTTGTTTCATGTCCGACGCCAATAAACAGTTTGATGCCCATTTTCTGCATCGCATCTGCTGAAGGAATAGACCCCTCATTTTCAGCAAAATGAAGCCGGTTTTCATCACCATTCTCGGCATAGCGCTGCATCTCAATCAATTGCGCGCCCCATGATTGGCGGAAAAACCCGCCGGCTGCTGCGGAATCTGATTCCGGGGCAGGGGTGTCCACATAAACATGCTGGGATGTGTCGTTTGCGTTCATCATGTGCATGGCGCAGACCGTAAAGCCGGAATGACCACCGCCAAGACCGACTGCCATCTTATTGGATTTTGGAAATCCGAAATAACGATGAATTTCACGCATCATGTCGAGCAGAATTGCGTCTGCAGGATAACCCCGGTGCATTGATCTGCCAATCTCAGCAGAAGTAAATGCGCCAACATCATTACCCTTGTCGTCAAGCTTGCGGTACGTTGTTTCAAGCCAGCGTTCAAAGTCAAAGCGCATTTTACGGCTGTCTGCTTCATCTATGGTGATGTCTGTTATTGGCCCCACGCCAAAAAATTGGTTGAGCGTGCGTTGAGGCGGACCGCCGGCTGTGACTTCTAAAATTTGGTCGCGCTGTGATTTTAATTCTGCGATTGTCGCCATTATCATTCCCCAATTATTCTCGAAGGCCAGTGAGCTAACGTATATGCCGTTATTTTCACAAATTTTATGGCTTGTAACGAAAAAGCGATGGTTCCAGATGCGAATTTGCGTCACTTGATTGCGCATTTGCTGCGCCTGTAGAATGTGGCTTTAAAATGCGCTCGCAGTAACAAGAATTGACATTAAGGAGAAAGTTTTTGAGATTTATTCCAAAATGGAAAAGGTGTTTGAACTTGCAAAACTCGCATAAGTGAATCACAAGTCCAAAAGTGAATTTGAACTTGGAGCCAATTATGTTCAGAAGACTTAAAGACTGTCATAACGTTCAGGATATGCGCTTGCTTGCAAAACAGCGTCTGCCCGGTCCTATTTTCCATTATATTGATGGGGCGGCAGATGATGAAATCACCTATAAGCGCAATACATCATCCTTTGACGATGTCGATCTAATACCTAATGTTCTGGCTGGTGTGGAAAATGTCGACATGTCTGTCGAGGTTATGGGTCAAAAACTGGATATGCCAATTTATTGCGCTCCAACAGCGTTACAACGTCTTTTCCACCATGACGGGGAAAGAGCGGTAGCGAAGGCTGCAAAAAAATACGGTACCATGTTCGGTGTTTCTTCCCTTGCAACTGTAACGGTTGAAGAAATCTCCGAAATCACCGACGGCCCTAAAATGTTCCAGTTTTATTTTCACAAAGACAGGGGTTTGAATGACGCACTTCTGGAGCGTGCAAAAGCTGCGAAGTTCAACGTATTGGCCTTGACGGTTGATACGATCACAGGTGGTAACCGGGAGCGTGATTTACATACTGGGTTTACCTCTCCGCCGCGTTTGACGCCTGCATCTGTCCTTTCCTTTGCATTGCATCCTCAGTGGGCATGGAATTTCTACACAAAAGAGAAATTTGATATGCCCCATCTTTCTTCGCATGTGGATGCCGGCACAAATGTTGCGGTATCTGTTGGCAATTATTTCTCCTCGATGCTTGACCAATCAATGAACTGGAAAGATGCGGAAAAACTTTGCGCTCAATGGGGTGGTCACTTTGCTTTAAAGGGCGTGATGAGTGTTGAGGATGCAAAGCGTGCGGTGGATATCGGTTGTACTGGGATCATGGTTTCTAACCATGGTGGACGCCAACTGGATGGTTCGCGGGCACCGTTTGATCAACTTGCAGAAATTTGTGATGCGGTAGGGGACAAAATTGATGTGATCTGTGAAGGCGGCATTCAACGTGGTACACACGTATTGAAAGCGCTTTCAGTTGGCGCTAAAGCCTGTTCGGGTGGACGGATGTATCTTTATTCCCTTGCTGCTGCGGGCCAGCCCGGTGTTGAAAAAACGCTAGGCAACCTTCGCACAGAAATTGAACGGGACATGAAACTTATGGGGGTAACCTCCGTCGATCAATTGTCACGAGACAATATACGGTTCCGTTAGGCGGTATAGATCACGCAGGCCTATACCACCGCCATTCGGTCAATAGAGAGCGTTCCGTTTTCTATTGTGATCGTATTACTTGACGCCTGAACTTGCGCAATGTCACCGTGCAGTTCGGCGGCAACAGCTGCTTCAAGCTTGTTGGCTATGTCATCTTTGATTTCCTGAGAAATTTCCTGATCAACTTTTGATCGGGGGACCATGCTTTCCAGTTCTTCAAGAAGGGGTTTCAAAGTGTTTACTACTTTGAAGTCCGGGTTGTCTTTGAGGCGCTCATAAGCGTTATCGTAGACGTTTTTCAATTGGTCAATCGGGCTCATTTCCGTACTCACAAATTTGGTTTGTAAAGTCTTCGAATGCCCCCTTATTGAAGATCTTATTGGGAATTGCCTAACAAATTATTGTCACGCAGTTCCTTGAGTTGTTGGAAAAGCCAGCCTTTAGCGATCCAGTGTCCGCCGCTGTGAATATCCAGTTTGATCGATTTTCCAGAGCCGCATTCTATCCATTCATGACGTGTGAATTCCTGGGACGTATTCCATACAGACGTTTTGTCTGGGACTTTTTGGCATTGATTAGTTCGTTGCCAAAGACGAACCGGACCGGTTTCTTCGCCATTTGGTCCATAAGGATAATCCATCACTGTATCTTCTAGTCCATGCACATGCCGGACTTCGACTGGGCCGGTAAAGCACTCTTCATCCTGATTGTATAATGTGCCCGAAATTCCCAGTAATATAGAAACCGTATCACCTGCCTCACAAGAATAGCGCCAGGCCATTGAACTGCCCCATGAATAGCCAGAGATCATTAGATTTTTCCGGTCGATTGGAAAGTTACGCGCAACATCATTCAACACCGCCTTTGCAAATCCTGTGTCACGTGAACCTGGCCGCCAGAAATCCCACGACTTTCCCAAGCCGTCGGGAGCAACCAGCAAGACACCTGATTTGCGCGTCGCACCGCCGATGCCTTTGTGATTGACCGGCACATTTCCTTGCCGACCCCACCCATGAAAATGCATCAAGACCGGCAAGGGAGAAGTTTTATCCCAATCGTCCGGTAGCAATAGATGATAGGAACGATCCCCCAATTGACACGGTTCTTTTCCGCTCAAGCAATCCGGAGTCTGACTTTTTGCGTTTACACTGGGACTGGTAATCTGGATCGAAAACACTGCAAAGAAGGTTATAAAAAATTTTCGCATCAGCTAACCGGGTTTCAAGATATGTAATTCTGTAAAATGGCTGATCATGACGACGAACTGGAGGCAAAAACCGACATTTCACGCAGATGTGTATTGAAGTTAATTCGCTGTATCATGACGGCTGATGGCGTTTCCGATCCGCGCGGCGATGACGAATATGATCGCGCCGAAAAGAAAATAGGCACCGGGAAAATCAAAAGGTGCCCGCTCTGCGGTGAAGAACGAGAAGCTCATTGTTGAAAGGGCAGGCCCGGCAATGGCGGCCAAGCCGCTTACCGCTGTCAGCGCGCCTTGCAAATGGCCTTGCTGATTTGCAGCAACGTGACGTGATCCGATGGATTGGAGCGCAGGTTGAGCGCATCCCCAGCCGACAACATAGGGAAGGATGCCGATATAACCTATCAGGCCGGATGTATTGAAACTTAAGATAACAAACATGAAGCCGCTCAGCAAAAACCCATAGATTATGGTTTTTACCTCTCCAAAACGAGCAATTACCGGGCGTACAAGAAAACCCTGTACGACGACGTAGGAAGCGCCGACGATCGCAAGTGAAATACCTGCTTCCTGCAACCCCCAACCGTATTGATACTGCGTGAAGATAACCCAGACTGTTTCCATTCCCCGCTGGATGGCGTTGACCAGCAAAAGTGTAATTCCCAGCAGGATCAGAACCGAATTCGATGTCATCAGGCCGAGCGTGCCGAGCGGATTTGCCTTCCAAAGACTAGTGTTTGTCCGCTTTTCAGGCGGCAGGGTTTCTTTCAGCAGGAAATAGCCAAGGATGAGATTGATAAAAGAAAGTGCTGCTGCAATGTAAAACGGCAGCCGCGTATCAATTTCACCAAAAAATCCGCCGACCAGTGGACCCACAATAAACCCGATGCCAAAGGCTGCACCGATCATCCCAAAGCCCGCAGCGCGGTCTTTTTCCGCCATCGTATCTGCGATGTATGCGCTTGCAATTGAGTATGTAGCGCCAAAAATTCCACCCATGGCTCTACCGATGAAAACCCAAAGTATGGAGGGTGCAAATGCAATCAGGAGGGTATCGAAGCCAAGGCCCAGCAAAGCAATTAGCATGACGGGTCTGCGGCCAAAGCGGTCCGATAGGGCGCCCATCAAGGGTGCAAAAAGAAATTGCATCAAGGAAAAAATGATGGCCGTTGCACCATATATCGCGGCGGCATTTGAAACATTTTCCCCGGTTAATTCCGTGACCAACGTTGGCAGAATTGGCCACATCAGGCCCACACCCATCATGTTGATCATGATGGTCATTAATACAATGGCAATGCTTGGATCTAGATTTTTCAAGTTAAGGCTTACGCATCACTCTTGCCAGAAATTGGCGCAGAGTAGGAAAGGTGCAGATCCCAGGGGAAATAAATCCAGGTGTCCTGAGAGACCTCGGTAACATAGCTATCGACCGTGGGTTTTCCGGAGGGTTTTGCATACACGGTTGCGATATGAGAATTAGGCAACATCTCACGTACTTTTCGCGCCGTTGCCCCGGTATCTGCCAAGTCATCAATGACCAAAACCATCTCTCCGCCATTCGTCTCATTGAGTAACTCATCGGATATACGTTTCAAAACGATGAGTTCGCCCTGTTCAGAGTATTCATGATAGGAGGCAATACAGACCGTTTCGATTTTTCGTACTCCCAATTCACGCGCAACAATAGCTGCGGGCACCAAGCCACCCCTCGTGATAGAGATTATGGCCTTCCATTCACCATTCTTTTCACTAATGCCTGCAAGCCGCCAGGCAAGTGCGCGGCTGTCGCGATGAAATTGATCCCATGAAACTGGAAAACTTTTTGTTGGTGCTGTCGACATCGAAATCCTGCTGGTTATCTAGAAATGCAGACAGGAATAGGGATTTTTCAAATTGAGCGCAATAACGATTACGCCCGCTCATGTTCATTTAATGGATCGTTACAACAAATGGCGAAAAAAAGAGTATATTCATTGCACCAGATGAACCAACCGGTCACTTACTGCGGCAGGATCAGCGGGTGCTTTCAGTCCATTCATGAACCAATGGGCAAGCGCGTTGTGCATATGTTTATTCAACATACCCATCCCGTAGTCAGGTATATACAATGATTACCGCTGCCGGTGGTAGGCAGGATGATAAAAATCTATAGGCAAGTAGAATAATTCTATCTGATTTCTTCAAAGTGATAGGAAGGTTCGCTGTACATCTTCTGACTATCATCCTCGACATCAGCTATTCCTGATACCATCGCAGCAGCAATGATACCTGCAATCAGAGCATATTCAATTGGCGCAGAGCCGAATTTGCTTCTTATAAACTTCTTTAACATATCATTATACTCGATTACTCACTCGAATATTCTGATCTGTTTGGGTAAATCGCAGGTAAACAGAAACAATAAAATTTTGCGAACTATTTGGGTCTCAGATTTAATGTCTCTAAGCTGAAAGCGTTTGCAACATCACGACTACAGCCTTTTCAGCCAGTTTTAGCGCAGTGTCATCTCTACTGCGAACAACAATCTGTGTTGAGTACTTTTCGCCATCATATTTCGGATAAGACCCGATTGACGTGTCACGATGGGTTTTTTGAACTTCTGCAAGTGCATCACCAATAGCACCTTCGCCGAACGGGCAGTCGATATTGACCGAGAGCATTTTGATACCGCTTTTCAAAGTCGGTTCAACCCTATCCAGCATTGCTTGGAATATAGATGGTACGCCTGCCATGACGTGAACGTTTTCGAGAATAAAGCCAGGTGCTTTCGAAACCGGATTTTCAATTAGATCTGCGCCGTTTGGAATTCGTGCCATACGTTTTCTGGCAGTCGTGAATTCGATTTCGCGTTCTTTGTAGTGCGCCTCTAGAATGGCCATTGCGCGCGGGTCATGATCAATATGCACATCAAAAGCGGCCGCAACTGCATCTGCCGTAATGTCATCATGAGTAGGGCCGATGCCACCGGAAGTAAACACATAGGTATAGCGGGTACGCAGGGCATTTAACGCTTCGATGATAGCTGTCTGTGTATCGGAAACGATGCGAACCTCGTTTAGATCAATGCCCTTCAAGGTCATGACACTGGCAAGGTGGCCAATATTTTTATCCCGTGTGCGCCCTGACAGTAATTCATCGCCGATTGCCAGCATCGCAGCGGTGACGGGTTGATCAGATTGTTGTGTATGCTGCATGCTGTTTCACAGGTTGGTGCGGATCTATCGCGAAAGCTATAACCATTGCTATCCCGATTTGCTATGCAAAAGTCTGCCGCATCGTCATACAAGTTCAACGCTTCACGTTGCCCAAGGTGATGAAAGGTAAGTCGTTCGGCAACTTATCGTAACAAAAAATTACCTAATCATTCGATCGAAGAACGGTTATTGCGAAAGCGCGCGAATGTTTTTCTGATTGGTTTTTAGTTGTTTTATGACCGCCTGGACCGCTGCGCGATTTGACCCCATACGGATCAGTTCCAATTTGGCCAGCAATTGTGTGCGAAGGATTTCTGGATCTTCTTCGTTACCAAGTTTGGAGAGCGTGTTTCTCGTGCTGTTAATAGCATTGGTTAGTTCTGATTCTGACTTTTTCAGATTTGCGATCACGCGGGTTGTTGCGCGTTCAGAAAAACCACTTTTCCAGACTGTGCCTGTATTTTCTTCGAACATGGCATCGATCCGGGCACCGGCAGCTTCTTCTTCTAGTCGTTTTCTTCTATCGCTCAGCGCACCGAGACGGATCCCTACGTTTAGACGGACAAACCCGCCCGCACCGTCACTTTGTTGTAGATCGTCATTAAATTCGTCATTGTAGCGGTAACCAGCGCTCAGGCTCATCTCAAAAGCATCGTTTGTGCGAATTTCCCGCTCTATGTTTTGAAGATCATTTGTTGCTTCGATCAAAGCACCATGTCGGCTTCTAACATCTTCTGATTTTAGTGCAGGGAGGTCTCGTCGCTGGTTCGCGTCTGCTCTGAACCGTTCCATCTCGCTGCGTAGTTCCGCTATGCCCTGTTTTACTCTGTTGGCATCTTGAGCTGTGAGCACACCAAGTTGAACGTAGTTTTCCGTTTTGCTCTTGATGCTGTTCATTTGCCCAATACGGTCGCGGATATAGGCTTGCTTTGCCCAAGCTCTTTCAAAGCTTGTTGCTTCGACGCCGAGCCCCAAAGTAGCTTCAATTTTTTTGGATGCCTCATGTAAACGACATTTGGCGTCTGCTGAGGCTCTGATCAATTCTGATTTGCGCAGATCAAGCAAATTCATACCTACGGAGACGGAGCCTGAACCATCCTCATCGCTGGATGCACTCAAGGTTGGGGATCCAATAATTACTGCTTCACTGTCAGCAGATTTACGCAAGTAGCGACAAGCAGCTGAATGATTTTCAATATCGATACGGGAGAGCTTTTCTGGTTCAATTTTAAAAGGCTTCACCGCAGTTGCCGATTGCGTATTAACCCGTACACCTGTTGTTGCATCAACTTCAGGACGAACTTCTGCAACATGGCTTTCCGAGGTATATGAATTCAGGTCGGCAGTTTCATTATCTCCGTCCTTTTGTTGCGGCGTCTTTTTCAGACTTTCAAAAAAGTTACGATTGTCCGATTGGAACCATTCCTTGTTTTCATAAGTCGACAAAGAACAGCCACTCAGAAATGCCGTAGCTAACCCTGCCTGCAATACGCGCTTCAGCGCTCTAGAAAAATAGTGGTGGTCTTCCAACATGAATAATCTCTTTTAGGGCTGCAGATTTCTCGGTCAGGTTTGCTTCGACAAACTGACCTCTCATTGGTTTTCCAAAGAATGGATGGGTTGTGGTAATTTCACCGCCAAGGCTTTCCCCGACTGTTCCCACTTTGCTGCACCAGAAAATTGCCAAGGTGCATGTGTATAATGGTTTACCAGCCTCATATGCGTTCGCATTGTCATAAGGGACAAAGAGCACGTTCACAGGTTTTTCCAAAGCGCGGATCATTGGTGTTTTTTCAAGTTCCTCAATGGAATTGTTCAAAACTGAAATGCTGTTTTGTAGCGTGACTTTTGCTGTTGTTGCTTCTGACAGATTTGCATTCGCGGCAGAGCGAATTTGCTGAACTTCCATCACCTGATTTGCGATCGGAATGAACTCGGCTTTGCCTGTTGCAATAATAGTTCCGGCGGCGGCTCCATCCAGTTGTGCTCTTAACTGAGTGAGATAAGTTGAGGATTGTGTGCCAAGTCGCTGACCGCTTTGCTTCATCGAAATTCGTTCGTTCAGGTTGACGATATTCTCTTCGATTTTCGACAATTCCAACATTGATTGCTGGAATGTACGACGCGTTATGACACGGCGCTTAAAGGCAGAACGAAGTCTCTCGCGTTCTTTCTGACGGTTGGTTTTGTTGCCATAACTATCCAGAACGCCCAGTAGCGCGTCTAAATCATCCTCAACTAGAACTTCCTTGTCTTTCTGGTTCTCGATTTCCTGATCAAGAGTTGAACCGACGATCTGAGCCAGAATAGCTGCCCGCTCAAGATCTTTTTGACCGAGGGTCTCCTTGCCTTTTGCATCGGCAAGTTGCTGAAGAACCAGGTTGCGTTTTACCTGAAGTTGGCCAAGTTCACGCTCAGCTTTCATGACCGTTTCGTGTCCGCGTTGCAGCTGTAGAGGCGTGGACCAATCATTGGCAATCAGGAAGTATGCAATCATGACGCCGTAACTGATGAAAGCCAAAAACAGTGAACCAAGTAATACCAGCGCAGTATTCTTGTACAATGTTGACAGAATTGATGTCAGGTTAGGAACTAAGTGAGCCAGAGCAGATAGCACTTTAAGGAAGACGGGACGCATGTCCTCCTCTTGGTTTTCATCTACTCTGGCTCTTTCAACCTCCCTTTGGGGTTGTGGTATTTCAACAGGTTCTTTTTGACTTGCCTGGTTATTTTTGTTTTGACGTTGGGCGCGGTTTCCGACCAATTTGACGTTAAGCGCATGTGCGATTTCAGCTGGATTGTATGGTGCGCGAATAACGGTTTCTACGCCCGGAATAGCGGAAATGGTATCAGCGGATTGTGGTCCTGCAAGAATGGTTAGTTTGCCGATTGTCTTCACTCTTGCAAGTGCCGGAATAGTAAGAGCCAATGTGCCGTCGTCGCGGTTATCAACAAGGACATGATCAAACGGGCCGGACTGCAGGAATTTCAAAGCTTCCTGTCCATTCCCTGCTGCAAATACTTCTGCTGACTGGGTTGAGCGGGTTAGCGTATTTGCAATGCCACGGGCAGCCTTACCGATCACAAGGATCCGTTTAAGCTGCACAGTCTCGATCGGGGCGTTCTCCGTATGCACCAAACTGATGGTCATGCGGATGAAGACGCCTTTTTCTTTTTAGCACCACGTGTTTCCCACGACGTAGTGCCCAATGTTGCGAGCGCTAGCGGGTTCATGGTCAAATAAACGATTGGAAATATCAATGCCATCGCCATGAACCAAATGCCGCTTGTGCGCGCCATCTCAGGAACTTTATGTTTGTTCAGTTCGTAGGCAATGCCGAAGCACGAGGCCAACAACGCGTGTAAAATAAAAGGAAACATAAATCCAAGACGGATGAATTCTGCCAACAGAACCAATGGATAAAACAGCAACAACATTCCCATTGCGATGTAGTGGATTGCTACATAGGGATTGAATTTGTTGACGTTTGGAATGGCAGTGATCAGGTCGATCATGTTTGACCTGCGCCAACGCAATTGTTGCGAAAGATAATTCGCAAATGTCGCTGGTGCTTTTGTATAACACTGCGCGTCAAAGGTCAGTCGTGTCGTGAAACCACGTTCTATGAGTTTGCGTGTAAGGTAGCGGTCTTCGCCGTATTTAACTTCATCGCCAAGAAAATATCGATTAGCAACATCCTCATCAACAGCTACCAATGCTTCGCGTTTGTATAAGGTAAGGCACCCGGACAGACACATAACGTGGTTGAAGGTGTTCTCAATGTTCTTCAGGAACATGTATCCGACCCAGTATTTAACCGCCTGCATGCGGGTGAGCCAGTTTTCATCTGCGTTGGAAACGAATACACAACCGCCAACAGCATCCACACCAGTTGAATGCATATGTTTTACCATGTTGCGAAGTGCATCAGGTTCAACGATCACATCTGAGTCTACCGACATGACCAAATCAGTTTCAATCGTCAAGACAGCTCTTTTAATACCAAGACGCTTGCCCATGTTATGTGGATTGAGATCCACGCGCATCCAGGGATGGTTCTTTTGTGCTGTAAGAAGATGTTGGTAAGTATCGTCTGTAGAAACATCATCGACGAAAATTACTTTCAACTTGTCTTTTGGGTAATCCAGTTCAGCAAAACTGTCCGCAGTTTTGATGACCGTTGGGCCTTCGTTATACACAGGCGTAACGATCGTCACAGAGGGCCATATTTCAGGTTCTGTGCCAAAATCCTTCTTCGTTCGCTTATCGAGCATGCGAAGTATGGATCCGAACAGATATCTGTTCGTGAATATGATTAACACTAAAATGGCAAAAAGCCATTCCAGCGCCGCTAGTCCAATCATGCGATTCTCTTTCTTTTTATATGCATGACTGATTACGGTATTGCGCCCCGCCATCAGCGTCCCAACCGCTAACATAAATGGGCTGCGCTAAAGTGTGGCTAACAAAACTGGTTACCAAAATCTTGATGTAATTTAGGGTAAACAATTCATTTTCAGATAGGTAAAAATGGGCGCAAAATATTACCCGGAATTTACCGTATGAATTGACGGAATATTTGAGGGTTTTCGTTAGAACTGTGACCAAGGCAAAAAAAAAATTAGCAAGAACGCCTTATAAGCAGGGAGTATAATAACAATGAATAACGCGATGCCAATCGCACGTGATGACGTGCTAAATCGGCCGTTAAAACTGGTTCAGAAAAGAGAATTACCAGACCCTAATACAGCTGTCGTTACTGTACTTGGCCTTGGTTATGTTGGGCTGCCACTTATGGTTGGGTTTGCTGATAATGCGCGTACTATCGGATTTGATATTGATGAATCACGTATAGCCGCACTTAACAGTGGTGATGATCCAACAGGAATGGCGACACGTGACGAGATTTTAAAAACCAATATGGAATACACTAGCAATGTTGAAACATTGCAGGATGCTGATGTGCTCATAGTATGTGTTCCGACACCTGTAATGCAGGGAAATCGTCCAGACTATCGTCCGGTGCTTGCTGCAACGCGATCCATCGCGCAGAACATGAAGCCAGGATGTGTTGTAGTATTTGAAAGCACGGTTGATCCGGGTACTACTGAAAACAAGTGTATCCCAGTTCTGGAAGAAGTGTCCGGAATGCAAGAGGGGGTCGACTTTTATGTTGGTTTCTCACCGGAACGTGTTTCTCCAGGTGAAAAGATGCGCAGAGTTGGTGATATTGCAAAAATCGTTTCTGGCTCAACTCCTGAAGTTGCAGATTTTCTTGAAGTTTTATACAGCCGTGTTGTGAAGGCTGGCCTCTTTAAAGCAGCTTCGATTAAAGTTGCTGAAGCCGCGAAAATTCTTGAAAATACCCAACGTGATGTAAACATTGCTCTCATCAACGAGATGATGCAGTTGTTTGATTCCATGGATATTAAGGTGACTGACGTTGTTGCTGCAGCGGGTTCAAAGTGGAATTTTCATAAATATTTCCCGGGCCTAGTTGGTGGGCACTGTATTTCTATCGACCCATTTTTCCTTCTTAATGCTGGGCGCAACATGGGCCTTCCGATGGATATTGTTGCATCGGCACGGGCAGTTAACGAGCAGACGGTGCATTATATCGCTGACAAAGTTCATGAGATGTTAGACGAAGAAGCTACGGATTTGCGCGGAAAGCGCGTTCTTGTTCTTGGTCGCACGTTTAAAGACAACTGTCCGGATATTCGCAATTCCAAGTCATTTGCGATGATGGATAGTCTTTGGGCACGCGGCGCGGATGTCTTCTCCTTTGACCCGATTGCGGATGACAATCATTTTGAGGGTGGTCGTGGTGCCGTAATTATCGATAAACTGGATACACAGGCCCCTTATGATGCGGTTGTCGTGACCGCCAAGCATGATTGTTTTATGGAAGAAATTGATTTGGTGACATTAGCATCTGTTTTGCAACGCGGCGCGCCATTAATAGATCTGCGTGGCCTGTTTGATGAAGCGGTTGCTAAACTTCAGTTCAAATATTGGACGCCTTAAATATACTAAACTCCTTAAGAACTTTAATACCCGGCTTGGGGAACCAAGTCGGGTTTTTTAATGCTTCAAAATAAAGCGCGCATTAGTTAATATGAGATTGCAGTGGATAGGGACGGTACAGACAAGAATTAGCAGTAATGTCAGAACCATTTTTGCAAATTGGCAAGATTTTACAATCGTTGCGAATTTCATTTGTGCATAACGCGCACCAGTGAAGTAGAAGTTTGCAGCACAATCATTGCCAGGTTGTGCCAAATTCAGGTGATTATCTTCTCTTAAAACAATTTTCTTGACTTCGATGACGAGCGAAAGCTAAATAATTTTGCTTGGTGCTCAGACGCCAAAGGCTGAAGCTTAATAGGGAACCCGGTGAGCTGTACCCATCAGGGGGTAAATCCGGGGCTGTACCCGCAACTGTATGTGGTAGGGTGTGCTCATAAGAAGCCACTGGGAGAAATCCTGGGAAGGCGAGTACGTAAAATCCGATGACCACGAGCCAGAAGACCTGCCAGGCATAATGAAAACCCATGTTCGGGGCGGGTGTCCCTTCGGGAGTCGTATATGTCTTTGGAAAACGCTTCGGCAAATAGCCGAACAGAATTCAACCTAACTTCATCAAGCACGCTAAATCATCTAGTAGTAGTCGGTTTTACTTGCGCCATCTTATGGTGCGTTATCGCTGCCACCATCTTCGCCTAAATACAGGCCAATTTGATGGTGCAGTCTGCCGTGCTTTCCACGGCGGGACTCACGCTCGGTTATAGTGGTGTTCCTGTCGTTCAAGATGTTGAATTTGAGCTTGTACACGGTGATGTACTGGCTGTGCTTGGCCATAATGGGTCAGGCAAATCTACACTTATAAAAACACTTCTAGGAATTTTGCAGCCTTTAGAAGGCGCCCTAAATTGGGCTAGTGGCAAGCCGGAAACAATCGCATATCTTGGGCAACAGACAGATTTTGATAGGCGTTTTCCGATCCGGGTTCGTGATCTTGCGGCAATGGGTGCTTGGTCCGGTTTGGGAATGCTTGGACGCGTTGATCGTGACTGTCAGGCAAGAGTTGATGCGGCACTGGAGCGAACTGGAACTGATAGTATTGCCGATGCGCCGCTATACAAACTGTCTGCAGGACAATTACAGCGCGCGCTGTTTGCACGCACAATGGTACAGGATGCTTCCCTGATCTTACTCGATGAGCCGTTCACAGCAGTTGATCAAACAACGGAAGCGGAATTACTGACACTAATTGATGACTGGGCTACGGAAGGTCGCTCGGTAATTGTGGTTCTTCATGATCTTTCTGCAATCCTTCAACATTGCGGTTCGGCGCTTCTACTGGGGGAGGGGCGAGCGACTTTTGGCAAACCTGAAGAAACGCTCACTCCGAGCGCTTTAATAAACCAAGGCTATCTTTCCAAGAGCCAGGCCAGCTGGATTGAAGCGATGTATAGCAATCCGGAGAGCCCCCATGTTTGAGTTTCTGGAATATGATTTTATGGTTCGCGCTTTATCAGCAACCATGGTTCTGAGTTTTTCGGTCGCTCCTGTAGGCGCTTTTCTTGTTCTCAGACGTCTTTCGCTTGCGGGTGAAGCGATGGCGCACGCAATTGTGCCAGGTATAGTGATTGCATTTGTGGTAGCTGGGCTTTCCGTTGCATCTATGGTTGTAGGCGGTTTGGTTGCTGGAATTACGGTCGCGGTTCTGACTAGCCTTCTTGCGCGAATGACGATTATTCGAGAAGATGCCAGTCTTGCCTCTCTTTATCTCATCGCACTTGCACTTGGAATTTTCATTCTTTCAGCTGCGGGATCCGCGGTGCCGCTTAAAAGCTTTTTGTTTGGTTCAATCCTGGGTATTGACGACGAAACTTTGCTGCTTATCGGCGCATCCGCCACTGTGACACTGGTTTCTTTTGCACTAATATTGCGGCCTCTTATCACCAGCACAATTGATCCTGTCTTCTTTGAAAGCCAGTCAAAGCGACCGGGACTTGTAACCCAGTGGTTCATGTTTCTGGTTGTGCTCAATTTACTCGGTGCATTTAAGGCATTGGGTACATTGATGGCGGTCGGTCTGATGATCCTGCCAGCAACTGCAGCGCGGTACTGGGCATCTACGATTACTGCTTATCTGCTTCTAACGTTCGTGTTTGCGCTAATGAGCTGCTGGATCGGTTTGATCGTTTCTTTTTACCTGCCTGAAGTTCCTTCCGGCCCGGCAATTGTTCTGGTTGCTGGCGTAATTTTCTTTGTAAGTCTGATATGCGCTCCGCAAGGTTTTTACCTCCGTGCGCATCTCATTTCGTTTCGACGTGGCAGGCTATCTGCCAAACCAACCAACTCAAACCAAAAGGAAAGATCTAATGAAAAAACTGTTTAGTAGTCTTATTGTCACTGTGATGGTGCTCGTGGCAGCCCCAGCGGTAGCTCAGGATAAAATCAAAGCCGTCGCAAGCTTTTCCATCCTGGGTGATATGGTGCGGCAGGTTACAGGTGATTTAGTTGAGATTACCACTATTGTGGGTCCAGATGCAGATGCGCATGTCTATTCTCCCAATGCCAGCGATGCGCGTGCTGTTGCAGATGCGGATATCATCTTTGTGAATGGCATGGGATTTGAAACCTGGTCACAAACACTGATTGAAAACTCTGGTACTGATGCAAAAGTATTTGTCGCAACAAAAGGGGTTACTCAAGTAAAAGTTGATGGGGAACTTGATCCTCACGCATGGAATAGCCTGCCAAACGGTATGGTATATGTAGCAAACATTGCGAAACATCTGTCTGAGGTCGATCCCGGTAACGCGGCGACTTACAAGGCAAATGCAGAGGCTTATACGAAGCGTTTGGAAGCGCTACATAGTAGTGCCACCGAAAGACTTGCAGCTTTGCCTTCAGATCAAAGAACTGTGGTGACCGCTCATGATGCATTTGGATATCTGGAAGCTGCATACAATCTCACCTTCCTTGCTCCCGTTGGCATTGATACGGAAGCTGAACCATCTGCAAAAGAGCTTGCCGAACTTATTGATCATCTAAAGAAAGTTGGCGCCGGAGCTTTGTTTGTCGAAAACATCACCAGCTCAGCACTGGTTGAACAGATTTCCCGGGAAACCGGCATCGAAATTGGAGGGCGCCTATTCTCAGACGCGCTTTCCGAACTTGGTGGACCAGCAACAAGCTATGAGAAGATGTTTGAACATAATCTCGATGTGTTGGTTGAAGCGTTAAGCAAACAATCTTAATCCTTTGCCGAGAAACCGAACTCTCGAGAGCAATCTCGGGGGTTCACCAGCCCAGCAATAGGCAAGCAGAAATCTCCTAATGCGTTTGGTGAGGTTGATTTAGAAAGTACCAGCTTGCGTTAGTAAGGTTGCAGGCATGTTCAACAAGTATCTGAAAGATGGAGGTAATTCTCTGGTGCTGTGTGCAGAAATGGATGGTCGGATGATTGGCATGCTGCATTGCTCGATTGGGGAACATTTCATTTCAGAAGGCACGCTCCTGGCTAATGTCAGTGCAATTTATGTAGAAGTCAGAACCAGGCAAACCTTGCTTGGAGGGCGGGCGGTGTCAAAACTAATCCGCGGTGTAAGCAAATGGGCCAAAGCTAATTCTGCGGACATGCTGATCTTTAACGTTGCCAACGGCATCCACATCGCTAAAACAAACCGCTTTTTCCACAAGCTCGGCGCAACGCCGCTGGGCGGAAATTATGCGGTTCGGTTGTGAAATTTAGCCCGTAAGTCGAATGGCCATATGAGCTCAATTTCCG
>JBCCBE010000151.1:0-4057 GCA_039814425.1 Pseudomonadota bacterium
AATGCGCTCGCTAACAGACTTTTGCAGGTCTCCTTTTTCGGCTTCCATCGCGGATGACGGACGTTGGTGGCGTTGAATTCATGAATATTCCTCCAGTGTTTGAATTTTAGACAATGGAAATACCCACACGAAATCATTTCGCAAACGCGTTATTCCTCCAAGAATAGATTTGTGGAATTTCAAATACAATTATAATGAATGAATATTACAGCAATATGCCGGAAAAAAACTCAAATAAATCGTGCTATTTATTTGTTAAAATTTCCAAAAGCAGCCGTTCCGTCGAACTGCCGTAGGTCTGCATTAAGCCCAAATTAGGCAATCAAACCTTGTCGCGGACAGGCCACCGAAACATTACCTAGTAGAAGCAAGATTGACAGTAATATTTGTTGTTGTTACTTCTTTAAGTAGCCTCGGGGTGCCTATATTGGCTGAGAGACGTGCTTACGTTAACCCGTTGAACCTGATCCGGGCAATTCCGGCGTAGGAAACGGTATTAATCACTCATATCGTCTCTTTAGTCAGATATTGCCTTAATTGATGGGGCCCACCCCTAACTTATTTACAAGGCTTATGATTGATGCGTTACGCTATTTTCACCATATTTTTTCTGATTACCTCTCCGGTTCTAGCAGCCGACAAGATGACCGTACTGTTGGACTGGTTTGTCAACCCGGACCACGGGCCGATATTGGTGGCACAGGAGAAGGGATATTTCGAAGAAGTCGGACTGGAAGTAGAAATCGTACCGCCTGCAGACCCTTCTGCCCCGCCGCGTTTGGTTGCTGCAGGTAAGGGTGATTTGGCCGTTTCCTACCAGCCGCAATTGCATTTGCAAATTCATGAGGGTTTGCCGCTCAAGCGTGTAGGCACGCTTGTTGCTACCCCGCTTAACTGCCTGCTTGTCTTGCATGATGGACCGATTAAAACACCGGCGGATTTGAAGGGTAAGAAAATCGGCTTCTCCGTTGCGGGTGTTGAAGAAGCGGTACTAAACGCAGTGCTAGGCAAATATGGTGTTTCCACCGATGATATCGAACTCATCAATGTGAATTTCTCCCTTTCCCCATCCCTTATGTCGGGCCAGGTAGATGCGGTGATCGGCGCCTATCGTAATTTTGAATTGAACCAGATGGATATTGAGGGCGTGAAAGGCCGGTGTTTCTTCATCGAAGAAGAGGGTGTGCCGACTTATGACGAACTCATCTATGTGGCGAACCCGGAAACCATGGATAAGCATAAGATAAAGCGCTTCCTTGCAGCAACTGAAAAAGCAACCCAATTCATCGTCAATAACCCGGAAAAAAGCTGGGAACTCTTCTCCGGCACTTCAAAGGAGTTGCAGGACGAATTGAACCGTCGTGCGTGGAAAGATACGCTGCCGCGTTTCGCCTTGCGCCCAGCCGGATTTGACGCAGGCCGTTATGAGCGGTTTGAGAGGTTCCTGAAAGATAGTGGCATGATTGACAGCCTAAATCCGGTTGAGAAAATCGTTGTGGATGTGACGGCTCAATGAGTAACAATCTTTATGGACAAGTCTTTGCGGAACTTCGCGCATCCTGCCCGGAAAGCTGGTGGGATTATACCCGCCACGCGTTTGTTGAGGGGTTAAAAAATGGTTCGTTGCCGGAAGCTGCTTTCCTGCATTATTTGCGTCAGGACTATGTGTTTCTGATGCATTTTTCGCGCGCATGGGCGTTAGCGATTGTGAAGGCAGAAACCCATGATGAAATGCTTGGCGCAGTCGGCACGGTGAGCGCACTGATTTCGGAAGAAATCAAACTCCATGTGGGTATCTGCAAGGAAGCGGGTATTAGTGAGCAGGAACTTTTCGAAACGCAGGAAGCGCCTGCCAACCTTGCCTACACGCGCTATGTGCTGGAGGCCGGTTATAGCGGCGATTACCTTGATTTGCTGGCGGCACTCACCCCATGCGTGATGGGTTATGGGGAAATTGGCTCGCGGTTAAAAGAAGAAATGACATCGGATACTTACGCGGAATGGATAAACACCTACGCAAGCGATGAGTATCAGGATACATGTATCGCTGCGGGTAAGCTGGTCGATGAGTCTGTTGAGCGTCGCATCGGCTCAGATTACATAAACTCGCCGCGCTGGCCGAAACTGTGTGAAAAATTCCGCATGGCAACCGAGCTTGAAGTCGGCTTTTGGCAGATGGGTTTGACGCCTTGAGTAAATCGCCGGGCATCACGATTTCCGGCCATGCCACAATTGGTGGCAAACATCTTTTTGACCCGCTGACCCTTAAACTTGCGCCCGGTAAATGGACGTGTTTGCTTGGCGGTTCGGGCGTGGGCAAAACTACCATATTGCGGCTTTTGGCAGGACTTCAATCAGCTGTGAATTTCACCGGCGAAATTAGCTGTAGTGATGATTTATCGATCGCAAACCGCGTTGCTTATATGGCGCAGAGTGATTTGCTGCTTCCCTGGACAAGCGTGCGGGGAAATGTGATGTTGGGTGCAAAATTGCGTGGCGAAACGCCGGATACCGAGCAATTGAATGCCATTCTGGAACGGGTTTACCTCACAGATCATGCCCACAAAAACCCGGCACAACTTTCTGGTGGCCAACGTCAGCGGGTGGCGCTTGCGAGAACACTTCTTGAAGACAAACCGATTATCCTACTTGATGAACCGTTTTCTGCGTTGGACGCACAAACACGCGCTCGGATGCAAGATTTGGCTGTAGAGCTTTTAACCGGTCGCACAGTTTTGATGGTAACGCACGATCCGTCAGAAGCGGCGCGGTTAAGCCATTCTGTTGCCGTGCTCTCGTCATCTGGCATTGAACTCGTCAAGCCGCCAAGGGCAAAAATCCCACGCAAGATTGACGCAATTGCCACACTTGAATGTCAGGCGTCACTCCTCAAGCAATTGTTGGGGCAAGCTGCATGAGGTTTGTTTACGGCATCATAGCAGTAATTTTTGCTGTTTCAGTCTGGCAACTAATTGTCTCGCTTACAGGCCTGCCAAAATTTATTCTGCCCGGGCCTCTATTAGTGGCTGAAACGTGGTGGGACAGCCGCGAAATTATTGCAGAACATGCAACCATCACCGCTATCGAAGTCTTGCTGGGCTTGGCGATTGGCGCGGTGCTTGGCATGATTACTGCCATTCAGCTTGCAGCGTCAGAACGCGCAAGATTGCTCATGCAACCTATTTTGGTGTTTACGCAGGCACTGCCGGTTTTTGCGCTGGCACCGCTCCTAACGCTTTGGCTTGGATACGGGCTATGGTCAAAAATTGCGATGGCGGTGCTGATAATATATTTTCCTGTCACTTCCGCATTTCTTGACGGATTGCAGCGTACACCAACTGGTTTTCTTGATCTTGCAAAAACCATGCAGGCAAGCCCAGCACGGATTTTGTGGCATATCCGCATTCCAGCAGCGATGCCGTCTCTTGCGTCCGGCTTGCGCCTCGCCGCTGTCTACGCACCCATTGGTGCGGTGATTGGGGAATGGGTGGGCGCATCCCGCGGTCTTGGCTATCTGATGTTACTTGCAAACGGGCGCGCCAAAACTGATCTGATGTTTGCAGCCCTTTTAACGCTTGGGGTATTTTCTATTCTTCTACATTTGGCGGTGACTAGGCTTACCCGCAATCTGGGGCAGCACGGATAATTTCGCACCGACTTTTAATGATTTCAATTTTGTCGAAGGTAGTATCGGACGAAAGACCTGTATACAAATCGCAACCTGGGTAGAGTGTTGTTTAAGCAAGACTGCATCACAATCATGGCGCATCAAGAACAGGCAGAAATGCTCAACGCGGA
Source organism: Pseudomonadota bacterium (assembly GCA_039814425.1). GTDB lineage: Bacteria > Pseudomonadota > Alphaproteobacteria > Rhizobiales > Rhizobiaceae > JAALLB01. The sequence continues at coordinate 3,799 of JBCCBE010000151.1, forward strand.
GTGGTTCACCACAACCTCACAAGCTCAAACCGTCATTAATCAGTGGCTAAAACAATACAATCACATCCGCCCACATCAAGCTCTGAACACGAAACCGCCAGAAGCGCCCAGTATTACGCAGCGGAAAGTCTGAAGAGAGGTAGAAGCGTATAACCCTTTGTACTTATCTTGTTTGCTCTGTTCATCCACGTTGATAACCAATGCATCATACATGCAAGCTCAAGCATCAGCTGTCGTACATTGTTCGGTATCTTTTTCC
>JBCCBE010000165.1:0-2415 GCA_039814425.1 Pseudomonadota bacterium
CGCGAAAGGATCAAACGAAACACGTTCAAACAGCGGCGTTTGCAATACCGCAATCAAGCCGCATAACATCAGAAACAGATGAGCTGATCTCTCGCTTAATCTAAGCCGCAATCGCTCCCAAAAACCCTGATGACGGACAGCCACCACCATCGTTCAGAGCACTGGCTCGTCGTCGAAGGGACAGCCAAGGTGACTGTCGACGACGCCGTTCAACTGCTCACGGAAAACCATTCAGTGTACATCCCCCTTGGGCGCAGTCCACCGTATGGAGAACCCTGGCAAAGTTCCACTGACACTTATCGAAGTTCAGACTGGGACTTATTTTGGTGAAGACGACGTCATTCGTCATGATGACGTTTATGCTAGGGGACAGGGAGCCAAGGGATAACTCGCTAAAGCTGGCGTATGTTTTGATGAACGCAACGCAATCATCCGGTTTAAAATGGGTCGTCATGTGCCGCGATGGCAAACCTTCGTCAAGCATCTAAAACCTGAAAAAGGCAGCTCAACAACGCAAACTATATCACGAGCGGACAGAAGCTTTCCGAAGGGCGCTGCCAACACCATCCGCGGCGCAATTGGCCAGATTAAAATGTTGAAGCAGGTGTTTTGTTGTGATTGAAGATCGAAATAATTCGCAGCATTTGGGTATCTCCGCCTTGAATAAGATATTGATGGGACGACCATCACATAATTGGATCCCTGGCATTGTGATGGTACTTGTGATGTCAACGCCGATTGCCACAGCGCTATCCAGAAACGCTGCGTTCCCGGTGTTGTTGGCCTGCAACGTGCTTATGTTCGCAAATATTTCGTGGTCTGCACAGCAACGCAAGACGGCTTTGCAAGCTGCCCTTGGTGCACTTCGCCGTGAAAGGGTGGTTGTTGGCTTGGTGGCTACAACTGTGCTTTTGGGACTGGTCTCACTTTTATGGACGCCAAGCTTTGAGCGGGGGCTTGGCGCGTTTGCGCAAACTACTGTATCAGTGTGTGCCACGGTGTTTTGCTGCTTTGTTTTGGCCCGACAATCCATTCAGCTGGGTTGGGTCCCTACGTCCCTGGCGATCGCGATAGCTGCGGCCAGCCTCGTTATCATTTCAGAGATCAGTTTTGGCAGTCCAATTCGCGGGGCCCTGGGTGCGTCTCAAGACGTCTTTCGCCTCAACAGGGCCGCGGTGTCAGTGGTTCTTTTTCTGCCATTGCTGTTTTTGGTCAAAGGCGGAAAGCTTCGTCTAGTTGGCAATATTGCCATTGCTTCCATCGTTTTGGCGGCAGCTTTCACTTCAAATTCTGAATCGGCGCAGCTTGCGATCCTTCTGATGAGCGCGACTACCATGTTGGTTTGTGTGCTGCCGACACGATCGCTGGTACTGCTTCTTGCCTTCGGTCTGGTTGCAACGCACGTAATGGTGCCCATCATGGTCGCGCTGTTATATCAGTTAATCGATCAGGCAACTTTAGAAGCGTGGTCCGCGGCTCTGGTCGGGCATCCTCACCAATTTGTGCGGCTTGAGATTTGGTGGGCACACGCAATGCAGATAATCGATGCCCCGTTGTTTGGTCGTGGCATGCAAGCTGCCCATGCAGCAGCCGATGTGTATGCTGGGGCGAACGCCGCAATACTTCGTGGGCTGAACTACGGTCACCCGCACAATATTTCAATTCAAGTCTGGTATGAGCTGGGCGCTGTTGGGATCGCTTTAACGGCTGTGCTGATGGTCTTATTTTTCCGAAAGGTTCTGAAGTTCGACGGGCTAACACAAAAGGTAACCCTCGTTCTTATCGTCGGCATTTGGACCGTAGCCTACATCAGCCATGGTGCCTGGCAGCACTGGTGGTGGGCATTGGTAGGTATCATTGTAGTTCTATTAAATACATTGGCATCAATAGAACGCAGTAAAAGGCCGATTGACGCTAAGTGAATAATATAAATTAAAATATTCAGAAGTATTTTTCTTGATTTAAGAAAATAAACAGCTTTTTAAGCGAGATATTTTGTGATTATTGATACGCCAAAGAAAATTGATATATCGGTAATTCTACGTGGAATAATGGCCAGCGCCGTTATTATCTGGCATACTATTGGCTATCAGCAGATAATTCCGGACATTCTGAATATTCCTGGCCGTGTTGCGGTTTGGTTTTTTTCGGAATATCTGGTTATGTCATCGCCCATGGATTTCTCCATAAGCGCTATCAGTTCAATTGTAGTGATCTCATCCGGTTCATTCTACGCAGAATTTTGCGTACTTTGCCGCTTTTTTATCTGCTGTCTGAGCTACCCCCGGAAATTCGGACACTGACGTAAGCTGCGATTTGTTGTCTGTTGATCTTCACCACGAAGGAGATCAGAGATGTCGAAACGGAAGCAACATCACCCAGAGTTCAAGGCCAAGCTCGCGTTGGAAGCGCTGA
>JBCCBE010000081.1:0-15367 GCA_039814425.1 Pseudomonadota bacterium
AACCGGACGAATAAAGCCAGAATGCACATTCATCGGCAGAGACCCAGATGCTTACTCCCTCTTCGCATTTTGCAAGTTCGTCATGAAAGCTAAGAAAATCACCGGGACTATCACCGATAACAAAGACCTTTTTTATAAAAGGATTTCCTTCAATCGCTGGTGAAACAACCGGAAGTAATTCCTCAGATACAAACACGACCTCTGCCCGACTGTCCCTTAAGATCGTATCGTAGACATCTGTTGAAAGAAGCGTATTAACCGCCACCGGCACAATGCCCGCCTTTAGGCTTCCCCAAAAGATGATAGGAAACTCAATTTTATCGAGAACAATCATCGCAGCGCGGGTTTCCCGCGAGACGCTGTGACGGGCATAAAAATCGACCATCTTACCGCTCTCTTTACTGAGGGCTTCATAAGTAATCTGGCGTTTCTTCCCGTCCGCCTCAACGAATACGGTATTATGACCTATTGCAGATTCAAGGTGCCGATCCAAAAAATAGTAGGATGCATTGTGATTTGGCATGGCTGATCTCCCCCAATAGGCACTTATAACAAACGTAGCAGGAATAAGGTAATTCCCGGAAACGCTACAAGAATTCCAGTTCGTATTATATCAGATGCGACAAATGGAAAGACCGATCGATACGTATCAACGATCCGGGTTGATGGATCCATGGCGTTGATCACAAAAAGGTTCATACCAACCGGCGGTGTGATCAAGCCGACTTCGACAACTATCAGGACCAGGATGCCAAACCAAATCGCTGTTTCTTCTGGGGTAAGACCAAAATCCAAAACAGATATAATCGGAAAGAAGATCGGAACAGTTAGAAGGATCATGGATAAAGAATCCATCACGCATCCAAAGACCAGATACAGACATAAAATAATGATCAAAATAGTCCAGGGATTATAGCCCTGTTCTGTAATAAAACCTGAGATTTCCTGCGGCACTTGCGAAAGCGCTAAAAAAGAATTGTAAAAACTGGCTCCCAATACGATGACAAAAATCATTGCTGTGTTTGTAGCGGTTTTTAAAAATGCTTCTTTGAGTGTCGCGAAGGTCAGACCGCCATTTGCAAGAGCAATGATCGCCGTCCCTGCCGCGCCGATGGCTGCAGCTTCTGTTGGCGTAAACCAACCTAAATAAATTCCACCCACAACAAGGAAAAAGACGAGTAGCACTGGCCAAACTTCTAACAAGGCGCGAAATCTTTCAAGGTATGGAACCCGCTCGCGCAATTGTGCATCACCTGGGTTAAGCCGCATGACAATTGAAATCGTGATCATATAACCGATTGCCGCCAAAATACCCGGAACAAAGGCTGCAAGGAAAAGCTTGGCGATGTTCTGCTCAGTCAGGATCGCGTAAATCACCAGCACAACCGATGGTGGGATTAAAATGCCAAGTGTGCCGCCGGCTGCAAGAGTTGCAGTTGATAGGCCGCCTGAATAGCCGTATCGTTTTAGTTCCGGCAAGGCGACCTGCCCCATGGTTGCAGCGGTTGCCAGTGAAGAACCGCATATCGCGCCGAATCCAGCACACGCTCCGACTGACGCCATCGCAACGCCACCCTTTCGGTGACCCAGCCATGTTTCGGCCGCCTTGAACAGAGACCTGGACATACCACCCAGTGTTGCAAACTGACCCATCAACAAGAAGAGCGGCACAATAGAAAGCGAATAATTTGAAAACGTAGAATAGGTTTCATTCTTAAGTTTAGCGAGAACAACGGTTTCCCCACCGGTGAGTATCATAGTTCCGCCAAGACCACATACCAACATCGCCAAACCAATCGGCATGCGCATGAAAATCAGAAATAGCAAGATGGGCATCGACCAGATACCAATGTCCAGGCTACTCATGAAGCAACCTCGTCACCATACCGGGAAGTCCGTAACGCATCGAAATGTAGCCAGACCGAATAAACGGCGACGACGCAGGTAACAACAGCAGCAACCGTGCATGCCGCGTATCCCCACCAGGTTGGGAATTGCAGCATGAAGGTTGTTTCTCCATAGCGCATCTTATCGGTTGTACCGACATATAGACGCCAGGCGATTATGATGAATACGAAAGCGAATAAAACTTCCCAAACAAAAGCCATTAAACGCTTTGCAAAAATCGGAAGCATACCGGTAGCAACTTCCACAACAGCGTGTGCCCGGTTGAGCTGGCACAGGGGAATGAAGGACATGATCGCAAAAGCTACACCTGCTTCAACCAGTTCAAAATCTCCCACTACCGGACCGAAGGATTTCAATAACGGAGTTGCAAAAGATAGGTATGCAGATGCAAATTCCGAATGGCCCAGAGAATTCAGAATACGCCCGCAGATAGATATGCAGGTAATTGCAATCAAGCACACCAGCACCATCCCACCTAAAAGGGCAAAGGCAGTCGCGGTCTTTTTTATAAGATTATGCAATGGGTCGCCCAGTCAAGATGAAAATATGCTCTTGAGATGTAGTGCTGGTGTATGCTCTGAAAACAAAAAGCGGGCAAGAAACAATCCTGCCCACTATTTCAATTTACTTTGAATATTTTTTGATCAGCTCTTGCGCTTCGGCAATCAATGCGTTGCCATCGATGCCGCGAGAATCCATATCAGCAATCCATTTGTCGTAAACGGGCTGAGCCGCATCACGCCATTTGCTCACCTCTTCATCACTCAACGTGATGATATTGTTGCCAGCAGCTGCTGCTTTTTCTCTAGCAGGGCCATCAGCGCCAGCTTGGGTTTCACCTGCGAAGACTGAAAATTCTTCACCGGAGTTTTCATCAACAATCTTTTTGAGATCATCCGGAAGACTTTCATACTTTGCCTTGTTCATCGCCAAAACGAACGTAACTGTATAGAGTGCCTTGTTGGAAAATTCCGTGTGATTTTTCACAAGCTCAGGAATTTTCAAAGCAGCAGTTACTTCCCATGGAATTGTAGTCGCATCAATTACACCTTTGGAAAGTGCTTCAGGAACCGCAGGCACTGGCATGCCAACCGAAGTTGCACCAAAGTTTTCAAACAAGGAAGTTACGGTACGCGATGCGCCACGCACTTTAACACCTTGGAGGTCTGCAACTTCACGAATAGGCTTATTGGAATGAATAAGCCCTGGACCATGTACCCATGTTCCAAGAATTTTGAGATCTTTGAAATCGTCGTCTTTCATGTGTTTTTCAAACATCTGCCAGTACGCACGGGAAACCGCACCAGCATCTGTCATCATAAATGGAAGCTCAAACACTTCAGTTCTTGGGAAACGGCCAGGCGTATAGCCAACCACGGTCCAGACGATATCTGCAACACCGTCAATTGCCTGATCCATTAGTTCCGGCGGTTTACCCCCCAATTGCATGGACGGAAAATGCTGAACTTCAATACGGCCACCCGAAGCCTTTTCGACGCTTTCCGCCCAAACGTCGAGAACCAATTTCGGAACATTTGCCTGCGGCGGCAGGAACTGGTGCATTTTCAAGGTTACTTCCTGAGCAAAGCTGACGCTTGCAACTGCCGACATGGCAATAGCAGCACTTAACCCAAGTAGTTTTGCTGTAAACTTTTTCATTGCTTTTCCTCCTCTGGATACGAAATCCCTAATCACACCAATCCATACTGCAAAATAACCGAACGGCAAGCCAGCCAAATGTTCACAAATTTCAAAAGATTTTTGGGATCCAGTTATGCAGAACGTATTTATCTGCACTTTAGCGAGAACTAGCACAAAATGCTCAAGCGGCCGATTGGCTTTAATGTATTCCAATTACCTGGCAGCTTTGCTGCTCAATACCGATTTACCGCAAAGCTTCTTTTTTCGCGCGCAAGACTGGTTTCATTAGGGATGAAAATACCGAATTCGTACCGGTTTTGATATCTACTGAAGCTACCATGCCCGGTATAATGGGCAGCGGTTTATCCACTTCTCCTAGATGGTTTTTATCGGTTTTAACGATCACTTGATAAAACTCTTCGCCATCCTGATCTGTTTCTGTATCTGCGCCAATGCGGCTTACTTTACCTTTCAAATCGCCATAAATCAGATAGTCATAAGCGGTAATTTTAACTGATGCGATCTCTTCGGGCTTGATGAAGGCAACGTCCTGGGGGCGAATTTTCACTTCAACCAACAGTCCTTCATCTACTGGCACAATCTCAACAATGTCTTTTGCAGGCTGGACAACTGCACCAATTGTTGTGACGGATATCCGATTGATAATGCCTGCTACCGGCGAGCGTAATTGAGAACGCGAAACCCGGTCAGATGCCGCTTTGAGGCTTTCTTTAATCACTGCCAGCTCTGCCTCAAGACGGGCTAATCGCTCCTGAGCTAAAGCCACGTAATTATTGGATGTGGTATTTTTTAGGTTCTTTGCCTCTTCTATGGTTGCCAGAACGCGCGGTTGTGCAGCTTTGTTGATTGCCAAGTCCCCTTGTAGTTCGGCAAGTCTGCTTTCCAATCGTAGCATTTCAATTTCTGGTACAACGCCGCGAGTAACCATGCGGCGGGTAAGCTCTGCTTCTTTTTCAAGGGGTGCAAGTGAAGTCACCAGTTTGACCTCTTGTGCCTTTAATTCATCTAATTCAAATTGCCGCTGAAACAAGCGGTTTTCAAGAACTTCAAGTTCATTTGACAATTGTCTCTTCCGAGAAAGGAACACCCCTTTTTGCGCCAACACTGAAACTTGATTTTGGTCTAAAAACTCTTGCGGAATTTCAAGTTCATTTTTCAGTTTGGTTTCGGCACGCAGGCGATAGCGTTCAGCAACCAGTGCGTTCTCCTGCTCTCGCAATTCACCCAGCGTCGATGAAAAGCCGGTATCGTCAATCTTGATTAAAACTTGCCCTGCCTTGACCAGATCACCTTCCGAAACCAGTATATCGCGGACGATACCACCCTCGAGGGTTTGAACGACCTGCAACTGTCCCGACGGAATAACCCGCCCCTGACCACTGGTTACTTCTTCTATTTCCGTTATCCAGGCCCAAACGATAAAGACAATAATCCCAAATAGAATAATCAGTAGTAGGGGCCAGGAAGATGAGCCCTTCACCTGTTGAATGTCCTTTGTGACTGTATTCACAAATTCATCATCTAAATTGCCACCAAACATTACGACTTGCCCTTCTCACCGGTGGATATCTTTTTCAAGATTGTATCCTTATCTCCACTCATAACGATGCGTCCTTTTTCCAAAACCACCAAACGGTCGAGAATAGTAGCGATAGAATGACGATGGGTTGAGATTATCAGGGTAACACCCTGCGCGGTCAGCTCAGACAGTCGCTTGGTAACAAGCCCCTCTGTCGATTGGTCCATTGAATTTGTCGGTTCATCCAAAAACAGGACCTTTGGTTCTTTTAGTATCAGTCTTGCAATTGATATCGCCTGTCGCTGGCCACCAGAAAGCCGGTTACCCTTCTCACCGACAAATTGCTTTAACCCTTCAGGGTTTTCGGCAATGAAGTAATCCATGCCGGAGTAATACAGTGCCCGATTGATCTCTTCATCTGTGGCGTCTGGTTTCCCAATTGTAATATTTTCAAGAATTGTACCGGTGAACATATCCGGGTCTTGTGGCAGATACCCAACCGCATGTCGCAGGCTGGAACTGTCATACTGACCAACCTCGTGTCCATCAATTAGGATGATACCTTCGCTCGGCTGAATTAAGCCTGATAGTAATTTACCCACAGTGGTTTTGCCTGACCCGACCCGACCGACAACGCCAACCGCTTCTCCCGGTTTAATGGCAAGCGATAAATTTGACAGAGCAGGCACCTGGCTTTCCGGATAGGTAAGACTGACGTTTTTAAATTGAATGTCGCCACTCCTAACCTGCAATCCGCTAATTGAGTCCCCGTCCTTTTCACTTGGCAGCGACATATAGAGATCGGTTGCATTTAGTGAACGAACAGCCTGCTGCGCCCGAACCAAAGTCTGTGATATATTGCCAAGCGGTGCCAGTACCCTGCCCGCCAGAATATTAGCAGCAATCAAACCACCGATTGTGATCTGTCCGTCAGAAACCAGGTATACGCCCCAAAGAATAATAATCACGCTCACAGACTGCTGAATAAACATAGTGCTGTGGATCGCAAAGTTTGACCAGAACCGCGTTTTGGTACTGATCCGCGAAGAAGCAGCAATTGCATTTTCCCATTCGCGCTGCATAACAGGTTCGCCGTTCACGCTTTTAACTGTCTCGATACCAAGCAACGTTTCTGTTAGTACAAGAAGCTTTTTACCCGACAATTGCTGCATGCGTTCAATTGAGGCACCGATCGGGATTTGAGCCAAGAGCGCAATAATAATTACTAGCGGCACAGCGAGCAGCGGAACAACAGCGATTGGACCTACGATCATCCACAAAACAGCGACAAAAAGACCAATAAACAGCAGATCCACAAGCGCAACAAAACTGCTGGAGGTAAAAAATTCCCGAACCATTTCAAAGTCACGGATCTGGCTGGCCGTCGTTCCAGCACCGCCATTGCGATCCAGAAGCCGGATATTCATCGCATGACGAAAAATTTTGGATGCAAGAACCAAATCAATCCGCCGCCCGGTACGCTCCAGAACGTAAGTCCGCGTCATCTTCAAAAGCAGATCGAGAAGCATGGCAATTACCACACCAGCTGCCAGGGTCCACAACGTGATAAACGCGAGCGACGGGATTACCCGATCATAAACATTCATAACGAATATCGGTAAAGCAAGGCCAAGCAGATTTATGCACAACGCTGCCACTAATACCTGTAATAGCGAAGACCAGCACTCGCGAACTGATCGCCAAAACCAATGCGGGCTTGATGTATCTTTTCGACGACTACTCGCATCCCTTAAAGCGGCAAGCGCGTCGACATCAGATGTTACCAGTAAAACTTCGCCTGAAACCTTTTTTGAAAGTTCTGCAAGGGTCAGTACTTCTGATATTTCGCCATTATCAAAAGAAATTATCTCACACGCCTTACCGTTTTCGGAAAACCGATTGAGGATCAAAAGCTCATCGTTCTTAGTGCGTATTAGACAGGGCAAAACCGCCGGACTTATTGCATCCAGTGAAACCGTGCGTTTTGCTGACTTAAGGCCTACTACCTCGAAAGCGCGTTCAAAGGAACTCCAGCCAAGCATTTCAATATTATCAGGAAGGCGGTTTATCAGCGCCTCTTTAGTAACAGAAGTAGAATGCCGTTTACAAAACCACATCACGATCGAAAGCAAAGCATGTTTGCTTTTATCATTCGGTGCAGTTGCCGCGTTTAAACCCGGCTTGGAGTCTTCTTCGACCCGGTTAAGCATTTTGAATTCCGTGTTGCCCTACAATTAAACGAAAGTCACGAAAGGACCTTCTATCAATCGCAAAACAAACACATCGAAACCCTAAAAACAATGCGATTCGTCACACATGGTTTAAAGCGCATAGTCTCGGAACTTTTATAATTGGACGTTCAGGTTCCTGTTTTACCAAAGAACAATCCAGAGAGCAGAACGCGCTTGGCACTTAAAGGTGGCGGCATAACTTTCGTAAACGAAAAATATGTCCATGCGCAAGCGCATAATTTACCATACAAAACAGATGCTTAATTGGGCTTTCACTAATACGAAAAAACCCCGTTAAGTCTAGATTGCAACTATTGAAGGGGTTCGATTGTAATGTCGAATATCGCAGAAGGACTGCTAGTCACGCGTTCTTCATAATCAGAAGAAGCAGAAGTAACCCCAGTAGAAACACCAAAATGCTGAGCAAGGCGGCTCATAGCAGCAAGCATTCTATAAGCAGAAAACCGTGCCGCAGCAGAAACGTTAATCAGCTGAAAGCTTGCGTTAAAACGCGCCCGTTCAGCATCCAAAACGTCCAAAAGGCTTCGTTTGGAAAGTTCATATTCTTCGCGATAGCTATTCACAATTTTTCGATTGGAATTGAGCTGACGTTGTATAATGACCTGACGTTTCAAACCGCCACTATACGAGTTCCAAGCCCGTTCTGCCAATTCAGTGACATCGCGCACTATAGTATCACGCTGAAATTCTGCTTCCAGTTCGCGTTCTGCCTGGGTGCGCTCCCGCGCCATCGTCATGCCGCCATCATAAAGCCGCCAGGATAATGTAAGGCCCACATAAAGGTCAGTTTCATCACCGCTTGTACCATCGCGATCTTCGCCAGCAGTAGCGCGTCCATCTAGGGACAAGCGCGGCATATTTCCAGCCTTTGCGATTTCGCGTTCATAACTGAATTGGCTGGCATTTTTGTTTGCCTGTTTAATAGCATAATTGCCCTGCACCGCATTGGCGACAAGATTGTTTTTTCTCTTCGGCAGGTTTTTAACCGCCGGCACATGCATTTTACCGCGTGGCTTATTTCCAACAATACGTTCATATTTCGCTTCCGCATCTCTTGCGGCAACTTCAACTTGAGCAGCAACCGCTTCAGCAGCAAAAACTCGTTCTTCAATCTGGATTCGATCACTGGCGGGTGCTTTGCCACCTGAAACACGCTCCCGGATCTGTCGTAAAATTTCCTGATGCCGGGCAATATTACTTTTTGTGGCTGCGACCAGATTTCTGTGCCGAACCACATCCACATATGCCTCTACTGTATTAAGTGCTAACGTTTCGCCGGTGGTTAAAAGCCTGAAAGTTGCCCCATCCAGACGGGCAGCGTTACGGTAAACCTGATTTGTGCGTTCATATCCGTCAAACAAGAGAAAACTGGCACGCACACCTATTTCCCGCGAGAATAATTCATCGCCATTCCCATTAACAGAACTTGCGGTTGGACTGGTTCTCTTTTGCACTCCGGCATCGCCAAACAAATCGACCTGCGGAGCAAACGACCGGCGACTTTCATCTAATTCGCTGGCAATTGCTCTAATATTAGCCCGATCCGCTTTACCCCGTGGGTTCTCGGTAACTGCTGATCGCACAGCATCGCGCAATGACTCTGCCGTTGCACTGCCCACTGACAATGCAAGCGTAATAAAGAAAATATAAAGTCCCTGCATCTTCATGACGGTTTTCCGTCTCTTTGTAATTATTGGCAAGCCTTGGCCTAAGCCGACTCATCTATATTCTGTTTGAGAGCTAATTTGCAAACAAAACTCTGTTAATATAACTGATTTTGGCATTAACAGCCAAAATTTAGCAAAATTGCAACACTCAAAAAAGGCTACATTCAGCATCTCTTTGAAAAATCAAACGGTTTCAGAAGCATCGTGATACCAACCGACATCGAAGGTAGAAGCCTCGCCAAAGCTTTCACCTTTAAAAAACGATCGTTTCATGATCTCCCAGGAAGTGTACGGCATGAGCCAGACCGGCAAAGGGTCATTCCAGGCAAAATTTACTTCTTTGGCTTTAAACATTATTTTCAACTTTTGTAGAAACTGATCCCGCTTGAAAAAAGCAACTTGTGTTTCTGTAAGACACGGCCAGAATTGCTGCATAAAGGGATGGGGTCGTAGGCCTAACTGAAAGTGATTCTCCGGCGCTATAATTGCACCGGCAATATCCTGACGGTTGATAAAATGAATACCACTTGTCGCCCTAGGATTGCATTCTATGGCATGCGGATTGCCAGTCTCATCTTCCATAAAATCAAATGCGATAAACCCGGAATAATCCTGTGCTTCAACAAAACAGTTAATCCACTGCGTTATCCGTATCTCATTATCCAGTTTTTCGAATGCAACTGCTACCGTTCCCGATAAAATTGCAGCACGATAAACAACCGTTCCTATAACGCGGCCCTGATGTGCAATCGAGAGCGTACTTTTCAATGCACCTGGCATTTTTTGCTGTACGATAGTTTGCGGTAATTCTCGGATATCAGGTAACAGATCACCCTGGTTGCAAAGCTGTAGGCCCTGCCCCGAGCATGTGCTGGTCGGCTTAATGACATAGTCGACGGACTTTGCAAGTTGAGTGGCCTTATCGGTTCCCAGCAATTCTGTTTCCGGAACTGCAAGACCATTTTGCCTTGCGATTTTAAAAAACTCCCACTTGTTATGCATTTTAAGGAGCGTTTCATGATCGGGAGAGTAAAGGCGGACATTTTCAGGAATCCTGCTGGCGATAAAGCTCACATGAAGCGCTTCTTCCGACACCGGTACAATAAGCGAGACCTCTTCTTGGCGGATGATCGCCAGTAATTCATCGAGATACTTTTCCTGATCTGTATTGGGCGCAGTGACTGTAAATTGCTTCTCAACATGACGTGATGAACCGGCCAGATGTCGACTGAACGGTTCAGCAATTATGACACGCCACCCGGCAAGGTTCAGGCTCTGTGCAATATCAAGCGCTTTTGGCAAGCGACCGAGCGTTAAGAGTGCAGTAAGTCGTTTCACTAAACCTACTCTGCCGGCTGGGTGGGTCTGGCAGGGTTTTGACGTTTGCCTGGTCTGCCATAGCGCCGCCGCACTTTATTTTGGTGGTAGATAATCATGGAAACACCGGTCACAAGCGGGATTGCCCATAATATGGGGTTAAGCGCGATTTCCGGCATCAAGCGTACCGCGCCGAATGCTAAAAACGCTGTGTAAACAGATATTCCAGCGCCAACCAGAGCCTTGATGTGTTCAAGTAACCATTCAAATGGGCCAGGTTTTTTCTTCAATAGAAACCACATGTTTGTTCCAACAGTCGCAAACCCAACAAACGAAATACCAATCATAAGAATCTGATTGATCAACAGGCCCTGAACAAAACAATTGATTGCGGTTACCAATAACAGCACCTGCAAAACAAGATTGCGCCACTCCCAGTTACGCGCATGATCTCGCTTGTTAATTGCAGCTAGCCAACCAAACCATGCAAGGTTTACGGTCAACACAGCTAAGTATTGCATCATCCAGCCAAAAATTCCCCGAACCAACGCTGCGTCGCCATTCAGTGCGGGGTCTGTATGCGTGGTCAAAGGTTCAAGCAATGTAGTTGTAGAAATGCCAACTGCTATTAATCCGGTTGCGATCATACATAGGGTGAACACTCTACCGACACGAACATGCAGCCCGCCACCTTTCTGACTTGCAATAGGGACCCAGAAAGCAACCAACCCGATTGCACCTGTAACAATGTGGCAAATCACTAGAATATGGAACAGTTCCACAACCATAAATCAAAGTCCCTTCTGGCGAAATTTTCCGTATTCTAATCAATATTGTCAATGATATAGACATATTTTTTTGTCCATGTAATCTGACATGATGCTAAATCAGGCGAAACAGAGCACCCCATCGGGTTCCTATGAATTATTTGTCCCGCCACGCCCAAAATCCTTGGGTCCGCTTGCAGCTTTGCTGCGTGCAGCGATTACCCGGGACAGCAACCTGATCGGTCTGTTACCAAAACACGCCTACACGGCAAAAATTGGTAACTTGGGCTACTCACGCCGTTCAATCATCATCATCAATGATGCAACCGCGATACGCCAAATCTTGACCGACCCAACGGACATTTACCCCAAAAATGATCTCATGGTAGGGGCGCTTGCACCACTTGTCGGCGATTCGATTTTTGTATCAAGCGGAGATTTGTGGCGGAAACAAAGAGCGATGATCGCGCCTGCATTTACGCATATGAAACTCTCTAGCGCCTTCCAGTCTATGAAGCAGGCTATTGATTCATATGAAAAAAAGATTAACGATCAAATAGAGTCAGGCCGCAGGTTCTCCCTCGATTTTACGATGAGTGAACTAACTGCTGACATTATCTGCCGAACGGTATTCTCGACCCCTTTGGCGTCTCAGATTGCGCAGGATGTCTTCGAATCGTTTGCTGAATTTGAACGCAGTGTTGCGCATGTGGAAATTCTCAAGCTGATTTTTAGCAAGCCATGGAGCCATATTGCTCAACCTGACAATGTGCTGAAGGCCTGTGAACGCATAAGAAACCATCTTGGAAAACTTGTCGATAGCCATCTAGGCGATGGCGCTGACTTTCAGGACATTGCAGCGGATATAATCGTTGCAACTGACAAAAATACCGGCACCCGGTTTTCCCGCAAGGAATTGATTGATCAACTAGGCGTTTTCTTTTTGGCGGGTCATGAAACAACGGCGAGTGCCCTTACCTGGGCTTTCTACGTGCTTTCAATCCGCGAGGATATCCGTGAACGCATGCGCCAGGAAATCGAGTCCATTACGGACGGAGATGAGATTGAATTCAAGCACATCCGAGCGCTTCATTTCACGACTTCTGTATTCAAGGAGGCACTGCGTCTTTATCCACCGATTACGTTCATTCCTCGCGTCGCAGCAGAAACGACAACGATTTTGGGACGCCGCATAAAGAAGGGGGCGATGGTAATGATCGCACCCTGGGCTATTCATCGCCACCAGGATTACTGGCCAAACCCTGATTGTTTTGATGCAGCACGATTCTTACCCGAGCGTGAAAAAGAGATTATTCCCAATGCCTATATGCCGTTTGGACTTGGCCCGCGTGTCTGTGTAGGTGCCAATTTTGCTACCATTGAAGCAACGCTCATACTCGCAAGATTAATACGTAAATATGATTTTGAGGTTCACCACCCAGAAAAAGTCAGGCCAGTTGCGCGGCTGACAACAAGACCGGCCGAACAAATTTTTATTAGCGCCAATTTCCGGCCAGCAACCTAGAAAAAGAATAAAAAAAGCCGGGCAAATTGCCCGGCACTTAAAATTTCTCAAACGATTAAACCAGCTTAGTTTGTTGTACTTGATTCTTCGCTAGTTTCATCTTCTGCAGCTTCTGATTCAGCTGAGAATGTTTTCAAATATGCAATAACATCCTTGCGATCTTCTTCTTTCTTGAGCTTGAAAGACATTTTGCTTTTGGCCTTTTTATCTTCAAGTTTGGCGCGAAGATATTTTTTTGGATCGCCTAGATATTCAAAAATCTCGTTTGCGTCCCAAACCAGGCTCGCCTCACCGGCAGCCACAATGCTCTTACCGTATTTATAGCCTTCAAATGTACCGGCTGCTCGTCCAAATACATTGTTAAGCACCGGCCCAACTTTGTTTTTAGCATCATCACCGACCATATGGCAGCTCATGCAGCGTTTGAATACGGATTCGCCTTTTGTCGCATCTCCACCATCCACTGCCCAGGAACCGGTCGTCACCGCCATAACCATTCCTGTTGCAATCAGGCTAGTTTTTAACACGTTATATCTCATTTTTCATCATCCTCCCTTTGGAACCAATCAGTAAATTACCTCAATCGATTTTATAGATTCCGTAATCTGAACCTATCGTGAAAGCCTAGCATTTCAAGGCGATGGATATAAAACCTTTGTTTAGCCTGAAATCCTGTCACAAATTTTTTCGAACGTAGCATTGGAATTTGTTTACCTCGAATGTTGCGTGCGCCAGCGTAACGCCAGATCTAAAATGTGGAATACAAACGCAAGGATCAAGCTTCCTGCGACCAGATAGGCTGGTGATCCAAGTATTAAAAAGCCAAGAGCCAGGCTAAATCCAACCCCAGCCCCCAGAAAAGACAGAACTTCAAGCGGTGGCAATCCCGTTCTATGCATTTGCCAGTATATCAATAAAAACAGCGCTTCAATTGCAAGAACGGCTAGTAGAATGAACATCATTGCAGGGCTGACTGCTAGATCAATCAGGGAGCTCACGTGCGTGCAAATCCAAGTAGATGACCGAGATCTTTGAAAAAGACACGCACATGAGCCATCGGCTCACGCTTTACCAATCGCTTGTGCATATAGCTCTCCCAGGTCAAGCGTTGAACATCTTTATCTTCGCAGATTTTGACAAACTGTTCGCGTCGATAGTCGCCGCCATACCAGAAAAATTGCAGCATACCGAGAACCCAAAATACACGCCCATGCTCTTTCATGAAAGTTTTACGTGCCTCGGCAAGATTTCGGGAGTCACCTGTTTCCAGCGTATTCAACACTGACTTTGCTACCATGCGGCCACTGGCCATAGCATAGTAGATACCTTCACCTGAAGCAGGCGCCACAACACCGGCCGCATCTCCTGTTACAATAATATCGCGCCTGTTATCCCAACGCTTGATTGGCTTCATCGGGATTGGTGCACCTTCATGGCGAACTAGATCCTGTGATTCTATATTCGCATCTGCACGCAATTGCGCGACCGCACCTCGAAGAGAAAAACCCTTCTTTGCAGAACCTACTCCAACACTGGCTGTTTTGCCGTGCGGGAAAACCCACGCATAAAAATCAGGCGACAGATTTCCCTGATAATATACATCGCAACGCATTGGATCGTATTTTGCCGTATCTGATCCATCATCAACCGGTGCATCTATTATTTCGTGATAGGCAAAGACATAGGGTGCGGGCTTCACTTTCGGCAGACCCTGCTTGAGCACTTTTGATTTAGCACCATCGGCCCCGACCAGATAATCGGCCCCAATCCGCTGTTCGTTACCATCCTTATCTCGACAGATGACAACCAGACGTTGCTCTTCATCCCGTTCCAAAGTTTCAAACGAGGCATCTAAACGAGTAGCACCATTTTCCACAGCGCGTTTACGTAACCATTCATCGAAGGTCTCCCGATTGACCATTCCAACAAAGCCATTTTCAATCGGCATATCAACGGCTTTATTCTTTGGCGAGATCATGCGGGCTGATCGGATTTTTGCGCATAAAAGATGGTCAGGAATTGAAAAATCCTGAATGAGGCGCGGTGGGATTGCACCGCCACACGGCTTTATGCGGCCTGCTTTATCCAAAAGCAGCACACGAACACCTGCTCTTGCAAGATCATCTGCGGCCGTCGAACCTGCGGGACCACCTCCAACAACAACGACTTCATAATGCTGCATTTGCTTGCTCCTTGATCTATTCCGCAGGCTGAAAACTACTGATATTTTTATCTGTAACCGGACCGGTATTTTCTTTTTTTTCACCACCCAAAGCTACGGTCGGCGCGACACGCCATGCAATCATTGCCGATATCGTGAACAAAACAGCCTCTAACACAAACACGCTAGCGTAGGCCGTGACCGGCGTGCCAAGAAGCGTCCGGGCCAAATCAACAGCAACAGTTCCTAAAAACCCGCCAATTCCGAACGCAATTGCCTGAGCTGCCCCCCATAAACCCATACGGGTGCCTTCTCTTTGAGCCTCGCCATAATTGGCAAGTCCCATCATGGAGCCGATCGCAGCCACGGCAAAAGCACCGTTTGCCATGCCCAGCAAAAATACATTCGCCCGCAAAGGCCAGTCCTGAGAAAATCCTGCGCCGATCGCAAGCCCAATGAAAGCAACCGCGGAAGCCAAACATCCACCTACTGCCCAGGTTCGCATTGAGCCAAACCGCCTGCCGCCAATGGCACTACCTGCCACAGCAACTATAATCATGCCCAGCATTACACCACCATTTTGAACCCC
>JBCCBE010000060.1:0-19120 GCA_039814425.1 Pseudomonadota bacterium
AATTATCTCCCAGATAAAACGTTTCATTCACCACCTTTGAGCTGTTGTGGCAGCAATAAATAGCTACCACCTTGAAACCACTTTTCGAATGGAATATCTACATGATAAGTGAGCATTGCCCACAGAGTTATTTAACTAATATTTTGTGGGTCGGTTAAGCCAACCCCAGTTTATCGGAATTTTTATGAGTTTATATGGCGACTATCTAGCCGAAATCGACAATCGTAAAACACAGGGGCTGAACCCTAAGCCAATTGACGAAGGTGCGTTGGTAAGTGAACTGACGTATCTTATCAAAGATGCTGGAAGCGAACATCGAGCGGATGCGCTTAATTTTCTGATCTACAACACGTTACCAGGAACGACCAGCGCCGCTGGAATCAAAGCGCAATTTTTGAAAGAGATAATACTTGGCGAAACGATAGTTTCAGAAATCACTCAAGACTTTGCTTTTGAACTCCTGAGCCACATGAAAGGTGGCCCGTCAATTGAAGTTCTTCTTGATTTGGCTTTGGGCAACGATTTGACAATTGCTGAAGCAGCAGCCGCAGTTTTGAAGACCCAGGTATTTCTCTATGATGCGGATACGGACCGTCTCAAAGACGCGCTTGCAGCCGGAAACGGTTTCGCAAAACAAATCCTTGAAAGTTATTCCAAGGCTGAATTCTTCACCAGCCTGCCGGAATTTGAAGAAGAAGTTGACGTTGTAACCTATATCGCAGCAGAGGGCGATATTTCTACAGATCTGCTCTCCCCCGGCAATCAGGCACACTCACGTTCCGACCGTGAATTACACGGGAAATGTATGATTTCCGAACAGGGCCAAAAGGAAATAGAAGCGTTAAAGCTTCAACACCCAGGCAAACAGGTTATGCTGATTGCTGAAAAAGGCACAATGGGTGTTGGTTCGTCACGCATGTCTGGCGTCAACAATGTGGCACTTTGGACGGGTAAACAAGCAAGTCCCTATGTGCCATTCGTCAATATCGCTCCGGTTGTTGCGGGTACAAATGGCATTTCGCCGATTTTCTTAACCACCGTTGGCGTTACTGGTGGCATCGGCGTCGATTTGAAAAACTGGGTAAAGAAATTGGGTTCAGACGGTAAGCCAATTCTGAACAATGATGGTAATGTGGTGCTTGAACAGAAATACTCTGTAGAAACCGGCACTGTGCTCAAGATCAACACCAAGAAGAAGAAACTTTATAGCGAAAACGATGGCGAAGAACTTGCTGACTTAGCATCATCTTTCACCCCGCAAAAATTGGAGTTCATGCGTGCGGGTGGTTCATACGCAATTGTTTTCGGTAAAAAGCTACAAGCAACTGCCTGCGAGGCACTCGGCATTGAGTTGAAATCCGCATTTGCGCCATCAAAAGAGGTTTCCCACAAAGGACAAGGCCTGACAGGCGTTGAAAAGATTTTCAATAAAAACGCCTTGGGTGTAGCGTCGGGCGCAGTGCTGCACGCCGGTTCAGATGTCCGGGTCAAAGTAAATATTGTAGGTTCGCAAGATACTACCGGTCTGATGACCTCACAGGAACTGGAGGCTATGGCTGCAACGGTTCTTTCTCCAACCGTCGATGGCGCTTATCAATCGGGTTGCCATACGGCCTCTGTTTGGGATTTGAAAGCGCAGGCCAACACCCCTCGATTGATGGCGTTTATGCATAAATTTGGGCTTATTACTGCCCGAGACCCAAAGGGCGTTTATCATGCAATGACCGATGTGATCCACAAGGTCCTGAATGACATTACGGTTGACGATTGGGCAATTATCATTGGCGGTGACAGCCACACCAGAATGTCCAAAGGCGTGGCTTTTGGTGCTGATTCCGGTACCGTGGCGCTTGCCTTAGCGACTGGTGAAGCAAATATGCCAATCCCAGAATCGGTGAAAGTTACTTTCAAAGGCGAAATGGCGAGCCATATGGACTTTCGCGACGTGGTACATGCAACGCAAGCGCAGATGCTGGACCAGTTCGGTGATAACGTTTTTCAGGGTCGGGTCATCGAAGTTCACATTGGCACGCTTTTGGCAGATCAGGCCTTTACCTTCACCGACTGGACGGCTGAAATGAAAGCCAAGGCGTCTATCTGTATTTCCCAAGATGCTACTTTGATTGAATCATTGGAAATTGCCAAGTCACGCATCGAGATTATGATCGAGAAAGGCATGGAGAACGACAGTCGCATGCTTCAAGGCCTTATAGACATTGCCGATCAGCGTATTCAGGAAATCAAAACGGGTGAAAAACCGGCTTTGGCACCGGATGCAAATGCGAAATATTTCGCTGAAGTGGTTGTCAATCTTGACGAAATCGACGAGCCCATGATTGCAGATCCGGACGTCAACAATATCGACGTTTCTAAACGCTATACCCACGATACGATCAGACCAATTTCTTTTTACAATGCCGAAAAAGAGGTCGATCTGGGATTTGTTGGCTCGTGCATGGTCCACAAAGGTGATGTGAAGATTGTCGCCCAAATGCTGCGCAACTTGGAAAATGCCTATGGAAAAGTTGAGTTCAAAGCGCCTTTGGTCGTTGCAGCACCAACCTATAATATTATTGACGAGCTGAAGACAGAAGGCGACTGGTCAATTTTGCAAAAATATTCTGGTTTTGAGTTTGACGACACTTCGCCTAAGCGTGAGGCAAGAACCGAATATGATAATATTCTGTATTTGGAACGACCTGGTTGTAATCTTTGTATGGGCAATCAAGAAAAAGCTGAAAATGGTGATACAGTCCTTGCTACGTCTACACGTCTCTTCCAAGGTCGAGTAGTCGCAGACTCCAGTGAGAAAAAGGGAGAGTCACTTCTGGCATCTACCCCAGTAGTTGTTCTTTCTGCGATACTTGGAAGAACGCCAACATTAGAAGAATACAAAACGGCAGTGGAAGGCATTGAACTAACTAAATTTGCGCCACCGCTTCAAAAACCAATAGATACAATGTCTGCACACTTTTAGAACGTCTTTTTGAACGAAATATATTCTAGCAAATCCAGGCGAATGATTTTACCGGTCTTTAGTTGCGTGGTGTTGAGAAAATCGACATAATCCAGCGTTTTGACAAACCCATCAAAACTGATGCGCGCCCCATATACAGTATTTGAAATAGGGTAGGACCAGGCGGCGGAGATATCCAATTGGATAACACCAGACTGGAACCGTTTGTATCTGCAGTTGCAACTGCACGATCTAAGTACCTAAATTTGAACTCTGCTTTTTTGTGTTTGCCGGTTTAAAGATGATCGTTCCGTATAGAAACAAACCAGAAAAAATCGACAAGCAAATTGCTATCAGGATCAAATTGGAAAATCCTATTTTTTCGGCAAAGTAAAGTGCAGCGGCAGCAGCAGAAAATGCCGCGAGGCCGTGAAGACTATTTTGTACAGTAAAATCAGTTCCTTCGGTTCCAGCTCCTGAATATTCTAGTTTGAATGCATTCAAAATTACGAAAAGACCGATGTCCAGACAATAGACCAACAATAACGCAATCATAATGCCATACATCGAAAGTTGCAGATCGATGAAGTGATAAAGCGAAAAGATTGCGACCGCTTGCAAAATAGGCACAGATGCAATTACCAGCCATTTGTCAAAATTGTTCAGCAGATAGCCAAAGCCAAAAGTAACAACCACACCGATTATGGGCGCCACGATATGCAGTAAAATACCAATTTCACCAGGAGCCCAGTCACGATTTATGAGGATTGGGCTAGCCAATGACCAGACTATCGTGATGCTCATGGGAAGGAGAATTAGAAGGACAGCCCAAATTCCCATTTGCGGCTGAACCCAAAAGGAAAACAGCCTTGAAAAGCTGGGTCTATTAACTTCGATGTCTTTTGCCAGCTCGATATCGCGTTCATCGAACCACATAATTATGACAATAACCGCTGCAACTGCTGCAGTGATCACCCAAAGGCACGACTGCCAGCCAATGTGCTCATATAGTACCAGTACAACACCACCGCCCAGAATAGTGGAAACCAAATTGCCAGAGAACTGGATTGCGCTCCCAAGACCGCGTTGATTTTCCGGTATCAGACGGCAGGCTACTGCATCAACAGCAATGTCCTGCATCGAGGCAAAGACGCTCATAATTGTTGCTAGAACAAGCATAAGATGGAAGTTGGTCACATCCCCTACGAGGATAAACAGAATTGTGGTCCCTACCAATAATGTCTGAGAAATAAGTAACCAAGGCTTGTAGTGGCCAAATCTACCAAAGCTTATGCGGTCAATATATGGCGCCCAGAGGAACTTTATAACCCAGACTACCCCTACCAAATAAATCAGACTAAGTTGTTCCAGTGGCACACCCTGAACCAGCAAAATTGTTGGCAAAGCCATGACACAAAATGCCAACGGTAGGAACTGACTTACGGATAACGTAAAGAGAAGGGCGCAATGGAAAAAAGGCATGGCGCTCTCCTTTATTCTAGAGGCGCGATGTCAGGGTTATCCGACCTTCCCTAGGTCGACCAACAATGTCACGGAGATCAGCGTTTTCAACCAAATATGCTTCGTCAAACACGTTGTTGACCGAAAGATCAAGACGCATGTCAGATCCGTTTAACCCTTCGAAATCAAATCCAGCGGCAATATCAACCACGGTGTAAGAATCAATGGGAGTCACGCCTAACCTATTGACCATATCGTCCACGAAACGAACGGTTACGCCGACGTTCCAACCATCACTGTGCTGGTAGTTTATTCCAAATGCAGCAGAAAACTCTGGTGCATTCGGTAAACTCGCTCCCTGGAATGCTGCTGCTACAGGTCCTGCATTTGTGATCTCTGTATCAAGCCAGCCCACACTCGCATTCATACTCAAACCCATATCATTTTGATAATCGACACTCAGTTCGACACCTTGTCCGATTGCTTCTGGAATGTTACCGGTTAGGAAAAATCCGGGGAATGCACTTGGCACAGCCGATGCACCAGATACCTGAGCATCTTCATAAATATAGTAAAATGCAGTAGCACCAAAATTAAGTTGGCCATCCATTAGAGATGATTTCAGATGAATTTCATGGTTTTGGATAGTTTCTTTCGTGAACTCAGCAACACCAAGGACGTTTTGCACCCCTATGGGGAAGACAAAACCTGATACTAAGTCCACTTCAACGCCACCTGGCCTGTAAGCTTCGCTGTATGTATAGCCAACCTCAAAATCACTCGTCGGATTATATTTTACACCAAGTTTGGGTAAGAATATATTTTCTTCGAATCTTCTGTTGGACTGTAGACTGTTGTCCGCTAATACAGAACGGCTGCGGTCATCCATTTCATAACGCGCGCCGGCAATAAGCGTCACGCCTGCAAGCTCCGAAATCTCTCCTAAATCCAATTCAACCTCACCATAGATACCGGTAGTCGTAGCCTCGCCATCGACATCTATGAGGAACGGGCTCTGTCCGACAAGGGCCGCAAAGTTAGTGTTACTACCGACGACATCACTGGAATCCGTATGAACGACACCAAAAACACCCTTTGAAACAAGTCCAAGATCGTTGAATTGTAAATACCCCTCATATTCCGTTTCTTCAGTTGAAAATAATACTGCACCGAATGGTCTAAAGCCTGGAATAATCGTTCCAGGAAAGGGGTTTTCCAAATTTGAGCTTAACTGTGACCCTCGTAGAAAGAGTTCTAGATTCTCAGAAAACTCATAGCTGGCTTCCCCAATGTATCGCTCCGTTTCAGTAATATCATATCCGCCGAACCCAAGGGAATTGTTAATAAACAACTGATCTGGCTGGTTCCCGAATTCGATCACAGGTGCATACTCATCCCTTGTGCTTGCGTAATCATAGGTAAACTGCAGGTCTAGTCCTTCTATCTCGGCCGGAGCATACCTGACTTTTCCGCGTAAATTTTCGTAGCGTAATTCATTGGGGTCATACAAAATTATGCGGGGGTCATTCACTTGAACAAGTGTATCTCCATCACGCAATTCACCGGTGATTCTGATTGCCAATTCGTCTTCAATGAGCTGCTGATTGATCATAAAAGCAGTATTGTATTCATCGGTTAGACTACTGAACCCAACACGCCATGCATATTCATTGTCAAATACTGGGTCGTTGGTGAAAATCCTGATTGCGCCAGAAAATGCGTTTCGTCCAGTTGAAGTTGGTTGCGGGCCCTTTGCGACTTCGACGACCCCCACATCCCAAGCAGAATTACTGAGATAGCCCTTGCTCTGGGCAACCGGACCAGCAACGTTATCTACAAGAACCGGCACGCGGGGCAAAACGCCAGACCCAAAGACCTGATTTGTATTAACATTGCTGCTTACACCACGAATCGTTGGAATCGTCGCGTCCTCATCGGCTATAACATTGGGTACACTATTGATGAGCTGAGATATCGTGGAGTTTGACGGATTTTGAATCACGTCTTCAGTTATGATTACGATGCTAGGTGCTATTTCATCTTCAGTTCGGCCCGACTTGTCACCTTCAACAATAATACGTTCAAGAACTGTGACTTCGTCACTTGCATCTTGTGCATTTGCCGGAATTGTTCCCATGGCCAATGCAATTGCCGAGACGGTGGTGAAAAGTGAAAGCGTTTGTTTTTTATACATTTAAGACCCCTGAAATCCCAATCTTCATTCATTAAGTCGGCCGTAGAATTAGCTGCTCGACTATTTAAGCTGCCTAGTAGAAGAAAAATCTTTGGGTCGCTGTATTACTTATGACATTATTTCTTGATATTTTTTGTCAAGTTAAATGGATATGTTGTTATAAGAGCGTTGTCAACGCTCATTGGAGAGATTCATGCCAGTCTTGTTTAAGTTACAAATTGGCAAGATCCTTCATTAATTTATCTTAGGCAAGATGCGTCCGGTTCTATCTATATAATCGGCATAATCCTTTCCGAATTGACGTTGCATCATCGCCTCTTCATGTTTCATGCGAGATAAGTACATGACCAGAAAAACTGGTACGACCAGAAACCCGGCTACCCAGTTGTGAATAAGTAAGGGTTGAGCAATTACCGCTATCCAAAGTGCAAGATACATAGGATGACGTACGCGACTGTAAACGCCATTGGTTACCAGTTTTTGCTCCGAATGGATTTCGAGCTTAGCGCTCCAGTTACGTCCAAGATCGACGTGAGAACGCCAGAATAAAAATAACATTGGAAGGACCAAAAGCACACCAAACCAGACAGCGATGTCAGGCAAATGATAATTTGCCAGCGCGAAAATATTCGCGGTAGTTCCATTAATCGCGAGATAAATCAGAGGAAATGGCCCCATAGATAAAAACATTGCCAAAAGCAGTAACTTTTCCAACCAGTTATTTCTGCTCGTTGTTATTTTGTTTTGGCGATTTTGAATCTCAAACGGAATTCGGATACCGAAGATTCCCAGCAACATGAAGAACCATACAATTTCATACCAGGTCAAGTTTGGTAAATTCCAAATTATTGCACCAACGAGCGCTAGCATGAGCACTACAGGTGGTGCATTTTTTAGGATCTTTAAAATTGGACTTTCAGCCACTTCCGACATTAATAAAATCTCCCTTTTCTTTATATCAATGCCACGATTTTGTACTTTGCTGAGCTTCCCACATGGCCGCATATTTTCCGTCGGCAGCAACTAGTTTTTCATGCTTGCCACTCTCCAGAAGTTTTCCATCATCCAGTACAAGAATCTGCGTTGCACCTACAATGGTTGAAAGCCGATGGGCTATGACAATCACAGTCCGATCTTTCACCAAAGCGTCAATGGCTCTTTGAACGGCAACCTCACTCTCTGTATCGAGTGCCGCTGTAGGTTCATCGAGTATAACAATCGGTGCATTTTTCAATATGGCACGAGCAATAGAAATACGTTGACGCTCACCGCCCGAAAGACTTCCGCCAATATCGCCAACATTCGTTGCATAACCATCAGGCAATCGAGTTACAAATTCATGGCAGTTGGCTTGGCGAGCTGCGACTTCTACTTCTTCATCACTGGCTTCAGCATTGCCCATGCGAATATTTTCTAAAATGCTCTCATTGAAGAGGTACACATCCTGAAAAACCACTGAGATATGCGCCATAAGATCGTCTGGTTTCAAATCACGTAAGCTATTACCGCCAATTTTTACACTGCCTGATGAAGGATCATCATACCGCATAATAAGCCTGGTTACCGTTGTCTTGCCTGATCCAGATGGACCTACCAACGCGGTTAGAGAATTCTGCGGGAGCGTGAATTTCAGTTCTCGTAATGCTGCATTATCAGCAGCACCTGCTTCAGCATATTCGAATGTAACCTTGTCAAATTCGATATCAAAATTATCAGACAGAGCAGCAGTTCCGGTTACTTCCAAAGGCTCAATTGCCAAAAGTTCCTTAATGCGCTTCAATCCACCTTCCATAAGATCAAAAGCACCTGCTAGATTTGCAAACAGCGCAAGGGGTTCTGAAAATCGAGTGGTGATCACAAGTAATGCTGCAATTGTTGCGACTGTTAATTCACCATTTAGGATTAGGTAAACGCTTAAACCGAGCAAAGCCAGCAGTCCAATCTCAGCAAGGGAGGCAAATGTAAGACTAGGCCAAAGCGACTTTATTGAGCCCTTCTTCTGCATGGTACGCAATTTTGTGAAGGCAGCTTGCAGTTTTACGGCTTGTTTGCCGGTCTGCGAAGTAGCTCTTAACACCGGAAGGCCTTGGATATATTCGATTATATCTGCTTCTGTATCCGCATGCGCCTTGGCAAGAGCATGCATGCCGCGCCCGGAACCCCTACGTTTCCAATAATAAACCGGAACTGCCAACAAAACTAGGATCAGCATGGTTAGCCCCATTCGCCAGTCAATCATAAAGGTTGCTGCAATTGCTACAGATGGCACCACCACTATTCGCATAATAATCGCGCTCAATTGCCCAAACGGCGCAATGCTGTCTTCCACACTTGAGGATAGGACTGCTCCTAGATCTCCAGCCCGCCTTTGTGAAAGTTCTTGCAACGGCATCAAGCGTAATTGTTCCCCCAGGCGCAGCCGCAAATCGTAATTTACTTTTGCCAAGTCTGATCCAAAGGCAAACTGCATGGCAAACCATCGCAGTATCGCGTCCACAACAGCAAATGTGACCATAGCACCCAGCCAAAACCAAGCGCTGCCTATATCTGCCGGAGAACTCAACAAAGCCATGCTAAGTGGATAGAAGCATACAAAAGCCAACCCCTCCGATATGCAAGCCAGGAAGTTAAGCACAAATGAAAGCTTTAGCTTAGGCGCATAGCCCTCAGCCGCTTCCAGCATCCGACGGTAAGAAGTAAACAGGCCAGGAACAGAATGGTGCGTTGAAGACATAATTCAGTACTTCTTTCTTTAAGTATCACTTGGGTGCCGCATCCCAGATATCAGGTCACTTTTTCAGTATTTGTTTTTCTCGCACGCTTTTTTGATACAGCTTTTGTTTTCCGCGTACTCTTTTTCAAAGTTTTTTCCGAAGCAGTTCGCAAGCGCCAACCCTGTGCTGCTTCATGGTTTTGCCATAACCTGTGGTAGAGCCCACCAGACTTTACGAGTGCATCATGCTTTCCTGATTCTGTAATCTTGCCGTGATCAAGTACCAATATCTGGTCTGCATCGCGGATGGTGGATAGACGATGAGCAATAATCAAAACAGTGCGTCCACGCATAAGCGTTGCCAATGCTTGAATGATCATTGCTTCGTTCTCCGGGTCAGCAAAGGCGGTAGCTTCATCGAGAACCAAAATCGGTGCGTTGCGCAATATGGCTCTTGCAATTGTAATGCGTTGCCGTTGGCCTCCAGACAGTCGTGTACCTCTATCACCTGCAACAGTGTTGTAACCTTCCGCCATTTCCATAATAAAATCATGCGCCATCGCCTGACGGGCTGCTTGTTTTACTTCATCGTCGTTTGCACCGGGTTTAGCAATGCGGATGTTTTCCATAATCGTATCGTGAAACAGAAAGGTATCCTGAAACACAAATGAAACCTGCGCCATAAGTTCGTCCGTAGGAATATTGCGCACATCCACACCGCCAATACGGATGGACCCTTCTTTCACATCGTAAAATCTGGGTATTAGTCTAGCAATGGTGCTCTTACCGCTACCGGACGGACCCACCACAGCGGTTATTGTCCCTTCTGCGGATTTAAAGCTTGCCCCGGATAACGCTAGCTGTGTTCGATTTGGGTAACAAAAATTTACGTTTTCAAAAATGATTGACGCATCTTTAGGTGACTGCGGTTCACTAACCTCAGGCAAAGGCGGTTTAGCCAGAAAATCGTTAATGCGTATTGCGCCTACCTGAGCCATGCGGTTCATTTGCATCAACCACATCAGAGGCATTAGCGATTCCGCCACACCAGTTGACAGTAACCAGAATGCCATTAGTACGGAAAAGGAAATCAGCCCCTGAGAATAAAGTAATACACCGGCGAAACTGACCGCAATTAAAGTCGGCAATGGTCCTAAAAGTATTATGGAAAATCTTGCTGCGCGAGATGTTAAAGTAACCCATTCAGAAAGCATTTTACGGAACTGGATGAGCGTAGTATGATACCGTTTGAAAGTGCTGGATCCAGTATCGAAAGTTCGCACCACTGGCATAGCCTGCACAAATTCTATTGCGGCTGAGTTAATCTCCTCATTACAATCGTCGTATGCTTGTCGGATCTCAACAGAATCCTTCAAAGCAAAGTTCATTGTAAACAGGCCAAACGCCATAATTGCAATTGTGGCTAGTGCCAGTCTCCAATCAATTAGAAAAAGCAGAATCAGAGTAACGATTGGACCTGCTACAGCTCGACCCATGAACGGAGTTGTATCTGCCACATAAACATGTAAGCCGCGCACGTCATCTAATAGGATTTTTTTGAGCCCCCCCGTGCCGCTTGCAAGCACTTCCCCCAAGGACATTTTTGCAAGATGTTGGGATAAATCCGTACGAACTATCTCTTCAAGATGGTAAGCAGCAAAGTGAGAAATCAAAAAAGCTGCCATGCGAAAAAGAATTGTCAAGACTATCAAACCCAATGCTAGAAGCACAAGCGATTGGATATTCCAATTGTAACCCAGCAATAAGATTGCTTCTCCGGTAATTAGTACATGTACAACCATTGCTAGTACGGCGACCGAAAATAGTGAAAAAGTGGTGCCTAATGATGCCAATATCATTCCAGACCATATCCGCCCTAAGACCGGCTTCATTAAAGTCCATACGCCCGGCTTTTTATCTTCTGTACGAAACACCTTGTTATTCTCCGTAACTTTTCGGTCAATCAAACCCGAATTCAGTGAAGCACAATCAAGCAATCAAATTATCCTACCCTGGAGGGTCCAATACTAGAAAATCGCTTTCGATGCGATTTTGGAATTTGTCGCCAAACTACAATTCATGAGCTCCAGCAATGATTAAACTTGACAATAAATATCATCTTATATATCTCTTTACGGAGAGCGTAAAGTCCTTAAAGTGAAATTTTTTTGCATTTTCGGCTTTTATTTAGGTATTTTTCGAACCAAGAAACCGTATGCGAATGGGATTTTTCAGCTAATTTGAGAAAGCTGTGACTTATATTGAAGGTGATTGCCAACGAAATCATGTAAGAAATCTGCTGATTGCTATTTACATTTTTAACCACCCCAGTAGGGTAGGAAGTCCATATAAGAAAATAAACTCGTAAGGATAAGAGACTGTGGCACACGAATCTCATGCAGGCATTATCAAGCGCTTAAAAGTGGCAAACGGCCACTTAAAGAAAACAATTGAGATGATTGAAGATGAACGCAGTTGCGTTGAACTAGCACAACAACTTGCAGCTGTGGAAAGCGCGATCAGATCAGCCAAAATAAGATTAATTCACGATCACGTCGATCACTGTTTATCAGACTCAATTAAGAACCAAGGCAATGAAAGTGAATTGGTGAACGAGTTTAAACAGATTACGAAATTTCTATAAGGCTGAGCCAGGATGGATATCACTTCTCTTCTTGCAGATGGAACAGTAAGCCCACCGGTCCTGTTTTTAATTGCAATGCTTATTGGCGGACTTCACGGGCTAGAACCGGGACATTCTAAAACCATGATCGCAGCCTATATTATCGCGATCAAAGGCTCTGTTTTTCAGTCATTCTTACTCGGCCTATCAGCGGCCTTCAGTCATTCAATTATTGTTTGGGTATTAGCAGCCATTGCGCTTTCTTATGGCAATGAACTGATTGGGGAAGAACTCGAACCCTGGTTTATGATCGTATCCGGTCTGATCATCCTCTCAATGGCAATATGGATTGCAAGGCCATTATTGGCAGATTTCTTCTCACGCGGCAGGAGAAATCAACATGCCCATGCGCATACCCACAGTCACGGTGACGGTCACAGTCACCACCACCACGGTCATGAAAGTGAAGATGCTCATTCTAGAGCGCATGCAGAAGCCATTGAAAGACAACTTTCTGACGGTAGAACTGGAAACTGGCAGACCGTACTGTTCGGTTTGACCGGAGGCCTTTTGCCCTGCCCTGCAGCAATTACCGTTTTCATTATATGCATGAATCTAGGAAAATTAGGCTTGGGTGTATTACTTGTTGGGGCGTTTTCCATCGGTTTGGCCATCATGCTTATTTCGGTAGGCGTTGTGACAGCTTTAAGTTTGCAGATGATTTCTCGAAGAACAGATTTATTCGACAAAATCTCTGCCAAAGCTCCATACTTATCCAGCATTTTGATCGCGATCATCGGCTTCGTTTTTATATTAAACGGTTATCAACTTTTAAACGGCGCTCATGCTGCTCACTGATTTTGGACTTGAATGGGCCTGAACCGATCATCTTAGGTAAGAAAGAGCAGTTGACTAATTTGCATTAGCTCAATTTGTACTGGAGCGCTGGAGCTCAAATGTCAAAAGACCTAGTCCATTCTATATTTCAGGTAAATTTTTGGTAGCGGGAGAGGGACTTGAACCCCCGACACGCGGATTATGATTCCGCTGCTCTAACCACCTGAGCTACCCCGCCATCCGGGCCTTTTAAGTTTACCAGGCGCGAGGGCATATACGTTCAGGATCAATCCCATGTCAACATGGAAGTTTACCCTCATTATGCAAGATGGTTTGTATTCTTATAAATTAATTCCAAAGCCAGGCTGCGCCGCGAACACCGGAAGAGTCGCCAAAGCGCGCTTTGACAATTGGCGTATCAAAAACATCACTAAAAACATAACGCGATAAAAGTGGCGGCACATCCTTGTAGAGCGTTTCCACGTTGGACATACCACCACCTAAAACAACTACATCAGGATCAAGAATATTGATAAGCATCGCTAACCCCCGTGCAAGCCGGTCACAGTATATGCGATAGGTTTCCCTTGCACTATATGTATTGGAAGCAAGAATTTCTTCTGCCGGCAGACGCTCCCTTGCACCGGTTCTTTGTTGATGCTCCAGCGCAAACCCAGTGCCAGAGAGATAAGTTTCAAGACATGTCTTGCGACCACACCAGCATACGTTTCCAGGATACTCACTCTCATGCAAAGGAGAAAGCGCTGTATGACCAAACTCCCCTGCTATCCCCTGATGCCCGGTCCATGCCTTACCACCAATTGCGATACCGCTTCCGCACCCGGTTCCGATAATAATGCCAGAGACGACATGATTTCCAGCGCCCGCGCCGTCCACCGCCTCGGAAACAGCAAAGCAATTCGCATCATTTTGAATGCGCACTTCACGATCAAGGATGGTTTCCATGTCTTCCAAAAGCGACTGACCATTCATCCAGACCGAATTTGAATTTTTTACAAGACCGGTAGCAGGCGAAATCGTGCCGGGAATTCCCATCCCAACCGTTCCAGTTCTTGCCGTTTGGGTTTCAATACGATCGACAAGGTCTTTTACCGCTTTCAGACAACCGTGATAATCGTCTTTGCGGGTTGGAACCCGCTCACGAAAAAGGTGCTCACTGTTTTCATCAAGCGCAATTGCCTCGATTTTGGTACCGCCCCAATCGATACCAATACGCATCATGCAGGCATGGGCGCAGCAAGCACCTCTCCCAGCGCATGCTCAATTGATGCCTCGCGTTTCGTCGAACCAATAAATCCACCGCCAAGTACCCGTGTAGCCGCACTGTCATCGGTATAGAAAACACAAGCCTGACCAGGCGCAATCCCAGCTTCCCCGCCAATCAGATCAACAGCAATCTTACCGCCCTGATCAGGAGGATATAAAACAGCTTCCATTGGCGGCCGCGTAGAGCGAACCTTGACAAACAGCTCTAGGCCGTCCTGCGGCAATTCTTGAATTTCACCATCTCCAAGCCAATTCACATCGCGCAGATAAAGCCTGCGCGTGTCAAGCGCCTCCTTAGGACCAACAATAACCCGGGCATTTTCCGCATCAAGATGAACAACATAAATCGGATCGCCGGTTGCAACGCCAATACCTCGGCGCTGACCAATCGTAAAATTAATGATCCCCTCATGGCTGCCAAGCAAACGGCCATCAATATGACGGATTTCACCCGGCGTCGCTGCCTCAGGTTGCAACTTGTTGATAATGTCCGAATATCGCCCCTGCGGAACAAAGCAAATATCCTGACTGTCTGACTTTTCCGCAATCGCAAGTCCAAGCTCACGGGCAATTTCGCGTGTTTCGCTCTTTGGCAGATCGCCTAAAGGAAATCGCAAATAATCCACTTGCTCCTGTGTAGTGGCAAACAGAAAATAACTCTGATCACGACTGTCATCATGCGGACGATAAAGCGCACGGCGTCCAGAATTGGGATCAGTCAGTCTGGAGCGTATATAATGCCCGGTTGCCAGCGCTGCAGCACCAAGCTCCTTTGCTGTTTTAAGAAGATCAGCAAATTTCACCGTCTGATTACAAGAGATGCAGGGAATTGGGGTTTCGCCTGCGATATAGCTTTCCATGAAAGGGTTGATCACCTGCTCGCGGAACTTTGCTTCATAATCGAGCACATAATGCGGAATACCAAGTGTTTCGGAGACGCGGCGTGCATCATGAATGTCCTGGCCAGCACAACAAGCACCTTTACGGTGGATCGCCTCACCATGATCATAAAGCTGCAATGTCATACCTACAACGTCATACCCTTCGCGCGCCAAAAGGCCGGCAACAACGGAGGAATCTACTCCGCCAGACATGGCAAAGACAATGCGTGTGTTTTTGGGATCGCCCGGTAAATCGAGCGAATTAAGAAAAGCCGAGTTCATTTTTTTCTCCAAACATGCACCGGTTAAGGCGGTGCCGATGAAATCTGACCTTGCCTATACTATAAATTTAATTGGTTTGAAAAGGTACAGCTTTTGAGAGCGGCAAAAAAACACCTATAGGGCGGTCCGCTTGCGAACCACCCAAAAGGCAATCGGTGACCTAAAATAAAATTATTTAGGCCCGATATTCTTGAATGCGTGTTGTGCGCAGACCAGCCAGTCCATGCTCATCAATTGAAGCTTGCCAGGAAAGGAATTCCTCTACTGTCAAGGTGTATTTATCGCAGGCTTCTTCCAAAGAAAGAAGTCCACCGCGAA
This sequence comes from Pseudomonadota bacterium, assembly GCA_039814425.1. GTDB lineage: Bacteria > Pseudomonadota > Alphaproteobacteria > Rhizobiales > Rhizobiaceae > JAALLB01. The sequence continues at coordinate 15,553 of JBCCBE010000060.1, forward strand.
CTGCAGCAACAACTTCTGCCTTTCGCCGAATTACCCACCTCCGTGTGGAGGATGGCGGCAAATCAGAAACCGTCAATGGACTGCCGTCGGGACCAATGACGTACTTTACTCGTGGTTTTACCATCGGTCTTACTCACTACTAATTGACCAACTATTTCTCCACATTAGTCTATCAGTCTTAAATTTTGACTAAAATCAAAGATACGATTTGGTAATCATATGTCTTCAGCGATCAGTAATATTTTGTTATGCCCTGAGCATAGATTAGCGATGCATATCATCCTCAGAACCTAAAAACTGACCTCCCCAATCATTGCCTGGTGCCCTCCAGGGGTTGTGGCCCAGACGATTGTTCCACTTTGACCATTGTCTTTCGCGCACAGGCTAATTTTATCTCCACAATACAGTGGTGACGTCGCCCGATAGGAAAACTTCCTGACTGGTAATTCCGGTCGTGCGTCTTGTGCAAATCTACACAGCATGGTTGCCGTAAGCGGCGCATGAAAGACAAGTCCAGGATATCCCTCTACCTCACGCGCGTAATCCACATCGTAATGAATGCGATGCCCGTTAAAAGTAAGAGCGGAATAGCGAAACATCATCACAGAGTCGGGGCAAAGTTCTTTTGTGTCATCCGGATTGCCCGGTGGTTCAGGCGGCGATGGTTTAGGCACGCCTGGCACTGGATCATCCCGATAGACAAGGTTCTGGTTTTCGCGAACACAAACCATCTTGCCGCAAGAAACCACATGTTCGATTGTAACAATGAAAAGCCGGCCGCTTCTGCCATCTTTTTCCACAATGTTCTTGATAGTTGAAAGCTTTTGATGCTCTTTGCCAATCACAATCGGCTCATGAAATTCAATATCACCACCCGCCCACATTCGGCGTGGCAGCGGGATCGGTGGCATGAAACCACCTTTTTTTGGGTGGCCGTCTCGGCCAAGTTCTGAGGCCGGCAACGCATCATTAAACCACGCCCAGTGCCAGCAAGTCGGGAGCGGTTCTCCAGCTTGCGGGATCGGCTGGCCCATCGTTACGGCAATCATTTCACTACTTCGATCATCAATGACAGCTGATCTGTATTGCTGTTTTCCGATCCAGTCGTTTGGATTGACAGTTTTTGCCATTATAATTTTCTTCGTAAAATTTAACACCCGCACTTACCTATCCAGCATATCTGGGTTATTCAATCTATATGAATAATCTTGTTGATGGATCAAAGCCTGTTGTTGCGGTCACCGGTGCAAGCCGAGGCATCGGGCACGCAATCGTAAAAAACTTCTACGATAATGGCTGGGACGTGATCACCATGGCACGAACCCCGTTTTCGGCGGTCTGTCCCTGGGCGGATGGCCTGGTGCGCCACATAACAGTTGACCTTGCAGACCACGCATCCATTTTTAAAGCCTCCAAGGAATTGAAATTACTGTTGGATGGCACCGGTCTTAAAGCCCTTGTCAACAATGCCGGTATCTCACCAAAGAAAAAAGATGGATCGCGCATGACCGCGAGCCAAACCGATGTCGAGACTTTTCTTGCCGTCCAGCAAGTAAACCTGGTTGCTCCACTAATGCTTTCAAGAGAGCTGCTGGATCCATTGACAAAAGCAAAAGGTGCTATTGTCAATGTATCGTCAATTGCTGCCTATCGAACCCACCCCTTTGCGGGCGCGGCATATGCAGTATCCAAAGCGGGTTTGTCGAGCTTGACGCGAGAGCTTGCCCATGAGCTTGGCGATACCGGCGTCCGGGTGAATGCTATTGCGCCGGGAGAAATTGAAACATCAATTCTGTCACCTGGTACAAGTACAATGGTCCAGTCTCAGGTTCCGATGAAGCGCCTTGGCAGCCCGAAAGAAGTTGCGGAGGTTGTCTATTTTCTAAGCAGCGAACACGCCTCTTACGTGACGGGTTCTGAAATACATATTAATGGCGGTCAGCATATTTAGGATAACAATCAGCGCAACTCACAAGATAATTCCTGAACCTGATGCATCGATAAAAGGCTACGATTATGAACCATATGCCAAACTCTCCGGAAGCGCGCGATATCGCCTATCACTTCCACAGCTACACAAACGCTGTTCGTCACGCAGAAACCGGCCCGATGATTATTGAGCGCGGCGAAGGGGTTCACGTTTGGGACAATCATGGAAACAAATATATCGAAGCAATGTCTGGCCTTTGGAGCGTCGCGCTTGGGTTTCAGGAGCAACGCCTGATTGATGCAGCTACCGAGCAGATGAAGACCCTACCTTATTATCATAATTTCACGCACAAATCTCATACGAAGGCGATTGATCTGGCTGAGAAACTGGTTTCCATGGCACCGGTGCCTATGAGCAAGATTTTCTTTACAAACTCAGGTTCTGAAGCCAATGACACAGTTTTGAAAATGGTCTGGTACCGGTCAAATGCGCTTGGTCTTCCTAATAAGAAGAAAGTTATAAGCCGGGTAAAAGGCTATCATGGTGTAACGATTGCCTCTGCCAGCATGACCGGCCTTCCCTACAATCATAAATCATTTGATCTACCGATCGAAGGCGTACTGCACACCACTTGTCCGCATTATTGGCGCGAGGGACAGGAAGGCGAAAGCGAAGAAGATTTTTCGACCCGCTGCGCAAACGATCTGGAAACAATGATAGAAGCTGAAGGTCCGGAAACTGTTGCAGCGTTCATAGCAGAACCGGTCATGGGGGCTGGCGGTGTCATTACCCCTCCGGCAACCTATTGGGAAAAAATACAAGCAGTTCTGAACAAATACGATATTTTGCTGATTGCAGATGAAGTAATCTGTGGGTTCTGCCGCACAGGAAACATGTTTGGCAGTGAAACTTTTGGCATTAAACCGGACGTGTTGGTAATGTCAAAGCAGATATCTTCAAGCTATGTGCCGTTCTCAGCGTTCATGGTAAACGAGCGTTTTTATCAACCGATTGCCGAAGAAAGCGGCCGTATTGGCGTCTTAGGCCATGGCTTTACGGGCGGCGGGCATCCGGTTGGAGCAGCGGTTGCACTTGAAAACCTCAAGATAATTGAAGAGCGTGATCTGGTTAACAAAGTACGCGACGACAGCGATTATTTTCTGCCCAAACTTCGCGCGTTTGCAGATCACCCGGCAGTTGGTGAAGTGCGAGGCGTCGGCCTAATTGCAGCAATTGAAATGGTGACCAATAAAGAAACAAAAGTTGCCGGTGAAGCCCCAGCTCAGATGGGATTGTTTGCAAATGAAACGCTGCTGGAACATGGTGTCATCATTCGTAACATCGTGGACTCGATGGCCTTTTGCCCACCGCTGATTATCAAACGCAAAGAACTCGATCACTTGCTTTCTTCGGTTGAAAAGACATTAGACACGGTTGCCAAGAGGTTTGAACTTTCAGCCTAAATCGGAATTACCGTTTTATACCAGCGGTTGCCAGAGCAACGGTTATTGCAGAAAGCGCAAAAAACCAAAGACCCGGCTGGGTGATTGCATTTGCCAGGCCGCTGGTTTTTGCTGCAAAAATTGCCAGTGCCACAAGTAAAACATCCAACATGGACCATTTTGCCAGAGCAGATGC
>JBCCBE010000116.1:0-7053 GCA_039814425.1 Pseudomonadota bacterium
ATAGGAAAAAACAGAGGTGCGATCGATAGTAAAATTGCCACAATCATCGAGCCACTCATCACGTTGCCAAATAAACGTACGGACAGCGAAATTGTATTAGAAAATCTACCGATAATATTAAAGTTATGGAAAAAAAGGTCAGGAAAAACCTGGGCTGATCGATGATCAGGGGAAGGTCAGAGACCTTTCGGGCCATATAGATGACATCACTCCGGACTCCATGTCGCAAATTACAAAATTAAAACGGCTTGATCCAAATGAATTGCCATTGGTCAAAGGCAAGCCGCGATTTGGTGCTTGTGTAGGCAATATCGGCAAAATGATGTGTATCGGACTGAATTATAAAGATCATGCGGAAGAAACCGGAGCCGACCTGCCGGAGCATCCAATTCTTTTTATGAAAGCCAATTCTGCTATTGGCGGTGCAAACGACACCGTCTCCATACCCAGAAAATCCAAAACGTCAGACTGGGAAGTTGAGCTGGGTATCATTATCGGACGCAAAGCAAAATATGTATCGAAAAACGACGCCTTAAAATATGTCGCCGGGTACTGCATTTGCAATGATGTTTCAGAACGCACGTTCCAAAAATCCATTTCCGGCCAGTGGACCAAAGGTAAGTCGTGCGACACGTTTGGTCCGGTAGGTCCATGGTTTGTTACGAAGGATGAAGTCAAAGATCCACAAAACCTCGATCTGACAATGGATCTTAATGGCAAGCGCATGCAAACCGGCAATACCGCTTTAATGATATTCACAGTTGCGGAGATTATTGAGCATTTGTCCCATCTGTTTACGCTTCATCCCGGTGACGTGATTGCAACGGGAACGCCACCAGGTGTCGGTGCCGGCATGAAGCCAAAACCAAAATTCCTGAAACCCGGCGATGTCATGGAACTGACAATTACTGGCCTGGGTAAACAACAGCAAAAAGTTGTTATGGACAAATAGGTTTACAGGTTCATTGCTGTGAAACTGAAAATAATCATCTGTCTGCTTTTAGTTTTTGCCACATCCCTTCATGCAAGGGGGCAAACCAGACAGGTGGCGCTGGAACTCGTACTGGCAGTCGATACGTCCACCAGTGTGGATGAAGCAGAATTTGAGCTCCAACGAACCGGACTTGCGGATGCATTTGCCCATCCCGAACTGGTAGCTGTTATTGAAGCAATCGGAAATTTGGGCATTGCTGTTACGCTTATCGAGTGGGCGGGTACCGACCAGCAGGAAATAGTTGTTGGCTGGAGCCACCTTACAGACCGGTCAAGTTCATTGGCGTTTTCTGATAAAATTAGATCGGCTTCGCGCCCGCTAAAGGGAATGACAGATATCGGCAGTGTATTGAGTTTTTCGATCAATCAGCTTGAAAATAACACCTATCGCGGCAATCGGCTGGTAATTGATGTGTCAGGGGACGGTAGCAGTAGCGTAGAAAATTCAGCAATTGAGCGCGATCGTGCGATAGCTCGCGGAATTACCATCAATGGATTGGTGATTTTTAACGAAGAGTATGATCTTGGAGAACTCGCAGAAGTAGATCTGGTTCAGTACTATTCAAACCAGGTCATTGGCGGGAATGGTGCTTTCTTGATAACGGCTAAAGGGTTTGAGGATTTCCGCATAGCAATATTGAATAAGTTGCTACGCGAAATTCGCGGGTCGGCTACCGTTTTCAGGCGCATGCCTATCAAACCCGATCTGCAATTTGCGAAATCCGCGCCTTAGTCTGTTCGATAGCCTGTTGATTTTTTGAACCATTGTCAGCCGCCAAAGCATAGATCACAAATCCTGCTGCGAGAATTAAATATCCGATTTTTTGCATTTGAAACTCCCTGCTATGTACCGTTTTTTGTAAGGCAAATATGTCGGCGTTTTGAAAGCAGCGCTGTGCATTTCTGCACACAGTCAACTTATGGGTAGAAAAGTCGGTCTATTGGGGTAAGGTTTATCGCGCGACAACAGCATCGAGCAGACGAAACTGAACCCGCTTACTACCCTGCCAAAAGTCTGCGTTCAAAGTACCTGCAAGATGAATTGGCTGATTGCTATCAAGCAATAACTTTCCAACAGGCGTGTCCGCTGCTCGAAATGCAATGGCACGCACATTGGCACCATCGCCTGATTGCGCAGAAAATGAGACGTGGTCTGTACCGACGATTTTTGCATATCGGATTGAATGAGCGGGCAGACAAAAAACCGGCTGTGAATTACCACTGCCGAAGGGACCAGCTCTTTCCAGTAACTCGTAAAGTTCCAAGGTTGCGCTTCGTGCGCTGAGCGCCCCATCAATTTTCAAGCTTCGCGTTTCGTTAGCCGACAGTACCGCGTCTGACAATTTGTCTTCAAAGAACGCCCGCAACGCGCCCAGATTATCCTTATTCACCGTTAGCCCGGCCGCCATTGCATGTCCGCCACCCTTATCCAGCAGACCCTCAGAAACTGCGGCCCGTACAACGCCGCCAAGATCAACGCCATGGATCGACCTGCCAGATCCACTGCCTTTTCCATTTCTGTCAAACGCAATTGCGAACGAAGGACGATGAAATTTGTCCTTAAGTCGCGAGGCAAGCAAGCCAACAATTCCAGGGTGCCAATCATCACTTGCGGTCAACAGCACCGCAGGCGGTTTTGCGGCCTGCATTTCTGCTTCAGCCTCAGCGGTAGCGACTTCAAGCATCTGCTTTTCAGCCAGTTGCCTCTGCCGGTTAAGCTCTTCCAACTGGGCAGCGATCTCCTCAGCCTGCGTATCATCATCTATCGATAAAAGGCGGGCGCCCAAAGCTGCATCCCCGATCCTTCCGCCTGCGTTTACCCTTGGGCCTAACACAAAGCCCAAATGATACGGCCGCGGAGGGCCATCCAGACGGCCTGCCCGCATCAACGCTTTAAGACCGGCGTTTTTTTGTTGCGCCATAACCTGCAGACCTTTGACTACAAAGGCTCTGTTAAGGCCGATTAGCGGCACTACATCGCAAACGGTCGCAAAGGCTACCAAATCCAGCAAGGCCATAAGATCTGGCAAATTACCACGATTATTATTTTGTGTTTCACGCAGTTTTCTGTTGAGGCCAGCAAGGAACATGAAAACCACGCCAGCTGCACATAGATGGCCAAGGCCCGACAGATCATCCTGCCGGTTTGGATTTACCAGCGCTTCACAATGAGGAAGCTCCACCCCCATCTGATGATGATCCAGAACGATTACATCCACACCTAGTGATTTTGCTTCTTCCAGCGCTTCAAAGCTGGTTGCGCCACAATCAACGGTAATGATCAATTGCGCGCCGCGTTCAACCAGTTTAGCAATCGCTTCAGGATTAGGACCGTAGCCTTCAAAAATCCGGTCAGGAATGTAGATTTCATTCTCGATACCAGTTTGCATGAAATACCGTGCCAACTGTGCAGAAGAACAAGCCCCATCGACATCATAATCTCCGAATATTGCGATGCGCTGATTGGCAGTGATTGCATCACATGCTCGGTTTATCGCTTTATCCATGTCGGTAAGGGTGGAGGGATCCGGCATCAGATCACGCAATGCAGGATTGAGATAGGCGGCCGCCTCATCCGCTTTTACGCCGCGCGCGGCCATTACTCTGCCCAATAACTCAGGCACATCCATTGATTGCGAAATAGCTTGTGCTGTGTTGCGGTCGCCCGTCTTGAGACGGTCAATCCAGACCTGCCCATTCGCAGACTCTTTTACATTCAGAAAATAGGTCTTCGCCGCATCACTCATGCAGGCTTTTTAACATCGATCAGGAAAAACAAAAGCGGCAGGAAATACTTCCAACCGCTTTTTGTATTTTAATCAAGCGACAAAAATCAGGAGAACTTTTTCACATCCTGGTGACGGGCCTTGATCTCGCGAACCGTGCCTGTAGCAGAACGCATGACAACTGTATGAGTGTGAATCTCACCACGACCGAACTTTACACCATCCAGCATGTTTCCGTCTGTCACGCCTGATGCTGCAAATAATACATCACCCTTAGCCATCTCTACCATTGTGTATTTTTTGTTAGGATCATCAATTCCCATAGTCTTTGCCCGCTCAACCTTTTCAGGTGTATCAAGCAGCAAACGCCCCTGCATCTGACCACCAATACAACGCAAAGCCGCGGCAGCAAGAACCCCTTCCGGTGCTCCTCCAGACCCAAAGTAGATGTCGACACCAGTTTCATCCGGATCCGTTGTATGAATAATGCCAGCAACATCCCCATCACCGATAAGGCGAATAGCGGCACCGGAAGCACGAACTGCCTCAATCAGATTAGCATGACGGGAACGATCCAGAATACAGGCGGTCAGATCTTCGACTTTACAACCTTTAGCTTCAGCAAGTGCAGAAAGGTTTTCCACAGGTGACTTGTCAAGATCGATAAGGTTATCAGGATACCCGGGGCCAATTGCGATTTTGTCCATGTAAACATCCGGCGCATATAAAAGACTTCCGCCCTCTGCAAGCGCTATTACCGCCAGAGAGTTTGGCTGGTTTTTGGCGCAGATTGTCGTACCTTCTAAGGGATCTAATGCGATATCCACCTTAGGGCCGTTCTTGGTACCGACTTCCTCACCGATATAAAGCATTGGAGCCTCATCTCGTTCTCCTTCGCCAATTACAACCCGGCCATCAATTGGTAAACGATTGAGTTCTGTGCGCATCGCATCGACTGCCACCTGGTCGGCAGCTTTCTCATCGCCCTTTCCCCTTAAGCGTGCTGCAGCGACTGCTGCACTTTCGGTTACTCGAACAAGTTCAAGTGTTAAGATACGATCGAGTGCAGATGAATTGGTGCTTGGCATACGTAGGCCCCTATCTTTCAATGCGGATCATTTGTGCTTTGCCTGAGAGGTAATCGTCCTTGCCGATTTCCTCCAACGCATTGCGAACCGCCGCTTCCATGGTTTCGTGAGTGATTAATATTACAGTCTTGGTTCCATCGGCCTCCCCGTGCTGGACAATGGATTCAAGGGAAATTTCCTGATCTGCCATTGCCTTGGCGATTTTAGCAAAAACCCCGGCATGGTCTTCAACAGTCATTCGGATAAAATATCCCCCTTCATGCGAGCGCATGCGGGCCTTTTTATATTCTTCAAGATCAGCCGCTGGCCTGCCCAGTGCAGGAACGAGCTGATTACCATCAATGCATTTTGCGATATCTGAAATGTCACCGGCAACGGCTGAGGCGGTTGCGTCACCGCCGGCTCCTGGCCCAGACATAACCAGCGATCCAACTATATCAGCATCAATTGCTACCGCATTGGTAACATCAGAAATCTGCGCAATCGCGCTATCAGCTGGCAACATTGTCGGATGTACCCGTTGTTCAATACCTGAATCGGTTTTAACGGCCACACCCAATAACTTGATGCGATAGCCAAGGCTTGCCGCTGCTTCGATATCTGCATTGGTTATCGATGAAATCCCTTCGACGTAGATGTCGTCGGCTTCAATCTTCGTGCCAAAAGAAAGACTGGCCAGGATAGAAAGTTTATGAGCTGTATCAAATCCTTCTACATCAAAGGTTGGATCTGCTTCTGCATATCCAAGGCGCTGGGCATCTGCCAGACAGTCCTTGTAAGAAATACCCTCACGCTCCATGCGGGTTAGCATGTAATTGCAGGTGCCATTCAAAATTCCATAAATCCGAGAAATCTGATTTGCAGTTAAAGACTCACGCAAGGTCTTAATTATCGGAATACCGCCTGCTACAGCCGCCTCAAAATTTAACAGAAGTCCATTTTTTTCGGCCAATTCGGCAAGTTCAACACCGTGCTTTGCGAGCATGGCCTTGTTTGCGGTCACCAGATGCTTACCAGAATTCAACGCTGCTTTGGATGCCGCAAGCGCATCCCCGGCTTCCCCGCCAATTAATTCAACGAACACGTCAATAGCGTCAGAGTTTGCAAGATCGGTGGCGCTGTCAAACCATGTGGTATTCGAAAGATCAATTCCACGATCTTTGTCTCTACTACGGGCGTTGACACCATTTACCACCAACGCGCGTCCACAACGAGCTGAGATAAGCTGTGAATGACCATTCAAAACATTAAACAGAGAAACGCCGACTGTGCCTAAGCCAGCAATACCTATACGAAGCGGTGAAGCATTCATTCCGACACCTGGGAGATCAATAAAAAGGGAAAACTACGAGAAACTATAAGCTATTCGCTCTTTTGCAATGTTTGGCTCTGGCATGCAAGTGACCGGACATGCAAGTGATCGGGCATGCCCTTAAATATGTGTGCACAAGAGCTTTTAACTACTAAGAACTGAAGAAAGTGTTTAATTCTGAATGGAATTCACGGCATTTTTGTAATGGGATTGCGCCTGACCCCGTAACTCTTGGATCGACCTTTGCTTTGCCACCAATTCTGCATCCGACACGCTGCTGGAGTTTTGAGCGGCGCTATTTTCAAGTTCCTGTATGCCGCTTGCTTGTTCCTGGGGGGTCATTGGCTGATTTAGACCGTCTGGGTCCGCAAATGCATTGGTAAGTTCACCATTGCCGGAACCTTCTGCTTTTAAACGGATTTCTGCGACTGCCTGGTCACGTTGTACCGGGTCATACCGAGGAACTTCTTCAGTTTGCACCAGCGTTTGAGGCTGTGTATCAACATTGCTCAACGTATCTGATACACAACCAGCCAGCCCTGCCCCTAAGGCAAGCAGCATCAGTAATTTCAAAACACGCTGGTTCATGATTTTTCGCTAGTTAACCGGGTCACCTGGATGATCAGGAATCCGTAATTTGGATTATATGCCTTTAAGACCCTCAATTCCACTGTAATTACCTTGGAATTGTGACGCCAATCAGGCTAGAGCCATTTATGGGGAACAGGCATGAATTTATGGTTAACAAATACATAACATTGGCGTTGTTATATTTGACAAACCCATCATTGTGTTGTTAGCAATCGTCGTGTCGAAAGACACAATCAGGGTGTAGCTTAGCGGTTAAAGTACCCGATTTAGGCTCGGGGGACGCGGGTTCGAATCCCGCCACCGAGGTCTAACCGAAAGCATCTGTAGTGTCTTCTTTTCCCGG
>JBCCBE010000111.1:0-7740 GCA_039814425.1 Pseudomonadota bacterium
GTCTGACAGAACAACAATGACACCGTTGTTGCGAACATAGGTCTCCACATCGTCACAAATGGCATCAATGGACGAAACCAAGGCTTTTTCATTGGCCTCATGATCGTTGAAAACCGGTTCATAAAGCATTTCGAAGCTGCGAACCGGGGCAAAATCCTGCGAGCGAATTTTCAGCACATCACTCATGCGCAAAATCGGCGATGACACGATGATCTGTTTCGATCCCGTTGCCTGACCGTGCGGCTTTGCGCCGATAGCGACGCGTAAGGTCATGCCGTCAGCTTCACGGATGGAATCAAGCGGTGGGTTGGTAACCTGTGCGAAGCGCTGGGAGAAATATTTCGCAACTCCGCCTTCATTGTCAGACAGGGCATTGATCGCATTGCCATATCCCATGGCAGATACTTTTTCAGCGCCATTGGCCAACATCGGGTCCATCAAGAAACGAAAGCTTTCTTGATTGTGAGAATAGGCCACCAATCGGGCTGGCATAGGAAAGTCACCATCGTATCGTTTTGCAGCGACCTTTGGATCAATTATTGAATCGGGAAGATCGTTGATTTCCACTTGAGCCGCTTTGAGAAGAGCCGAATAGTCTTTCTCCATGGCCAATTTTTCAAGCGCTGCATCTGTGTCGAACACGCGTCCTTCGCGGTGGTCATAATACAGCATGCCACCCGCCTCGATGCGGCCACGGCTGATAACCTGTTTAGATGGGAATGCGATTTGTCCTGCTTCTGACATGACGGCCAGATATTCATCTGTTTCCACGGACCGTAACGGTCGCAAACCAAGGCGATCCAGCCGTGCGCCAATTATGTCACCATTACCAAAAATAAGTGCCGCCGGTCCGTCATTCTTTTCTTCATATAGCGAGAAATAGGCCAGCATGTCGCGCACGTTGTCTGGCACTGTCGTATCGTTTTCCCATGCAGGCGGCATCATCGAAACGACCGCCGTTACAAGATCAAGCTCGTCACCGATAACGCGCGATTGGAGGGTTTGATCCAACCGGCAACTATCTGACTGACCGGTTGGCCGAACGATTTTGTGGTTTTTCGCCGCTGCAACGGCAGTTTCAGATAACCGGTTCTTCTTGTCCGTATTCAACTCACCATTATGCGCCATCATTCGAAACGGTTGCGCCATTGTCGGGTGAGGATCGGTGTTTGTAGAAAAGCGCGTATGGAAAAACAACGTGTGAATTTTATGTCTGGGATCGTTCAGATCTTTGAAATACGGAATAATCTCGTTAGAATTCAAACGTCCCTTATATACCTGAGTGCGTGACGACAGAGATATGGGATACATCCCCGCAAGACTGTTTTCCGTGTAAGCAACTGCTTCAATTTCAATGAGCGCATGATGAATGAGAAGGTCAAACTCTGACCTCTGAACGTCCTTAGGCTTGGCAAAAACCCATTGACGAATAGGCAATTGCTTAACAACGGCCCGCATAGGAATTTGGTCATCACAAACGGGAACGTCACGAACACACAGGACTTCAAGCTCGTGTCGTGCCAAGGCGGCTTGAACAATAGCGTCAGCATTGGCGTGGTGCTCAGGAGCATTCGGTAAGAAAAAATTGCCAACGCCAAATTCACCAATGCGTAATTCTTTTCCACACAGGTCGGAGAAAAATGTCTCTGACAAGTCGACGTTAATACCCGCTCCATCACCCACGCCCTCTGAAGACATACCGCCCCTATGGGGAACGGAACAAAGCGCCTGATGGCCAAGTTGCAACAATTCATGGGTTTGTTGACCATCCTTGCGCGTCAGAAAGCCAACACCACAACTGCTGCGCTCGTCTTGGGGATTGTATAATCCGTTTGGTGAAGCAGCGGTGACCAATTGGTCTCTCCAGAAATTGTGGCTGTTCCATCAAGCAAGTTGTTTGGTGTGGCCAAGGGTGGGCTGATATCGCTTACGGGGATGATGAACCGTTGGCTAAGATTTAAAAAACAAACTTGACTATAAATGTCAAATAATAACTTGGTGGCACAATGACACCTCTGCAGGCTTGGAATGGGCCGCGGCGAGCACTTTACTGAAATTTTGCTGCATTGTTTGCGGTTGGTTCAGGAGCCCTCTTCGGCATTCGAAGCTTCTCGCGAATAGTGCAGCTATCTCGCGGGCTTGCCGGTTTGATGAAAGGGATACGCAATCGATATTTTTCGATCGATGTGAGCACAGTTCTGGTTCATTAAGGCGCCTTAGTGTGCGTCGTCATGGCCAATGGAAACAAATAGGTTTGTTTAATACTCAAATGCAGTTGGCTTGACCGATAATCTAGAATTGGGCTTTAACACAAAAAATTTAAATGTGACGTGTCCAAATTTAGTAGAATGTTAAAAACGTCAATTTGGAGTGGATATGAATAGACGCGAATTGCTGTTTTCCACTGGGGTGGCTTTTGGGATGAGCGGACTTGGCGCCATCACCGGTGCTGCGATTTCTGCCTCTGCTCGGCAGCCACAGCAGACCCTACTCACAATACAATCAGCAGAGTTTAAACTCAGGAATGCGGTTACCAGTGGTTTGGTAAGCCTATCACCAAATGCACCACCACCTGTTGTGTTTTCACAGCAGCACGAGCCCGTAGTCTTCGATGTCGAGAACACAACGCAGGATAGCACGGCCATGCACTGGCATGGTATTAGGTTGGAGAACTCCATGGATGGCGTTCCATACCTAACCCAAATGCCCATTGGTGAGGGACAAACATTTCGCTATCGTTTTACCCCACCTGATGCAGGAACATATTGGTATCACCCCCACTGCATGACAATGAAGCAAATGGCCCACGGCCTCACCGGCGTGTTGGTGGTTAAAGAGCCATCTGACCCCGGTTTTGATGTGGATCAAGTGATAAATTTGAGAGATTTTCGCCTCGATAATAATGACAGATTATTGCCGCCCTACTCGATTAAAAAAGCAGCACGCGGCGGCACTCTAGGTAATGTCATGACAGCCAATTGGCAGTCTAATCCAGTGTATGAACATCCGGCGGGAGGATTGGTGCGGCTACGTGTTGTGAACACGGATACCACACGAATTTATAGACTGGCACTGGAAGGCGCGCGCAACAAAATTGTGGCCTGGGACGGGCATCCTGTTGTAACCGCACTCCCAAGTCCAACGTTAAAACAACCGCTTATACTTGGTCCCGGTCAGCGGGCAGATATTGCGGTTTTGATGCCACCGCACGAGGGGGTTACCGTTAAACTTTTAGCCCTAAAGGGCAGTGATAATGTGGAGATGACAACACTTAAGGCCGTCGGTGCTGATCTTAAGCGCAATTTTGCCCAGCTTAAGCCGCTTGCCCAAAATCCGGTTAGCATACCAGACCTTGCGGCGGCTGAAACACATGAGTTCGTATTTGGTTGGTCGCCAAGCGGCAACGCTCCCAATGATGGTTTTTGCGGATCACTTGGCAAGACGTTCTGGTCTATCAACCGCATCCCTTGGCCTGGTGATGCGGCAAAATCCAAAGGTCCGTTAGCAAGTCTTGAAATGCGAAAAAGCTACATCTTCCGTTTCAGAAATGAATCCCCGAATTTACATCCGATTCATCTACATGGACTGACATTCATGCCACTACGTTCTAATAAGCGGAAAATTGCTCAAAACTGGACGGATACTGCGCTGCTTTTAAAAGGTGAAATTATGGAAGTCGCATTAGTAGCTGATAACCTTGGGGATTGGGCATTTCATTGCCATGTAATTGAACATCAAAAAACTGGCCTGTCTGGCGTAATCCGGGTAGGCTAAAAGCGCTTATAAATTAGAGCGTTTATTTGGCAATTTGATGAGTGTAAACGGGCTAATACGTCAAGGCACCTCGCTGTAGCTATGATGATTTATGCGCTGAGAGAATGAATAGGAAAGATAATGTCAAAACTGGGTATCATGATATGTGGTCATGGAAGCCGCGCAAAATCTGCGGAAAAAGAATTCGGACTGCTGGCCACCGGTATTAGAAAACGTTTTCCCGATATCCCTGTTGAGCACGGTTTTCTGGAATATTCTGCGCCAAATATCCATATGGGTCTCAATGCGTTGGTTGAGGCGGGGGTTACAGAAATCATCGCGGTGCCGGGCATGCTTTTTGCAGCAACCCACGCCAAAAACGATATTCCCTCCGTGCTGACCACTTTTCAGGAAAAGACGCCGGGCGTGACTGTCAAATATGGGCGAGAACTTGGCCTGCATCCACAAATGATTGCAGCTTTTGAAGCTCGGATTTTGCAGGCGCTTGAAAAAGACCACGTCCATGATGGTGATCTTTACGACACAATGTTAGTTGTCGTTGGACGTGGCACATCCGATACCCTCGCCAATGCTGAAGCCGCTCGTCTGACCCGTATTGTCGCTGAGAATCTTGGCTTTGGCTGGTCAGAAACTGTCTATTCCGGAGTGACCTATCCATCCGTCGGCCGCGGCCTGGAAATGGCTCAAAAACTTGGTTTCAAGAAGATTGTAGTTGCGCCCTACTTTTTGTTCACCGGGCGGCTAATTGACCGCATCTATGGCTATGTTGACAGGGTTGCAGCGGCGTCACCAGACGTACAATTCTTAAAGGCCGGTTATCTGCGTGACCAAGATCACGTCATCGACACCTTCTTGGAACGAATTTCTGAAGCCCGCCACTCCAAACTGTCACAGTCCAACGACCTTATGGCATCCTTTAAAGAACGGCACGCAAGAGGTGAAGTTGATGTTCACCATCACCATGCAGAGTTCCGCGACCCGCTTGATGATGATGCGCCCGGTGTTGCCGACCATGAACATGGCAATGGTCACGACCACCAACACGGACATGATCACGACCACCAGCATGGACATGGGCATGGGCATGGGCATTCGCACGGCGTTTATAGACACATCGCACACCCTCATGGGCCACGTACGATGATAGATGAAAATGTATGCTGCTGCTTTATGAGCCAGTTTCCGCAAGATGTGATTGATGATGAACGCGCATTACGTGAGAAAAATGGGTGATTATCACGATAAACAAAACCTATGAAAAAGGATCAAGACCAAGGAGTATTGAAGAGCAAATTAAGTGCAATATGCGGTCTGGCTAAACCATGCTCTACATGAAGGGTGTTCCGGGAATTCGCGATGCAGTTTTTCATCCAGAATAGTGGATATGCTGGATTATATGGGTTTGGAATATGCGCGCGAGTTGGGCTCGCGTCTGATGCGTTGCGCTCAATCAATCTTTCAACAAAGAGAAATGATCAAATAAAACACAATCTACGAGCGCCGCTTGCAACACCGCAAACAAACCGCCTAATATTAATAACCAGATAAGCCAGACCCTCCCATAAACTAAGCCGTTCGATGGATATTTTTCTTATCGTCATCGCATGCTTTAGCGTGGCACGCGGGAATTCGGATTGTTGATTGCAATCAAGCTCAAGCTATCATTGAAAATTGCCATTGGTACCCGCTGTAGACAAAGCACATAATTGGCCACCTCTTCCAAATGACCGCATTTAGTATGTTGCAACGCATTTTGAGCTTATCTGCTGCATCGAGAAATACCTCAAATCAGAGAAAATCCATTTGGTCTACAAAATGCAAGTTCTGCTAGTCCCCTTCAGCGACGCCTGCGGCCCTACTTCTCGCGCGGCGAGCGCGATAGCTTGGCAAGATCACCAAAATCACGGCGATAACAAGCAGTGCCAATGTCATAGGTCGTTCCCAGATAAAACCAATGCCATCATATAACTGCATGGAACGCGAGAAATTATCCTCCAGCATCCCACCGAGGATGAAGCCAATCAGCAACGGTGCCAGCGGATAGTCCGCAAATTTCAACGCCGTTGCACAGATGCCGAAGCCAACCAGTATCAACAATTCAGTAGCGTTATTCTGTCCGATATAAGCCCCCATCAGCGTGAAAAACAAGATGAAGGGGATCAGGTAGTTCCGCGGTACAGCCAGTACTTTGGCAATATAGGGGATCAATGGCAGATTAAGAATTAGCAAGACCAGATTACCGATAAACATCGACATGATCACGGCCCAGAATATCTGGGGCTCGTCTATCATCAGGCGTGGTCCGGGCGTAACATTTAAAGCAAGTAGTGCACCAAGCAGAATAGCTGTGGTCCCAGAACCAGGAATGCCAAGCGTTAACAAGGGAACGAATGAGCCTGTACAGGCGGCGTTGTTTGCCGATTCTGGCGCAGCAAGGCCTTTGATTGACCCTTTACCAAACTCATCCTGCTCCTCTTTCTTGGCGATATTTCTTTCCACCGCATAGCCCAGAAAACTCGCGATTGTCGCTCCAGCTCCAGGCAATACGCCAATGAAAAAACCTTGAATTGATTGACGGCCGATGACCGGTGCAATTGCCTTTGCTTCCGCTCGATTAATCCGCAAATCCTTAATTTCACTATCGCTTCCGCTATCGAGATTCTTCGGTTTAAGAACCAGAAACAACGCTTCTGGCAGAGCAAACATTGCCATGGCCAGCGTGATGAAACCAAATCCCGACTGTAGGTCCAAAATACCCATGGTAAAGCGCGGCAAGTTGAACAATGCCCCCTCACCTACAGTTGCCATGATCAGACCTAACAGTGTCATTAGCAGCGCTTTGGCAACCTGGCCCGTTCCAGCGAATGCAGCAATCGCTGACAAACCAACAACCATTAGAGCAAAATACTCGGCCGAATGAAAAAGCAGCGCAACAGTAGACAAAGCTGGTGCAAATACCAAAAGCAAGAGCGCCCCTATTGAGCCTCCTGCAAAACTTGAAATCGCAGCAATAGTCAAAGCCTTGCCTGCTTTGCCCTGTCGCGCCATTGGGTAGCCATCAAAGCTACTGGCTACCGTGCCAGCAACACCTGGCGCATTGAGTAATATTGAAGATGTTGAACCACCAAATATCGCGCCGTAATAAACGCCAGCCAAAAGAATTAGGGCTGCGGACGGATCACCGATGGAAATTGCGACCGGAATCATGATGGCAATGATCGACATTGGACCAAGGCCGGGCAACATACCGATAAATGTACCGATCAGGCATCCACCTATCACCATCAGCAGGTTTTGGAACGAAAATGCAGTCTGTAAACCGGTTAGAAGTCCCTCTAGCATTTCAGCCTCCAAAAATTCCGGGAAGGGGTCGCATGTAAATGCCAAGTATCTCTTGGACGAGATACCAAACAAAGCCTGTGGCTACGGCAGCGATAGGGATCATAACGTGCCACTTGCGTTCACCCAAAATGAATGCGCCCAGGATCAGAAATCCGGATGTGGAAATTAAAAATCCAACCGGACGTAATGATAGGGCATAGACAACCATTAAGCCCAACAAGAATAGAGCTTGTCCAAGATTATAATCAGTTAAACGGCGGTAATTGATTTCACCAATCTTTTGCTCTCCCTTTTCCAGACCAAGCAAAATGATTGTGGACGCTATTATGCCTAAAACAGATAACACCTTAGGGAAAGTGCTTGGCCAAATAGGATTGCGCTTCATGAAAGGCGCAAGCTGGGCGTCCATTGTAAACCAGGCCGTATATCCATAAATCAGGCAGATACCCAGTAATATTAACGCGATCCAACGATCAAGGGCCACAATAGCCTCCCACTTTTAAAGCGTAGCGAATGCAGAGTTTTGTGACGGGGCAATTGCTTACCCCGCCCGGTTAATAAACCTAGAGAAAGCCCAATTTTTTCATCAGGTCTCCAATTACTTTCTCTTGATTTTCAAGGAAA
>JBCCBE010000024.1:0-39712 GCA_039814425.1 Pseudomonadota bacterium
AAGCCCAATGAAAGCAACCGCGGAAGCCAAACATCCACCTACTGCCCAGGTTCGCATTGAGCCAAACCGCCTGCCGCCAATGGCACTACCTGCCACAGCAACTATAATCATGCCCAGCATTACACCACCATTTTGAACCCCGGCCAATTTAGTAGATTCGCCTGGCGTGAAACCAAAAACCAATCCTGCAAACGGCTCAAGAATTAGGTCCTGTGCGCTGTAAGCAAGCATTGAAACAAAAACAAATATCGTGAACTGGCGTGCTTTTGGTTCATTCCACACATCAGAAAAAGCTTCGCGGAATTTTGGTTTTTCGCGATACATACTTTCCGTTGAAGGTTCTGACTGTCTGCTTTTCCCTTCAAGCCCAAAAACCGCCAGGCATGCAACTGCAAACGCAATTGTCGAAACACTTACCGAAACGATTACAAGGCGCTCAGGGGTATAGGGATCAAGCTGACTTCCAGCTGCAATTGCTGTGATCACAAACCCGGCGATCATCATTATCCAGACAATAGATGCTGCTGCAGGTCGCCGTTCCTCAGCCACCCTTGTTGCAAGAAGTGTCAAAAGCGAAGTGCCCGATGCGCCAACCCCAATACCGATAAGCAGGAAGCCCAAGATCGCGAGCAATACACCTGGCAAGAAATAACTACCCATCAATGCAGTAGCAAAAGCAGCCAAGGCACCGCCGACGGCAAGGACAGCCATGCCGCCGATGATCCAGGGGGTCCTTCTGCCGCCGATATCTGAGCCATAGCCCCATCGCGGGCGGCTTAATTGAACGGCATAATGAAATCCAACCAGCGCACCTGGCAAAATTGCCGGCAGTGCGTATTCAACCACCATAATCCGATTGAGGGTAGACGTAGTCAGGACAACGATAGCCCCAAGCGCAGTCTGCACAAGACCTATCCGAATTATTCCGAACCAGGACAACATCTTGAGATTGGCTTCTGTCTTGCTCATGCCTGCCCCATTGTCATGATACTGCCAACACCGACAGCGCTAATCATCATCCCGGTAATGTAAAGCGTCACACCGGTCAGATTGTATAGGGCAGCTTTTCGTACTGGCTCCTGCATCAGTTGCGTTCGGTCCATAAGATATTTGCGCATGAAAAATAGTTGCGCGATCAAAACCCCACCGACCAGCAGCGCAGAATTGTTAAGGCCCCAGAAAAATAGCAATGCAATTACAACAAGTTGCGGTATCGCCATCGCTAAACACGCAACACGTGCTGCTCCTTCAACGCCCAAGATTACCGGCAGACTACGCACGCCCATTTGGTGATCACCGCCTATCGATTTGAAATCGTTGAGCGTCATAATACCATGCGCACCAAGGCTATAAAGAATCGCCAATAACGTGATTTCCCAGCCGGGAAACCCGCCGATCATCACAGCAGCGCCGGTAAACCAAGCCAAACCTTCATAACTAAAGCCAACTGCAGCATTGCCAATCCAGCCGTTCTGTTTGAACCGCAATGGTGGCGCGCTATAGGCCCAGGCTAGAAATAAACCCAAAACTGCTGCCGCTAAAACCCAAGTACCCAGAAATGAAGCAACCACAAGAGAAATTAAAGTCCAGATTAATGCAATATAAAGTCCCCAACGGCCTGGAATACGGCCCGAAGGGATCGGTCTATCAGGTTCGTTGATTGCGTCCACATGACGATCGTACCAGTCATTAATTGCTTGGCTCATGGCGCAAACAAGTGGCCCTGCCAACAAAATTCCGAACAGGATGAGCATACCATTTCCAGAAAATTCAACACCACTTGAGACAACCCCGCAGAAAAATGCCCACATCGGAGGAAACCAGGTTACCGGCTTCAACAATTCAAGCACGGACCACAGTTCGGGAAATCGCCGAATTACATCGAATTTTCCAGATAAGGTAGGTGTTGATGACATGCCCGAAGGCTAAGATTGACAGGTCATATTGTCAATCTTTTTTGACACTTTTTCAGTCAATTTATTTGGACTAATTGTCGCTCAGTCTTTGCCGCGACCAAGTTTTGAATAGAGGCTTTGACGGCTTAATCCGAGCATCTGAGCAGCCGATGCCCTATTATTATGGGTAAGGTCCAAAGCTGTCTCGATGCAAAGTTGCTCAATCATATCTGTTGTTTCCCGGACAATGTCTTTCAACGGCATATGCCCTACCAGATTGGCAATCTGTTCATTGGTGCGAGAAACACGCTCCTGCTTGCCTTCCGAACCCAATATCAAATTAGTCGTCGGGCGAATCCAAAACCCGAAAACCGTATCATCAAGTGATTTCAGCTGAGTTGCTGCAATTTCAACATTTTCAACCTGACCAAACTGCCCACGCATTACCGTTGCAAAGCGGCGCACAATCCCGTGCTCGGCAACATTTGCCAGCAAAACCTTACAGTCTACGCTTGGACGTTCAAAAAAGCTGTCGATGGAAACACCAACAACTTCGCTTGGGCCAGTGAGATTAAACAATTCAAGGAAAGCGCTGTTCGCCTGTAAGATGTGCCGCTCGGCATTTGTCACAATAAATGCATCTGGCATTTGCTCAATAAGCGCCAAAACTTTACGCTCAGAGGCACTCAAATCAGATGCTGCAGAACCGCCATGCTCAAGATTTAACGTAAGCAACAAATAGGCTTGACGATCTTGCCGGAACAAAGTGCCGGAAATAATAAGAACAGTCCCTTGTGGCATTTCGATAGAGACTTCCCTGGAAATCTTATCTTTCAGCATCGCCAATAAAAGCTTGTGAATCACATCAACCTGATCCTCTTGGAATAGGCTCAAAATCTTTGTGTTCTCAAGTTTATGCTGCGGCTTATCAAGTAATTTGCTGGCCGCAAGATTGATGTCAACGATTCGCAGCGTCTCAGGATTGACGACAATATTTGCCATATCACTGGAATGAAAAATCGCCCGATACCGGCCTTCATTCCCACGCAAACGGGCGACTTCCCGTTCCATAGACAATTGCGAACTCATCAGCCGGCGTTGAAGATTTGCAACCTTGGCGATGCTTTGACCAAACACCAGAATATCGCCGCCATTGTTGAGCTTTGCTGCACGGTAACTTACCGGAATATCCTCACCATCAACCATAGGGTGGTTTACTTCACGTGCCTTGTGACAAACCCCCTCTGCGGCCTCTTTAAGAAGCTCTCCAATTTTCAGTTCGCTTTCCCGTGTGACGACTTCCTGAAAATTGCGCCCGGTCCAGGCCCGGCCACCACCGCTAAATATCTCTTTTGAGCGAAAATTTGCATCTTTGATCATTCCATCCGGCCCGACAATCATAATCAGGTCTGATGATGCGCCGAAAAGACGGGCGAGCGTGTTCGTTTCCAGCTCGCCGAGGTAACCCTCTAGCCTGGAAAAACCTTGTTCCGTCGTGTTGCCAGTACGATCATCCAAAACAGAATTCCCTAAATTTTTTCACTTCGAGGCATAAAAACGTCGATCTAACTCATGTTATCTGATGTTTGGATCGATTCTCGACTTTCGCTCAAATTGCAAATTTCACTTGCGAGATCAAGAGCGTGTAATGCATCCACGGCGGTTCCATCTGCTCCAGTTCTGCGAAATAACTCGCGACGCTGGATAAATGGGCGGCCACCAACCATAACTTTTAAATCGGAAGAAACTGCCGCTTGCTTAAAAGACTTGATCAGACTTTTGCAGACATCAACATCTTCATCACGTGCAGCAGAAAGGCAGACCAGATCAATTTCCTCGCCTGCCAGTGTATTTGTAATTTCTTTTTCGGTTTCATCAAATGACAAACGGGTAGACCAGCCTGCGATACTGAAAAACACGTCCAGCATAATGGCACCGAATACATGCGTTTGCCCGGGGACGACGACTATGTAGACAGATCCAGGGCTTTGCAGCTTTTGAATAGTATTTTCCAAAATTGCATCATAGCGCCTTGCAAACTTATGTAATGTCGTAAGTCCCAGAGTAACATCCCCAAATGAACACTCATCTGAAGACCACATGTTTCCCAGCATACGCGCTGAGTCAGTTAACAAACCAAGATAAACTTCGACACCGGAAGTACCCAGTTTAAGTTGCTTGTCAATAAATTGCGCAGCAGATTCCTCGTCACCGGCGAGCAGTAACGCTACAAAATGAGAAATATCAACTTGACTAGGCATATCTGGCACTTCGACGCTGAAATCAGCAGGAGTAAACTTTTTACGCTTTTTCGTATTCAACAACAGATTTGGAATGATTTTCCGATGCAGTAAATCCGCTACAACAGCAAGCTTTTCGCCTTTTTGTTCATCACTGTCACTCATAGTAACTCCGCAAGAAGCGTCCAAACTACCAGACGTCGGTTATTCACATTATATCCATACATCCGATTATTAAAATCAAATCCGTCTGCCTGCATCCTATGTAAAAAAATTCTGACGTCAACCATTCTTGACATTATTACCTCGAAATAGTTACATTTCAAAATGTCAAATAATTTTGACACTGATTTGAGATTGTTGTGCTTGGAGGAGTGGCCATTGATGGGGGACACAAAATCTTCATCCTTTGAAGGGGAGTTGTCTTTACAATTATATACGCCGGAGCAACGCCAGCGCCGGGATAATACACCATGGACGCTTGTCCAAGGCATCCTCGCCCCACTTCAATTTTTTGTCTTTCTGCTGTCTCTCGCACTCATTCTCAGAACTATGCTAACCGGCACCGGCTATGAGATTGCAACGCTTTCAATCATTGCTAAGACATTGATTTTGTATGTAATTATGATAACCGGGGCGATCTGGGAAAAAGTTGTATTTGGCCAATATCTGTTTGCAAAAGCTTTTTTCTGGGAGGATGTTTTTTCGTTCCTCGTTTTGGCACTCCATACCGCTTACCTTGTTGCATTGTTTGCTGACATGGCGTCTGCCAACACCCTTTTAACAATCGCGCTGACCGCAGATGCCGCATATGTCATAAATGCTGGACAGTTTCTTTTAAAACTTAGACGGGCGCGAGTCGATCAAGCTTCCAGTTTTCAGTTCAAGAATGGTTTTGAAGAAAACCAGCGGCAATTTAATCCACAGAAGATTGGCATTAACGACTCACAGGAGTTGGCATCATGAGTATTGCCCGCGACGAATTGAACCTGCCTGAGTTCACCGGTTGCAATAATCGGACAATATTACGTGAGCGTGGACAACATGAAGTATTTTGCGGCCTAACCGGTATTATGTGGCTGCATCGGAAAATCCAGGACGCGTTTTTTCTGATTGTCGGGTCACGGACCTGCGCCCATCTTATGCAGTCTGCAGCTGGTGTCATGATATTTGCTGAGCCGCGATTCGGTACCGCTATTATGGAAGAGCGTGACCTTGCTGGCATGGCGGATATGCATGATGAACTAGACAGCGTGGTAGAAAAGCTTCTCAAACGGCGTCCGGAAATCAGACTTTTGTTTCTTGTGGGCTCCTGCCCCTCAGAAGTTATCAAACTTGATCTTGGCCGGGCAGCGGAACGTTTGTCGCTGCGTCATAACCCCGATGTTCGGATACTTAATTATTCCGGTAGCGGCATAGAAACAACTTTTACGCAGGGCGAAGATGCGTGCCTTGCTTCCATCGCACCAACATTGCCACCAGAACCCGATAACGCTCCGGCAAGTCTGATGGTTGTGGGTGCCCTTGCTGATGTGGTGGAAGATCAGTTTTCCCGCCTATTTGACGACATGGGTATCGGACCGGTGCGTTTTTTGCCTGCCAGACTGGCAGACGACATGCCATCGGTAGGGCCAAACACGGTTTATCTTCTTGCCCAACCCTTCCTCACTGATACCGCAAGGGCTTTGGATGCACGGGGAGCAACTCATATTCAGGCACCCTTCCCGCTTGGTGCAGAAGGTACAACTGCCTGGCTGAAAGCCGCAGCCGATACGTTCGGTGTATCTAATCAAACGTTTGAAAGCGTTATTGAAAAGCCTCGGGAACGAGCCTTGAGAGCTGTAGCCCAACACCACGACAAACTTTGTGGCAAAAGTGCCTTCTTCTTTCCTGATTCTCAGTTGGAAATCCCGATTGCACGCTTCCTAGGCGATGAACTGGGAATGATCGTCACCGAAGTTGGTACGCCATATCTAAACAGAAACGTTCTGGCGCATGATCTCAATGCCCTGCCGGAACGGGTCACAATCAGTGAGGGTCAGGATGTTGACAAGCAACTCACTCGTTGTCGGGAAGAAAAACCAGACATTACTATTTGTGGCCTTGGTCTGGCTAATCCGCTTGAGATGGAAGGCTTCACCACCAAATGGTCGATCGAACTCGTGTTCACCCCAATTCAGGGCTACGAACAAGCAGGCGATCTAGCCGAACTCTTTGCGCGTCCGCTTAACCGGCGCACAAGATTGGCTGTGTGATATGCAATTAACCGTGTGGACATATGAAGGACCGCCACATGTGGGAGCCATGCGTATAGCAACTGCCATGACAGACCTTCATTACCTGCTGCATGCGCCTCAGGGTGACACTTATGCGGACCTGCTTTTCACGATGATTGAGCGGCGCAAAAAAAGACCACCCGTTACCTACACAACCTTCCAGGCCCGTGATCTGGGAAGTGATACTTCCGAGTTGTTCATGAAAGCCGCACGAGAAGCGCAAGAACGTTTCAATCCTGCAGCAATGATCGTTGGTTCTTCGTGCACTGGTGAACTTATTCAGGATGACCCAGGCGGGCTGTCCAAAACCCTTGGACTTCCAATTCCAACCATTCCGCTGGAATTGCCTTCCTATTCCAAAAAGGAAAATTGGGGTGCAGCTGAAACCTTTTATCAAGTTGTACGACACCTGGCACCGCAAGGGCCAGAAAAGCTGGATACAGATCTGCCGGTTTGCAATATAATAGGTCCCACTGCATTGGGATTTCGCCATCGTGATGATGTCCGTGAAATCATCACCCTGGTCGAGAGCCTGGGTGTTCAGGTCAATATCGTTGCACCATTAGATGCCAGCGTCTCAGACATACTGCAGTTGAAGCAGGCTGATTTTAACATCTGTCTTTATCCTGAAACAGGACTGACAGCCTGCCAATGGATGAAGCGACAGTTCAAACAGCCTTTCACAACAAAGACCCCTATTGGGGTTAATGCCACTCGTGAATTCATCAAAGAAATCAGTGTATTAGCAAATCTTCCAGAATCAGTTTTCGAACAAGTTGATTCAGAACTTGAAAATCGACTGCCTTGGTATTCACGTTCAATCGACTCAACCTATCTGACCGGAAAACGGGTTTTTATCTTTGGCGATGCCACCCATGCGATAGCAATGGCCCGTGTTGCAAAAGAAGAGATGGGCTTTAACGTGGTCGGGCTTGGAACCTATTCACGGGAATTTGCAAGAGATATCCGTGATGCAGCCGAGGCTTATAATCTGGAAGCTTTGATCACCGAGGACTACCTTGAGGTTGAAGAGCAAATTCAGGCACTCCAACCGGAACTGGTTCTAGGAACCCAGATGGAGCGCCATATTGCCAAGCGTTTAGGCCTTCCCTGCGCAGTAATTTCCGCGCCCGTACACGTTCAGGATTACCCGGCACGCTATTCCCCGCAGATGGGATTTGAAGGCGCTAATGTATTGTTCGACACGCTTGTACATCCGCTGACCATGGGACTGGAAGAACACCTTCTGCATATGTTCCGCGATGATTTTGAATTCAACGATGCGGCAGGCCCGTCCCATCTTGGACATACACCAAGAGCGGATGCGCCGGCAGCTCCGGACAACCAATCAGAAATTGGTCAAAAAACAAAACAGGTTATCGCCGCTGATGGCCCGCTGGTCTGGGCACAAGAAGCAGAACTGGAGTTGAAGAAAATACCGTTTTTTGTGCGCGGTAAGGCGCGGCGCAACACTGAGAAATTTGCCGCAGAACGCGGTCTGGCTGAAATTACTATGGAGACGCTCTATGAAGCGAAGTCACACTTCAGCCGTTAATTCAGCACCGATCAACGTTGTGTTGATCACGCTGGATCATCACATGTCCGGCGCGGTAGAAACCGCACAGGAGTTATTGTCGAGCGATCTTCCTAATTTGAAGCTCAACATTCATGCCGCAACCGATTGGGATAATAGCGAAGAGGCACTGAACCGTTGCAAAAAGGATATTGCTGCCGGTGATATCGTGATTGCATCCATGCTGTTTCTGGAAGATCACATCAAGGCGATACTGCCAAGTCTGGAAGCACGGCGTGATCATTGCGATGCGATGGTTTGCCTTTTATCCGCAGGTGAAGTGGTTAAGCATACCCGGCTTGGCAAGTTCCAGATGGACAAACAATCCGGTGGCCTTACCGGTATCTTGAAAAAGCTTCGTGGTAAGAAAGACACAAATAAAACAGATGATAAATCAGCTGGCGAACGCCAGATGCGCATGCTTCGCAGATTACCGAAAATTTTGAAATTCATTCCCGGTACCGCTCAAGACCTTCGGATTTATTTTCTGGCACTTCAATATCGTCTGGCTGCTTCCAGCGAAAACATCGCCAATCTGGTACGTTTGCTGGTTGATCGCTACAGCGATGCAGCGCGTGCCGAAGGATTGGGACGCATCATGGTTGAAGCACCGGCTGATTATCCGGAGACTGGTGTATATCATCCGAAAATCAATGGCGGCGTGTCTTCGACAGTTACTGATCTACCGACCACAAAAAATGCTCGTGGAACCGTTGGTCTGCTATTGCTGCGGTCTTATATTCTTTCCGGTGATACTGGCCATTATGATGGCGTGATTGCAGAATTTGAAAACCGCGGCATGAATGTCATTCCGGTTTTCTGCAATGGCCTTGATATGCGCCCTGCGGTTGATCAATTCCTTTCAGGAGGTGCGAAGGAAAATCCGCAAGGTAATGTGATTGATACGCTGGTGAATTTAACCGGATTTTCCCTGGTTGGTGGCCCTGCATACAGTGATGCGGAAGCTGCTAGTGAAACTCTGGCAAATCTGAATGTTCCATACATAACGGCTTTAGTGACCGAGTTCCAACCGCTGTCTCAGTGGGAGGCATCTTCTCAAGGTCTCATGCCGATAGAAACCACGATCACGGTAGCAATTCCCGAACTTGACGGCGCAACCGGGCCGATTGTCTATGGCGGAAGACCTGGCACAGGTTCACAAAGCCGAAGCATGCAGGTCCACACAGAACGCGCCTCAATGCTTGCTAACCGAGTGGAAAAACTTATAACCCTGCGCAAAAAAGAACGCGCTGAACGCCGTATCGCAATCCCAATTTTTAATTTCCCGCCCAATGCAGGCAATACTGGTACTGCGGCATTCCTTTCAGTATTTGAAAGCCTGCACGAACTTTTGAAAAAGTTAAAGTCTGAAGGCTACACCGTCACGGTTCCCGAAACCGTAGATGAATTGCGGTCTGCGGTTACCGAAGGCAATGCAAAAGACTATGGTGCGCTTGCCAATGTGCATGACAGCATTACAACCGACGATTACATTCGCAACGAACCGTATCTCAAAGACATCGAAGCCCAGTGGGGCCCGGCACCCGGTCGTGAAAATACCAATGGCGGACAGCTGTTCGTGATGGGAAAACAATTCGGCAATGTGTTGATCGTTGTTCAGCCGGGGTTTGGATATGAGGGCGACCCGATGCGCCTTTTATTTGAGCAGGGCTTTTCTCCTACCCATTCGTTTTCTGCTTGTTATCGCTATTTGCGGAAAGACTGGAATGCGGATGCAGTACTGCATTTTGGCACCCATGGTGCTTTAGAGTTCATGCCTGGAAAACAAGCAGGCATGACGCAAGAGTGCTGGCCGGACCGGCTTATAGGAAGCATGCCGAATTTCTATTTCTATGCAGCAAACAATCCTTCTGAGGCTACAATTGCAAAACGTCGTTCCGCTGCAACAATCATTTCCTATTTAACACCGCCTGTTACTCAGGCCGGCCTTTATAAAGGGCTTTCCGAACTCAAATCATCCCTGGCCCGACTGCGGACCCTTGGGCCAGAAAAGCAAAAAGAGCGGGATGATATTTTCGAAGTTATTCGCGCCCAGGCTGAACAGCTCGATCTGCTTGATACAGTAGAAAGCAAAGATGATGACTTCATCGCGACCTTAAATGAGGCAATGCTGGAATTGGAATATGCCCTTATTCCGGATGGTTTACATATTGCCGGACAAGCGATGAACAAGGAGGCACGGATATCAATGCTGCGCCTTATTGCTGATACGGAAGCTGAAACAAATATAACGTCTGAAGCAATTGAGAAAATTGCAGACAATACAATGCCGGTTACCGCTAATGCCCAAGAACTAGCGCTAGCAGAACGCCTTTTCACCATCAATCAGCACTTGCAGGAAAATCAGGAATTGGATGGTATCATCCATGCGCTGGACGGGCGGTTTGTCTTACCTTCCCCATCAGGTGACCTGCTGCGCACCCCGGACATGCTTCCTACCGGAAGAAACATTCACGGATTTGATCCGTTCCGCATTCCAAGCCAGTTCGCCGTCAAGGATGGTGCGATGCAGGCAGCTCGCGTGCTTGATAGGCATCTGCAACTTGATAATCGTCTGCCGGAAACCATCGCATTGGTACTTTGGGGTACAGACAATCTGAAATCTGAAGGGGCAGCGATTGCGCAGGCCCTTGCACTGATCGGTGCACGTCCTCGCCACGATTCCTATGGCCGGGTTACCGGTGCAGAACTAATCCCGCTTGCAGAACTTAAACGTCCACGCATCGATGTGGTTATGACGCTTTCCGGCATATTCAGGGATCTTTTGCCGATGCAATCAAGAATGCTTGCTGAGGCAAGTTACCTAGCCGCGATGGCTGATGAACCAGATGATATGAATTTTGTTCGCAAACATGCTCTGGCTTATGCAGCAGCAGAGGATTGCGATCTGGAAGAAGCAGCCTATCGGGTATTTTCCAATGCAGAAGGTGCATATGGTTCCAATGTTAATTACCTGATCTCTTCATCTGCATGGAGTGCAGATGATGAAATCGCGGACACTTACACAACCCGTAAGTGTTTCGCAATTTCCCATAAAGGCAAGACAGAAAAGCAAGCAGAATTATTAGATAGCGTTTTGGGCAGTGTCGATATTGCCTATCAAAACCTAGATTCAGTTGAACTTGGCGTTACCACGATCGATCACTACTTTGATACGCTCGGTGGCATCTCACGCGCGGTAAAGAAAGCGCGCGGGGAAGACATTTCAGTTTATATTTCTGATCAAACACAAAGTGAAGGCAAGGTCCGCACACTTGGAGAGCAGGTTAATCTGGAAACCAGAACCCGTTCGCTTAATCCAAAGTGGTTTGAAGGCATGCTGAGCCATGGGGCAGAAGGTGTTCGCCAGATTGAGGCGCAGGTTACTAATACATTTGGTTGGTCAGCTACTACCGGTAAAGTCTCACCCTGGGTCTATCAGAAACTCAGCGAAACCTATGTACTTGATGAAACCATGCGGCAGCGATTGGCTGAACTAAATCCGGCTGCGTCTTCACGTATGGTCAATCGACTAATTGAAGCCAGCCAGCGCTCCTTCTGGGAGCCTGACGCAGAAACACTAAACGCATTACAAAACGCAAGCGATGAATTGGAAGACCGTCTTGAGGGAATTTCCCCGGATGGACAGGTCTAGGAGATAAACATGAACGTTATTGGTCCAAACTCACATTTCAAAGGTAAGCAGCGTCCTTTACCGGCAGGTCTTGATGGCGAAGGTTCAGTCCAGGTCCAACTGGATCCAAACATGGAGATAGGCCAGGCAAAAGTCTTTGCAATTTACGGCAAGGGCGGGATCGGCAAATCCACTACATCTTCAAATCTCTCCGCAGCATTTTCCAAACTGGGAAAACGCGTCTTGCAAATCGGTTGTGACCCAAAGCATGATTCAACATTCACACTGACAAAAAAGCTTGTACCAACCGTTATCGATGCCTTGGAAGAGGTAAACTTCCATTCTGAAGAATTGCGTACCGATGATTTTGTCTATGAAGGCTATAATGGCGTAATGTGTGTTGAAGCTGGCGGGCCACCTGCTGGCACAGGCTGTGGCGGCTATGTGGTCGGACAAACCGTCAAACTCTTAAAAGAACATCACCTGCTTGAAGACTCAGATGTTGTTATCTTCGATGTATTGGGTGACGTTGTTTGCGGCGGGTTTGCCTCGCCCCTCCAACATGCTGAACGTGCGCTGGTTGTTACAGCCAATGATTTTGATTCCATCTTTGCAATGAACCGTATCGTTGCCGCGATTGGCGCAAAATCTAAAAACTATGAGGTGCGCGTTGGTGGCGTGATTGCCAACCGCTCCAAGGATACAGATGAAATTGACCGCTTTAACCAGGTTGTCGGTATGGACCGTGTTGCTCACTTTCCAGATCTGGATGTTATCCGTCGTTCGCGGTTGAAGAAATCCACACTCTTTGAGATGGATGAATCCCCCGAACTTACGGCTGTTCAAAATGAATATCTTCGCCTCGCTGAAACCCTGTGGGAAGGACGCGATCCGTTTATGCCAACCCCAATGAAAGACCGGGAAATCTTTGATTTCCTAGGTTTTGACTAGGAAACCCTGATGGCTGAAGTATCTTACGAAATTCGCCGCGGTCAACTACAGACCTATTTCGACCAAAAGGCGAAAGAAAATTGGGTAGCTCTTACCTCAAATACGCCGGTATCGCGCATTCGCGAGACCGTGCGCCAGGGTCGTGAGGAAATGCGCAATGCAATACTCAACCGGCTTCCGGAAGATTTGTCGGGCAAAACCATCCTGGATGCGGGATGCGGTACAGGAATGCTGGCGATTGAACTTGCAGAACGTGGTGCAGATGTATTGGCAATAGATATCTCGCCGAAACTGATCGAAGAAGCCCAGGACAGGTATCAAAATACCGAAAACGTTACCGGCTCAGTTAGTTTCAAATCTGGTGATATGAGCGACCCGTCGCTCGGATCCTTTGACTATGTGGTCGCGATGGATTCACTCATTCACTATCCGCTGGGCTCTGTCATCCCAATTTTGGAAGACCTTTCCACCCGCACGCACAATGCTATTCTCTTTACCTTTGCACCCTTCACACCGATGCTGGCGATAATAAAAGCAGTCGGCAAACTATTCCCGAAAAATGACAAATCGCCTGCAATCATGCCGATCCGTCAAACCCGCCTGGAGCAGGCAATACAATCCAGCGAATGCGACCCGCTGGGATTTAAAGTTCGCGACACCCATTTTGTTTCAACAGCATTTTATAAGTCACAAGTCATGGAGCTGTCCAAATAATGGAAAAGACAGACAAAATCGCAGATTTCTGGCGCGGAGTGGGTATGAAATTCCTGCCATTCGCAGATGCAGCCAGTGAGGACTTGCCGCTTGGCCGGTTACTGCGTTTGTCATTGTTTCAGTTCTCAGTCGGGATGGCTGCTGTCCTTTTGACTGGCACGCTCAACCGGGTCATGATTTTGGAATTAAATGTTTCTGCCTCGCTCGTTGCGATAATGGTGGCCCTTCCATTCCTGTTTGCACCTGCACGCGCATTAATCGGGTTTAAATCAGACACCCACAAATCATTGCTGGGATGGAAACGCGTTCCCTATATCTGGTTTGGCACGTTGATCCAGTTTGGCGGATTGGCAATCATGCCATTTGCGCTTTTAGTTTTGCACGAGCAAGCTTACGGACCGCTTTGGATTGGACCAGTTGCAGCAGGTGCTGCTTTCCTACTGGTTGGAACAGGTATTCACATGGTGCAGACTGCCGGTCTGGCACTTGCAACCGACCTTGCGCCCAAAGATACCCGGCCTCGTGTCGTGGCATTAGTTTATATAATGCTGCTTGTAGGCATGTTCGTAAGTGCGCTAGCGTTCAGTGTACTGCTTGAAAATTTCAGCCCTAAACGGCTAATTGAAGTTATCCAAGGCGCTGCAGCAGTGACGATGGCTCTCAATGTAATCGCACTTTGGAAACAAGAACCTCGCAATCCGAAAGCCACAAACCCGGAAGAGCCCTCTCCTGGATTTATGGAAGCTTGGTCAGTTTTCAGTGAAGACAAACGTGCCTTACGATTGCTGGTAGCGGTTGGTTTGGGCACAATCGGATTTTCAATGCAGGATGTTCTACTTGAACCTTATGGCGGCGAAATCCTCAAATTGTCAGTTGCACAAACGACACTCCTAAACGCCGTCTTTGCCGGCGGTACGATGATTGGCTTTGCCATTGCCGCACGCTGGCTTGGCAAGGGTACCGATCCACATCGTTTAGCCGCCTGCGGGGCGATGGTTGGTGTTGTAGCATTCTGCTTTGTAATCTTTGCAGCACCGTTTGATTCTGCAACGCTTTTCCGGATTGGCACTGCGCTGATTGGCATGGGTGGCGGCATGTTTGCGGTGGGCACACTCACCGCCTGCATGGACTTGGCAGAGAGTGCCGGTTCCGGTCTTGCGCTCGGAGCTTGGGGAGCGGTACAAGCCTGCGCAATCGGACTTGGCCTTGCAACTGGCGGAATAATTCGAGACGTCGGCGGCTCTATTGCCGGGTCTGGCTCACTTGGACCAGCGCTTGCAGATCATGCGCTCGGTTATTCTATCGTCTATCATCTTGAGATCGGCTTTTTATTCGCTGCTCTCATCGCAATTGGCCCAATCGTGAGAACATCACGCTTGGATGATCAATCAAACTGTGAAACCCGAAAATCAATCGGACTGGCCGAGTTACCCGGCTGACAACTTGGAGAAAAACCATGGTAAACATTGTAGGCAATATCGACGTAGCACAGGTTGTGCTCTACGCGTTTTGGATATTTTTTGCGGGGCTAATCTGGTACCTGCAGGCGGAAAGCCGCCGGGAAGGCTATCCTTTGGAAAGTGATCTGACCGGTGACTATAACAAAGATGCCTTCATTTCCCTGCCCACCCCAAAAACTTTCAAACTGCCGCATGGCATGGGCGAGCGGACATATCCAAACCCGGAAAATCGCGACACCCGCAAAATCAAGGCAGAGCGCACAAGCAAGGTCGCTGGATCGCCACTTGTTCCAACCGGCAATCCGATGAAGGACGGGGTTGGACCTGCTGCCTGGGCAGAGCGACCGGATCATCCTGATTTAACGCCGCATGGTACACCTAAAATCCAGCCAATGAGCGTTTTGACCAGCTTCAAAATTGCTGACGGCGATCCCGACCCACGTGGTTTGAGTGTTATCACTCCTGATGGTCAGATTGCCGGTGAGATCACCGATGCATGGATTGATCAAACAGAATCCGTAATCCGTTATTATGAGATCAAATTTGGTCGCAACAACAAACGTCTGGTGCCCCAACATTTCGCATTACTACGTGAAAAAATGCGCGGCAGTGGCAAGGAATTTTATATCCATGCTATCATGTCGGACCAGTATCGCGACATTCCGAAAACCGCAAAGAAAGACGAGATCACCATGCTCGAAGAAGAAAAGATTATGGGCTATTTTGGCGGCGGATTGTTATACGCCCATCCTAGTCGTCAAGAGCCAAAACTGTGACCCATAACGACTTCGAAAAAGAACCTATCCCAGGCCTTCCGGCGCATTTGCCGGAAGGGGAGAATATTGTTTGGCAGGGATCTCCGAACGCCAACGCAATTGCACGGGTTCTACTGCGCAGTCGCTGGATCATGGGCTATTTTGCAGTAATCGCTGTGTGGAAATTTTGCACCGCGCTTTACGATGGCGGCACGTTGATGGATGGAATTATTAACTTGCTGGTTATTGGTGGACTGGGATTTATCGTTATGGCGATGATACGCTGGTATGCCCGGGCGGTTGAACGGTCCACAATCTACACCATCACCAACCGACGCGTTGTTATGAGGTTTGGTGTCGCACTGCCGGTTACTTTTAATCTTCCCTAC
This sequence comes from Pseudomonadota bacterium, assembly GCA_039814425.1. Taxonomy (GTDB): domain Bacteria; phylum Pseudomonadota; class Alphaproteobacteria; order Rhizobiales; family Rhizobiaceae; genus JAALLB01. The sequence continues at coordinate 15,888 of JBCCBE010000024.1, forward strand.
ACGCAGATTAGTTCGGCAGATATCAAGCCTGCTTATGAAAACTTTGGATCAATAACGCTTGGTCTTAGAGAGCACACCAAAATTTCCTGGTTGATACTTTGGCCGCATGTGCGCCCGTGGAAGCTTGCAAGACCTGAACCATCGCTTAGAATGATTGAAGGCCTTGAACAGGTTGCAGAGATTCTAAGCAAAGAATTGCATGCATTTCATACAGGGCAGAATACGGCACCAACAGTAGTTGCAGGTACAGAACGTGCAGCCGTTAGATCCGGTGTCGCCACCCTTGAAGAGCAAAGAGCTTAAACTATGGCGAGCCATCAAAAAAACGAGATTGCAGGTAGGCACCAGTGGCCATTATATGGTGCACTTGGCGTTGTTCTGCTCACTTTCGTTTTGGTGGTTGGCGGCGTGTATTTTAAAGATACTGATACCGCAGCAAAGGAAACAGCAGCCCAGTTAGAACGCACACTTTATTTCCTGGATGGGACAAACGGGCAAGTGGTCGTTTACGATGCAAGAACCCGTCAGAAGCTTGGGACATTTGGCAAGGGTGAAGGCGCCTTCGTTCGCATTTCCATGCGTAGCATGATGCGCCAACGCACCTTGAAAGAAATCGATCACACCCATCCATTCAGACTAGTAAAATCCAGTAACGGTTTACTATCTATCACCGACCCGCAAAGTGGCGGCCATATCCAGATCAATGCATTTGGTCCGATCGCCATAGAAAGCTTTGCGCGTTTTTTACCAACCAATCATTCAGCACAGGGAGCCGAAGGATGATATTTGAATACTTGAAGAACCGACGCAATTGCGATGTCGATTGCACGGTAGAAATAGAAAATACGTTTGAAAGCCTTGCAGCACACGTACGCTTCAACGATGGAACAATCTTGTTTCCAGGCGACGAAGTTGTCGTTCACGGAAAGCCGATTGAAGTACCTTACGGTGAGAACCAGACCTTTGAACGCCGCGCAACAATCAAACGCGCCAGCGCATTGGAGCGGATGTGGACACGGGCAACCGGTGATTTTGAATTCATGGAATTATGTGAATTCAGCTTCTCGGAGGAACGGCTATGAACGTACATGTGCCACAGGCAAAAACAAAAAAACCTCTGAAGGTCCAAAACGAAACGACCAAAGCAGCCCACGAAACTACGCTGCTCAATCCACGGTTTTATACTACTGACTTCGTTGAACTGGATCGCACCGATGTTTCAAACGTTCGTGAAGAATGGGATCAGTTGATTGAACAAATGCGCAATGATCCGAATAAAGGTCATTTCAAACGCAATGAAGAATGGGAAAAGATCGATCTTGAAAGCTTGCCGGAAGGATTGCGCACTGAGCTTGTAGACTTTCTGGTCAGTTCCCTCACCGCGGAGTTTTCCGGCTGCGTTCTTTACAAGGAAATGAAGCGCCGCGGCAAAAACCCGGATATCAAGGAACTGTTTACTTACATGAGTCGCGACGAAGCGCGGCATGCCGGCTTTATCAATGATGCATTGAAGGATTTTGATATCGGCGTGAACCTAGGCTTCCTGACAAAGGCAAAGAAATACACCTATTTCCGACCTAAGTTCATTTTCTATGCAACTTATCTTTCTGAAAAAATCGGGTATGCACGGTACATCACAATTTTTCGCCATCTTGAGAAACACCCTGAAAACCGTTTTCACCCGATTTCCAAATGGTTCAAGGAATGGTGCAATGATGAATTCAGCCACGGAGAGGCTTTTTCTCTGCTGATGCGGTCAGACCCTAAACTTCTGTCTGGTCATAACAAGTTGTGGATCAAGTTCTTTCTTTGCGCGGTCTACGCAACAATGTTCATTCGCGATCATGCCCGCCCGGAGTTTCACAAGGCGCTGGACATCGATATCGAAGAATATGATATGCGCGTTTTCCACATTACCAATGAAATCTCCAAGCAGTGTTTTCCATTGCAACTTGATTTGGAAAATCCCGTCTTCTTGAAGACATTGCGTAAACTAAACGAGATATCGCTCAAGATGGATAACGCTGCTCGACAAGGTGGATTCATCGGCAATGTAAAAAAGGTTGCTTACGGCACCAAAGCAGCAGCTCACTTTATCCGGCTATATACGCTTCCAACCAAGAAGAGTGTTATTCCGGAAACAAGCCGTTTAGTCCCGAGTTGGTAGGAAAAGGATAATTGATTTGACCAACATACTCGCGCCAATTCTTTTCGTAATATTGGTCTGGTGGGCTTCCACCGGGGCAATATTATGGCTTGCGCGTGGGATGGACCGTCAGATGAATTTTCGTTTGATTGCGATGACAATTGCCTGCGCACTTGGCTTCACCGGCGTGATCGTTGCAAGTTCTCATGAAGGCGTATGGACCGTCTACCTGGCATTCGTTTCTGCAATTGCTATTTGGGGTTGGGTTGAGTTTACTTTGTTGTCAGGAATGATAACTGGTCCCCGTCAATCCCCCTGCCCCGAACATATTAGCGAACGACAGCGCTTCGTTTTTGCGTTTCGGGCAGTCGCCCACCATGAATATGCTCTGGTCTTGATGCTAATCTGTCTGGCCGTCGCAGATTCATCCGGTGGAAGCGGCATGGCCGTCAAGACATTTGCCCTTTTATGGGTGATGCGCCTTGGTGCAAAACTGACAATTTTTTCAGGCGCTCCAAAACTCTCTGTAGATATGCTGCCGGACCGCATTGCCTACATGAAGACCTATTTCCGGCATGATCGGATTAGCCAGGCATTCTGGTTGTCGGCCACCTTGTGCTTTTCATTTTTTGCGTTCGGAATTTATGCACTTTTGACGCAGGTTTATAGTGATGCAGTTTTGACTCAAGTCGTTATATTAACAACACTAGCTGGTCTATCTTTGCTCGAACACGCCTTTATGGTTTTACCCATTTCCGATAGCAAATTGTGGCAATGGGCAATAAGAAATCAGGAACAAAAATCTAACCAACGAATTGTCGCCGATTAGAAATATTATTGGGGAAATTGGAGTATCAGACCATGAATTTTGAACAACACTTCGAGAGCGCTTTAAACGATTTGCGCGAAGCGGGTAATTATCGTGTGTTTGCTGATCTGGAACGCAAAAGGGGGCAGTTTCCCGCTGCTCAATGTCACGATGACACTGGTATTAAAGAGGTAACCGTCTGGTGTTCCAATGACTATCTTGGAATGGGCCAGCATCAAAATACCCTCGATGCAATGAAGGACGCTATTGATAAATGTGGCGCGGGCGCCGGTGGAACGCGGAACATCTCCGGCACCAATCATTATCATGTTTTACTTGAGCAGGAACTCGCTGATCTCCACGGCAAGAACGCAGCACTTCTTCTTACCTCCGGTTATGTTGCAAATTGGGCCGCGCTCAGCACCCTTGGTTCGCGATTGCCAAATGCGATTATCTTTTCTGACTCTGACAATCACGCCTCTATGATTGAAGGCATACGTCATAGCCGTGCGGAAAAAGTGATCTGGAAACACAATGATGTAGCTGATCTTGAAGCAAAACTTGCTGCTGCTGACCCCAATGCAGCAAAAATCGTTGCATTTGAATCGGTCTATTCAATGGATGGCGACATCGCACCAATTGAAAAAATCTGCGATGTGGCTGAGCGCTATGGTGCCATGACCTATCTCGATGAAGTACATGCGGTGGGATTATACGGGCCTCGCGGTGGCGGGGTTGCTGAACGCGAAGGACTGATGGACCGTTTGACAGTCATTCAAGGCACTTTGGGCAAGGCCTTTGGGGTTATGGGTGGCTATATTGCAGCATCAGAAAATCTGATCGACTTCGTCCGGTCTTTTGCTTCAGGCTTTATATTTTCAACCGCCTTACCGCCTGCGCTTGCTGCAGGTGCCAGAGCCTCTATACAACATCTCAAGTTGAGTGAATTTGAGCGCCAGAAGCAGCGCAATAATGTGCGCAAGTTACGTGAGCGCCTTGATGCAATCGGCGTTCCTCATCTAATGAATGAAAGCCATATTGTTCCAGTGATGGTCAAGGATGCAAAAAAATGTAAGTTTATCTCGGATTTGCTTTTGGAAAACTATGGCATCTATGTCCAGCCGATCAACTACCCAACAGTTCCCAAAGGGACTGAGCGTTTGCGGATTACGCCTTCACCACTCCATAGCGATAGCGATATTAATCATCTGGTCGGCGCGTTGAGTGAACTTTGGCAGCAATGCGCTCTTTCCAGAGCGGTAGCATAGGAAGACAATCAATGCTTGATGAAGTTCTTTATCTGACGCCGGAAGAGGCAGACGGGCCAAATCCTGTATCAGGTTTTACGGAAGAACTGATACCCTCTGATCCCCCCATTATGATTCCGGGTATTGATGAAGCAGGCCAATTTTTCCCAGTAGAAAAAATACAGGCGCACCGGGAAGGCATACACCATTTGGCACTGTCAGTATTCGTATTCGATGGTCCGCATTTACTGATCCAACGTCGTGCCGATCACAAGTATCATTGCGGTGGACTATGGGCCAATACCTGTTGTACCCATCCACATATGGATGAAGACATTGAGGTCGCTGCAAAAAGGCGATTGCAGGAAGAACTCGGCTTTTCACTTCCGGTCCAGGAAAAACTGATCGTTGAATATTCCGCAGATGTTGGTGGTGGATTATGGGAGCGCGAACGGGTTCATATGTTCCGAGCTCAAGTTGATCGCACACGTTTTACATTCGAACCAAATCCTGATGAAGTATCACAAACCAGATGGATCACCGCGGAAGAATTACATAGCGAAATAAAAGAGACGCCCGAGCTGTTCACGCCTTGGTTCCGGATATACGTCAACCGTTTCCCGGCTCTTGATTTCTGATAGTCTCTGAAAAAAATCGTTTCACACCACTCCATGTTGGAATGAAGGCTGGAACTTGTGTCTGGTAATCTCGGTACTGAGCATCAAACCGTTTAACAAGATCGCGTTCTTCAAGACGGATCACCATCATCAAACCGAAAATTGACAGCCCCCCAATAAAGTATGCACCGGCAAAATTGCTCATCATACACCAACCCACAACACCGATTGCCACCATCAAATACCGCGGGTGGCGCACAATAGCGAACGGACCCTCACGGATTAGTTCGATCTTGGAATTCATTACTTCCGGGACACCGGCGAACGTGCGAAAATCGAGATATCGTTTTACCGGCCGCCATAACAGCCAAGAGGCAAGATAAAGCATAGCGCCAAGCAACAACAACGCCCAGTTCGTTCCCAGATCAGCTCCAACAAGAATTTTTCGATAAAATAGTGTCACGGCACACAGAACAGAGACTAATATTCCCGCTACGCCGTAAGCGCGCTTCGGATCATGCATACGCCAATAATCTGAGCCGCCATGGATAACTACCCAAAAGGCAATCACCAAAGGCATAATGACAATAATTACCAATGCCAGAACATATCGGAATTCTTCCATCATACACCCAAATGACCGCGTATTGTTGATGGTAAAAGTGTAATGGATTTCAATTTTTTTAGCGAGAATTCTTTGATCGATCCGTTAATAAATGATACTATTTATTTGAAATAAGTTTCATTGTATTCAATAGCTTAGAGACTTTTTGAGAATCAGAAATTGAATAAAGACCCAACCATAGATCAAATAATCGAAGGCATGCCTTCAAGATTTCAACCGAAAGCTGCAAAAGGGCTCGATGCAATTCTTCAATTCAGGCTAAGCGGTGAAACTGGGACTGATTTTTTTGCAACCATTGCAGAGGATAAATGTGTCCTGGAACGCGGCATTCACACATCTCCGACCTTAACCATGAGAATGTCAGATCAAACCTATATTGACATGGTGATGGGACGTATAACTGGACAACAAGCCTTCTTTTTACGCAAGCTGACATATAAAGGCCCGATCGCGTTGGCGATCCGATTGCACAAGTTTTTCAAAGCACCTGATTTAGCGGATTAACGGAGTTACTGCCTCAAGGGTTAAGTATCAATTTGTGATCTTTACTCATCATTTCGGAGTAACCACAACGCCCATCTCTAAAAATAGTCACATGCCGTTTGAAGTCTTGGCGCCAGATCCCTAGTCCTTAAGGTTCTTCTGCTCTAATGCACTCTATACCTTGTTGGCGCGCAATCAGACGCTAATCCGGTGGGGTCATTTAGATAGCGGATTAACCGGGTTCAGGATTTTTTTGAAATTTACAGGTACAAAAAAGGGCGTCTGGAAGACGCCCTCTAATTCCAATAATCAAAGCATAGGTTCACCGGATATTCGTATAGCTATCATGTAAAACGCCATGTTTAACTGCCCAATCAGACCAGTTATCCACCACGGTGCCTGTAAGCAGGATACCAATGCCACCGGTCAATGTGGTCAACATTGCAAACCACCAAGCCCAACGGTGAATGGATTCCATGGTAGCATTAAAGCCCATTGTCCAACGCCAGAATAGAGCAGCACGTTCAGAGGCAGTACCGCGATCAGTGATCTGCTCAATCTCCCGCTCTCCACCATATCTGCTGACTGCAAGAATGGTTGCACCGTGCATCGCAAACAACAGGGCTGACCCATAAAGGAATGCAATCGATAGTGCATGGAACGGATTGTAAAACAGGTTTCCGTAAATCAACGAAAAGTTATTTGTCCAATCCAGATGCGAAAAGATGCCATAAGGTACCGCATGCGACCAGCTTCCCATCAGGATCGGGCGAATAAAGCCAAGAACCAGAAATAGAAAGATTGCAGATGCGAATGCGATCGGTACATGCATGCCTAGACCCAGAGACTTGGCACGGCGGTAAGTCCGTAGCCACCAGGTAAGAACACTGACGGTTAAGAAAAATCCGGCAATCATAAACCAACCACCCTCTTGCAATGGCGGAAGAACAGACAAGCCGTAACTTTCCGGTGGTGGATCAAGCGACAGCCAGAACAATTGACGGACAAACTGAACCGGATCCCAGTCAACTTGCATCCAGAAATTCAACCCGATGATGTTGAACGCAAGTAAGAAGGTAATTAGCGAAATCATCCCAAGCGTTCCAAGATAAATCGGGCCAATTTGCGCATTGCCGAATTTGCCAACCCAGTAGTTAAAGCTGCCCTTGCCGACCCGCGGTTCATCATCACGGGGCAAGGGAATTCCCATTGAGGGTTCAGCTTGAACCTGAATAGCGGTGAAGATGTTTTGATATTGTTTCATGGTTCATCTTCTCCTTAATTATCCAGATATGGCAGATCGCCAATTTCACGCACCAGATCTTCTTGAGGGAAGACCGGCAGTTCTAGCCACCATGTCCACCAATCGCTCCAGGCATCTTCCCAGTAGGGACCTGAAATGATGATGCAGACAGCACTCCAGAACACGGCGTTCAGCGCAAGCAGCAAGCCCAGTCTGTGAATACCAAGCGTACCGACTGAATAGCCGATAAAGTCACGGAAATACGTGTCTTCATGCTCTGGTGTCTTTACTTCCTCGCCTTTACCGGGGTTAGTGGATGAAAGCACTAGCCCTCCATGCAAGGCCAGCGCTAGGGTGGTTGTGAAGAAGAAGGTGATCGCAATCATATGCGCCGGGTTATAATGGAAATTACCGTAGGCATATCCTACATTATTTACCCATTCCAGGTGCGAATAAATTCCGTATGGAAAGCCATGTGACCATCCAGACTCCCCGCCCTCCTTGATGTACATCAATATTGGCCGGAAAATATTTAGCGTAACAAAGGCCAGTATCGCGAAACTGAAGGCGACAGGCACATGATAGCCCATCCCGAGTTTACGACAAATTTCAACCTCCCTGAGCGCCCAGGCGATGAATGCCCCGGTGGCGCAGAATGTGATGATTTGCCAAAGTCCACCTTCAGCCATTGGCGCCAACGCAAGGCCATACTCAGCGTCCGGCGGATTAATGCTGATTTGCCAAATGTTCCAGGTGGGTCCAAGTGCCGCGCCATAAATTATTAGCGCAGTCCCCAAAGTTGCCAGAAAAATCGTCACGACTCCAAAAAAGCCGACATAGAAGGGTCCTGCCCAGAAATCGAACAGGTCGCCACCGAGAAGGGTGCCCCCGCGTACCCGATATTTTCGTTCGAAGCTTAGTAAGGCCATAGCCCAATCTCCAAATGTCTAATATTAAATTTTGATTTCGGCAGGCGGTAAAATCCGCCTGCCGAGAGTGTGGATGGGACTCAACTAATGAGTCGCTCAACCTGTGTTTCGACTGTTAAAGACGAAAGCTGGTTAGTATCTAGCCAGTTATATCTGTCTGAGCTAAGCAGGATGAAATGAATCAAAACTGCCAGCGTAAACAAGAAAACTGAAAGTGCTACCAGCACTCGACGTGGATCGAAAAAGAGCCAGATTTTATACATGATAAACTTTCTCCTTTATCCAACGAACGGCAAGGAATTGAGCAAGCTCGAAACCTTTTCACCGCCGCCATAGTACAGCCAAGGACGCCAGACATGCACAAGTACATGTGCGGCAAAAGCCCAACCGGTGAAAGCAATAGCGCTTTTCATGAAAATCCGGTGGAACTCTCTAGCTTCACCACTGGTCAACCCAGTCATGGAGCCATTATCGGGACTAGCCATAATTAACCTCCTAGTCTCTTGCCTTTCGGCCAATGCCGCGAAACTACCCTGCGGCCAGGTTTGGTTCAGATGAACCAGTTATTTCTCCGAGGTTCAGGCGGAGAAATCTCTAAAAACTCTTCTCATTCAATACTTGAATGCATAGCCAGCGACCGCATGGGCCGTTTGCCGAACTTCCTGCCAGAAGGAACCAGTTTGACTTCGCCCTGAAAGCCTAGCAATTGCGATTGCAAAGCCAGAAACCACAAGCAGCATCAGCACCACCAGACGGTAGACAAGTGCTTCAACAAAGTCGGCTTTTCCGCCGCCTACACTTCGTTCCATTGGTAAATCAGACATTATCCATCCTCCAATTTAGATAGGTTTCGGTAGCATGTGTCATCGTCATGCCACCTTTCTCGCGATCAACTCGCTGGCCTTTTCAACCCGTCCGACAGTGACTTTAACTTCACCACTCGCACGCGCATCCTGCTCAGCACGGTCACGCAATGTTTTGGCTGCAGAAATACGAACCAGCACTGGTTCGCGATCCACAACTTCATCCAGTTTTTGCCGCGCATCGATTTCCCACGGCAACGTATTTTCTGTTTTTGATAAGGCAGCATCCTGGCCTGCATCCATCGTGCTTTGGAGCGGCAGAATGTGAAACAGCACATCAAACAGGGAGTTACACACTTCCTGAATTAAATAGCTGGCACCGGAATAGCCCATAAAGGGAGTGCCGATGTGTCGGCGGATTGCTGCACCTGGAAAAGATGCCGGCATAAAGGTTGCCCGCGATCCTTGATCAGCAATATACATGCGCTCATTGTAGGATCCAAAGACAAGCATAGGCGCTTTTTCCGCGATCAATTCCTGGACTTCTCCATTATCGGTTTTTTGGCCAGCCTTGCGCGCAACAGCGAAGGCGCATGGCAATCCCATTTCTTCCGCAAGGAAATTTTCCAAACCACGGGTGTAGGTTTCATTGGCAACAACTGCAAAACTCGCTGTTCCAAAAAAATCCTGGGTGACCGAACGCCACAAATCCCACATTGGCTTTAAGGTTGTATGCTTTTCCTGCTCAATAAATGGCTCTGGATCAAGGTCCAGGATTTCTCCAAGCTTGCGCAGGAATGCAGTTGTAGAATGAATGCCAATTGGTGCCTGCAAATAGGGGCGATCCAATTCTTCGCACAGCATTCTGCCAAATTCACGATAAAGGCAGACATTCGCATGTGCATTTGAAAGGCGGTTAATGTCCGCAAGGTGCGACCCCATCGGGAAAGACATGTTAACTTCCGCACCAATACCTTCGATAAGCCGTTTTATTTCAGCAAGATCGGAAGGCATATTAAATGTGCCGTAGATCGGACCTATAATATTAACGCGAGGTTTATCGCCCTCTTTTAATTTCCTGGCAGCGGGTACTCTGCCCTTTTTCGGACCAAACTCTGTCCAAAGCCATTTCAGTGCCCGGTCTGCAGATTGCCACTGATCTTCATCAATCGTACGCGGTAAAAAGCGCTGGATATTGGCACCCTCTGGTGTAACGCCGCCGCCGATCATTTCCGCAATCGAGCCGGTTACAACGACAGCAGGCAAATCAGGGTCAAGTGTTTTACGAGAGCGCCGCATCGCTTCTTCGGTACCATGCTGGCCTAATTCTTCTTCACCAAGTCCCGTAACAACAATCGGCAATTCGTGTGGCGGTAGCGCGTCAGTATAATGCAGCACTGAGGTTACTGGTAGATTTTCACAACCAACCGGCCCGTCAATAATCACTTGCAGGCCTTTGATGGCAGCAAATACATATACAGAACCCCAGTAGCCTCCTGCGCGATCATGATCGAGAATAAGTGTCATTTTAATCCCCTACCGCTTCGCCAGAATCAACAGCATTGGCGGCACGGGCGGCACGAGCTGCAAATTTCTTTTTAAACTGCGGGCGATCTTCAGGCGTCTTATCCCAAACACCTGCTGCATAGTCAGAACCAACCCCATCGAAGAATTCACTCATCGCGTCAAAACGTGATTTGTTCCCGATCGCTGCGTTGATAACCTCAGCAAGTGATCCTGCCCCAGCTGGACCCATCAACGGGCGGGCAGAAATCAGATTTGTGAAATAGAGTGCAGGGATCGATGCTTCCTTAGCCTTTTGTACGACCGGCGTGGTGCCGATTGCCAAATCGGGTTCAAATGCCTTCATCGCAGCGCAATCATCTTCCAAAGAAGCACGATATTGAACATGCACGCCCTTTGTTTCCAGCCATTCCCGGTCCGGATCAGACCAACGGGTCTTCGGGCAGGCTGTTCCGACGTAGCGAACATCTGCACCACTTTCGATCAACAAACGGGCGACAAGCAGTTCTGACCCTTCATACCCTGAAAGCGTGATCCGACCATCGATTGGATTTGCGGCAAGTGCGCCTTTAATTGCAGGAAGGATCGCCTGTTTTGCAGCTTCAATACTGTCAGCTGGACGGTTACAGGCTTTGCCGACTGCTTCCAGCCAATCTGCGGTACCATCAACCCCTACCGGCGCTGATCCAATAACAGGGCGTCCTGCGGCTTCAAACTGACGGATAGCGGCTGTATAAAATGGATGAATTGCTGCTACGACCGAACAATCAAGCGCGGAATAGAGCTCACGCCATTCGCGTGTCGGAACAACCGTACCTGCTTGTAGTCCCATGGGTTCAAGAATTGCACCGATGCTCATCGGGTCAGCGGGAAACATTTCTCCCAGCATTGTCACTTTTGGCCGTTCAGAAGCACCTTGTCCGCTTGGCGCTGCCACCGGTCCTGCTTCAATCTCCTTGCGTGCATAAGAAAGCATGGCACCAGCCAAAACATCCTTTGCCTCTGCATGAGTAGGAATACCAAAACCCGGCACATCAATACCAACAATACGGACCCCGTTGATAACTTCGGGCAGCATCTGCAACGGCACACCTGAAGCAGTCGGAACACAAAGACTGGTAACTACAATACAGTCGTATTTTTCAGGATCTGCCATTTCATGAACGGCATCTCGAATGTCTTCGAAGAGTTTGCCGGTCACAAGACTTTCTGAATCAAACGGCACATAACCGACTGTGCGTCTTGCTCCATAAAAATGCGACGTAAACGTCAATCCGTAAACACAACAGGCAGATCCGGAAAGAATCGTTGCCGTGCGCCGCATTCTAAGCCCAACCCTCAAAGAGCCAAATGCCGGACACATGGATTGCGGTTGGTCATGCGGACCTAACGGATAGTCCTTGCGATACTGTTCCAGGATTTCACTCTTGCCAGCCTTGATAGATGCCTCTCGCATTTGAGAGGCTCCGGCATGACATCCGAAACCATCGACGGTAGCAGCTTCCGCCACTTCCATTTCTGGAGTGTCTTCTGCAAATCTTTCGTCAAGGAGGGGTGTTTCTTCAGTCATACCGGAATTCACACATTGTCATAAACAATTTCGAGGGATGTTTTGGTGATGATAGAAGGATCACACATGTCTTCTGGCAACGCCGGTTCTAACTGATAGTCAGCTCCTGTTTCTGCTGAAGAAAACAGTGCCAGCAACCCGTCTTGATCAAGCGGTGTTGGTTGACGCGGCGGCGCAGTCATCATGTTGTCCGCCAGTCCCGAGAACATCGGGCCCCAGCGATCGGATGGATCACCAACAATTGTATAACTTGCAGATTTACGGCGAATGTCTTCGTCTTGCGGGATTGACGCAAGAACCGGAATGTTTACCGCCTTCGCAAATGCAGCAGCTTCACCAGTTCCATCGTCTTTGTTGACGAGCATGCCCGCCACACCAACGTTACCGCCAAGCTTGCGGAAATATTCAACCGCAGAACAGACATTGTTTGCAACATAAAGCGATTGCAGATCGTTTGAACCAACAACAATCACTTTTTGGCACATGTCTCGGGCAATCGGCAGACCAAATCCTCCACAGACGACATCACCGAGGAAATCCAGCAGGACATAGTCAAAATCCCAATCATGAAAACCGAGCTTTTCCAGAAGTTCAAAGCCATGAATAATCCCACGGCCGCCACATCCACGCCCGACTTCCGGCCCGCCAAGTTCCATCGCGAAAACACCATCACGCTTGAAACAAACGTCGGAGATCGTCACATCGTCTCCCGCAGCCTTTTTCGCCGCAGACGTCTCGATAATCGTAGGACAGGACCGTCCTCCGAACAGTAAGGAAGTTGTGTCGGACTTAGGATCACATCCAATCAGCAGGACTTTCTTTCCCTGCTGCGCAAGATTGTAGGAGAGATTAGCAAGCGTAAAACTCTTGCCAATACCACCCTTCCCGTAAATCGCAATGATCTGGGTTTCTTTGGTTACTTCGCCTGTATGTACGGGATCCGGTCCCTGCTCCGCTTCATCGCGAAGCGATTCGTAAACTTCCGATACCGATTCTCGCTCTCCGTCAGAAAGCCTAGCTGATCCATCTGTCATGAATTTCCCCTCCAATCCAGAATCATTTTGAGGCATTGCGGGTCATTGAATGCCGTTTCATATGCAGTTTTTGCCTGACCAATCGGCGTCGAATGACTGACCAAACCGCCGATATTGAGCGCTCCGTCAGCCAAAAGATTTGAAATTGCTTTGATATCTTCAGGCTTCCATTCAGCAGCGATGCGGAACTTTGCCTCTTTCATAAATGCTGGTGCAAAAGCGAAATTGATGCGCTCTGAGTAAAACCCAGCCAATATTATTTCACCGCCGGGATTAAGGCGCTGAACGAGTAGATCAGTAATGGAATGATCGCCCGACACATCTATAATAGTGTCGTAACGCCCATCCAGATCCTCAGCAGGATCAATAATTGTAAATTCATCAATCAAGTCACGGCGTGCGGAATTAGTTTCCCAAATCACCGGCGCCTGCCCGCCAAGGGCGACTGTAATGCGAGCAATCAAACGTCCAAGCACACCACATCCGACGATCAAGTCTGGTAAGTTCGAACCACTCAACGATACAGCGTGATGCGCGGTTGCGGCCAACGCAAACAAAGCCGCGTCAGGCCCCAACGTCTTGTCAGTTTCAATAACTTTATCAGCTGGTACGATAAGCTGGGATGCGGAACCGCCAAACAGTCCTCGCACTTCTTTATAGTGAGACGAGCCGGGCACGAATACACGTTTACCTATGTGGCGTTTGTTCTGCCCATCCGCTGAAACAACTTCGCCTACCGTTTCATAACCCGGCACCAAAGGATAACCCATGCCAGGAAATTGCGGCATTGTACCTTGCCAAAGCATCCGCTCTGTCCCGGTACTGATACCACTCCATAAAGCTTCGACGACGAGATCGTCCTTGCCACAATCAGCAAGGTCAACCTGATCCACGATCAGCTTACCCGGTTTTTCAAATATAACGGCCTGCGACTGCATTATCCCGAACTCTGCCTATCTCTAGCATTGTCGGGCTCCCTGAAGTGTCATATTATTTGGACATAAAAATATGTCAAGTAAACAAGCAGATAGAATCAACTATTTTTCACCTACCAACAGGCTTGTGGTAAATGGAGCACGGGTTTGCACGACTTTGACCCTCGAAAACCCTGCTAATTTCATCATTTTTGAGATTTCCACAGGCGTTCTGGGGCGACCACTTCCCATCGCATATAAATAGAAATTGAAATATGCGTCCGCGATTCGGGCAGCATGCCCCCCGGTCGACATCGGTTCAGCAAGCAATAATTTACCGCCGACCGGCAATGCTGCATAGATTTTCTCTAGAATAACCTGCGCAGGTTCATCATCGTGATCATGTAAAATCCTGATCAGGGATATCAGATCTGCACCTTTGGGAAGGTCGTCTTCAAAAAAAGACCCGCCATAAAACTTTGTTCCGGTTGGCAGTTCTGAACTGATTCCATGATTTTCAGCCATTGCCACTACTTCGGGAAGATCAAACAGTCTTAGATTAAGATGCGGTGCTGCCTTTGAGACATTGGCAAGAAAAGTACCCTGCCCACCCCCAACGTCCATAAGGCTTTCAAAGTTGGAAAAATCATAGCAAGCGATTACCTCATCAGACACTGCTTGCTGGCTTGCACTCATGAGATTTGAATATTCGCGGACCTCTTCAGCGCTTGCTTTTTTTGGATCGATGTTGCGGGCATAATCCCAATACTGCGATAGATGCGTCTCACGCCGACCGTTAGCCAACAATTCGACCGGTTCGCTCAAGTCTTTATAAAGTGCCGAATGATGACGGATCATCGCCAAAGCACCAGCATTTATACTAAGAGCGGCACCTAAATCGCCAAACAGGAATTTGCCGTTGCGCTCTTCCAATATTCGCAACGAAGCAGCACCCTTTGCAAGGCGCTGTGCTTCATCAGGGCCTAAATCGGTTAGTTCAGAGAATTCTTCAAGCGTCAGGCCTTGCGCGATCAAACGCTTTTCCTCGAGTACTCCCAAGACAACACAAATATGAAGGATTTGAGAATATACAAAGCCCGATACCACATCGAACACTTCGCTCTGACGCTTGCGAAATATCGGACGGGTAAGCGGAAACCGGATTGCGAAATCGTGAAACTTGGGCGAGGTCAGCCAATGGTTGCGCAAGGATAACCATTGATCATAAAGACCCATGGCGCTTGGTTACGCAGCCGATTTGGCAAGTTTTGCTGGAACAAGGCGTGTGGCCTGAGCAATAATCAGCGACCGTAGCTCATCTGCACCGTCGCATGGCGGAATAGAATCCGCTGCTTCTTTTACAGTCTGTTTGAGCATTTTCAATACACCGTCCACACCATAACGTTCTACAGCATTAGGACGGTTACACGCATCATCCTGCGCTAGCGGTTTGCCTCCTTCACCCAAGGAACCTGCTGCATCCAGCAAGTCATCAGCCATCTGATAGGCTTCACCGACTAATTGACCGAGCGGGCACCACGGCGCTGGATTTTCACCCGCTGCCATGGCACCCGCGGTCACCGCACCGACAAACAGGGAGCCCGTCTTTGCGCGGTGATACTTATGCACATCAATATTTGGTTCGCTTTCCCAAGCCTGCCCCGCCACAATGCCATTCGGCATGCCAACTGCGTTTGCAACACTGGAGATTAGTTTTGCCATACGTTCCGGATTACGAACGGAAGTTCTGGCAATGGTATTAAAGGCCTCAACGATTAGCGCATCGCCAGCAAGAACCGCAATCGGTTCTCCGTAAAGCTTGTGAACGCTGTAACGCCCGCGGCGGGTCTCTGCGTCATCAAAACAAGGAAGATCATCATGAACAAGTGAGGCGCAATGCAGTAATTCGATTGCAGCTGCTGCACCGTCAACTATCGCCTCATCATCAGCATTACAGGCAGAGGCAACTGACACACATAATTGTGGTCTTACCCGCGCACCACCTGGGAATACTGAATAGTGAACTGCTTTTGCCAGGACTGGTGGGCACGGCTTTGCAATTGCATTATCAATTGCTGCTTCAAGACATGCTTCAATTCTTGCAACTGCATCCATCGCCATTCCTCAAATTTTACTATGTCTAAATTTTTAGACATATTGCAATGTTCAATTATATTGACGATAATTCTAAGAATTGCAAGCCATCAAGTGGGAATTACACGATCTATGAATGTGCACCGACGTTTCGACCAATCGAGCCATACGGTGATCATAGGCGCTGGAATGGCCGGAACTGCCGCTGCAGTAACGCTTTCAGCGGTAGGAGAAGCTGTTACTTTAATAGAGGGAAACGCCTATCCAGGCGGCAAAATGCGACAATTGCCCTCACCAGTCGGTCCAATCGATTCCGGGCCAACTGTCTTCACAATGAAGTATGTTTTTGAAGAATTGTTCGACAAGGCTGGCTGTAATTTCGACGATTTGGTTGATCATCAAAAGGCAGAAATTCTTGCCCGTCACGCCTGGGACAGTGAAGGCACATTCGATCTTTTTGCCTCAAGAGAAGGAAGCGCGGAGCGGATTCGCGAATTTTTCGATGGAGAAAATGCAAAGGGTTATTTGAAATTCTGTAATGATGCCAAGACTATATACGAAACTTTGAAATCTACATACATCGGCGCACAATGCCCCGGTCCTTTTGAACTTGCACAACGTATTGGTCTCAACAAACCTAAAAGCCTTTGGGCTTTAAAACCGTTTGATACCCTTTGGTCTGCATTGGGCAAGTATTTTCCAGATAAGAGACTGCAACAACTTTTTGGCCGCTATGCCACGTATATAGGCTCTTCACCTTTTCAGGCACCAGCCACTTTAATGCTGATTGCCCATGTTGAGCAGGAAGGTGTTTGGATGATCGAAGGTGGCATGCATCAACTGGCAAAAGCGATGCAGTCTCTGGCGATCGCGAAAGGGACCGATGTCCGCAATAACACTAATGCCGCTTTCATTACTGTGGAAAACGGGGCAATCACAGGCGTCGTAACAGATGAAGAAGAGTTTATTGCCGCTGACCGCATCATATATTGTGGAGATATCTCTGCACTTGCGAAATTGATTCCAAATAATCGAAAAGTAGCCCCCCCCGTCCCTTACTTAAAACGTTCGATATCTGCGGTAACGTTTTCGATGGAAGCTGAATGTTCAGGCCTCCCGCTTCATAGACATAATGTATTTTTTTCCAGTGACTACGAACGCGAATTTAGCACCATCTTTAAACACGCAAAAATCCCTGATAACCCAACCGTCTACCTGTGCGCGCAAGACCGCAACGATGACCCCAAAGCGTTCAATGGACAATCGGAAAGATTGCTCTGTCTAATCAATGCTCCGGCTTTTGGAGACCGCCACACGCTTTCCCAAGAGGAACTCGAAACATGCCAAGCCAATATGATGAAAACGATGCAAACCTGCGGTTTGAAAGTGAATCCAATCTCCAACCAAATCACACAACCCTCGGATTTCAATCATCTTTTTCCCGGATCGGGAGGGGCACTTTACGGCAGAGCATCTCACGGATGGATGGCGAGCTTCGCGCGTCCGGGAGCCAGGAGCAAAATACCCGGCCTATATCTGGCGGGCGGCAGCGTACATCCGGGAGCGGGCGTGCCGATGGCAACGCGCTCGGGAATGTTGGCTGCGGAGCAACTCATGAAGGACCGTGTTTTGACCTGAAAGTAAAGCCGCAGGGTTATGGCTGGTGGTATGCGGATGCTATCAGCGATTGCGGTGAATTTGGCTTTTCCATCATAGCAATGATTGGCTCGGTGTTTTCCCCCTATTATGCCTGGTCCGGGCGTAATGATCCGCAAAACCATGTCGCACTGAACGTTGGACTTTATGGCAGAGGCGGCAAAAGATGGACTATGACCGAGCGCAGTCGAAACAATCTTGTTCAGGAAAAACATCGCCTCGTGATCGGCCCCAGCGATTTGGCATGGGATGGCAATTGTCTGACGATCTCAATCGACGAATGGGCAAATCCGATCCTGCGTAAAGTGGTTGGCCAGATCAAATTATTCCCGAATGGAATATCCGAACGTGTCTTCCAACTTGACGATAAGGCGCAACACTTCTGGCAACCGTTATCTCCGATTGCGCATGCTGAAGTTTCATTTCACAGACCCTCACTAAATTGGAAGGGCAAAGCCTATATTGATAGCAATTGGGGTTTTGAACCCCTCGAAAAAGGTTTTAAGAATTGGGACTGGTCTCGTGGGCACACAAAATCTGGAGCAATACTTTTATACGATGCATTCACCCGCGATGAAACAAATCGCCAACTCGCACTTAAGGCTGATGACCACAACAACATTACCGATATTGAGATTGAACCTCGGCAAAAGCTAAAAAACGCACCCATATGGAGAGTTGCAAGAACGACCCTCGCGGATCCCAAAACCAGGCCCACTACAAAAAAGATGTTAGAAGACACACCTTTTTATACCCGCTCTTACATTAATACCGCACACGATAAGGAGCGGATTTTAGCAGTTCATGAAAGCTTGGATTGCGACCGCTTTGCCAGTTCCTGGGTTCGCTGTTTATTACCATTCAGAATGCCACGCGTTACAAAGTAAGCTTTATTCTGAATTGGAATTTTCTTCTTCATGCTTGGCATCTTCCCGGTCTAGGCGGTTCAAGCTCCTGATCTGCCAAACGCAAAAAGCCATAAAAAGACCAAACACAAATGACAGCTCAATAAGACCAGCAAATTTCCCAGGTATCATTTAGGCCTCTGAAGGGTTCAATTTAAGCATGCTTCGGTTCAGCAATATAGCAATACTCACCCAAATCAGGTAGGGCGCTATCAACAGTCCGGCAATCGTATCAATTGAAAGAAAAGCAATCATTTGAACGGCAATCGAAAGCCACAACAAACAGGCCTCTGCCAACGCAAGGCGAATTTGTCGAAGTCCAAAGAAGATCGCTGACCAGCCGGCATTTAATACAAGTCCAATTGCATAGATGATCATTGCAAAAAGGCCCGGCCCCTCAATTCCGGTTTTGGACCATACCAGCCATCCCGCAACCGCATTGAAGAGATATAATAAAGACCAAACCAAAGGAAATGCCCAATTTGGCGGGTGCCAGCTTGGCTTAGTTAGGTTTTGGTGCCATTCGCCAGGCTTGAAATACGAACCGCTTAACGCAGTCGCAAAGTTCAGTCCCAGGAAAACAATTAGTGACCAACTCATAGAAGCAACTTTTTCCAATTTCAGAGAGGACTGCGCGTTTATTCATTACCAACGTAGCAGCATTTTAGACTTTATTGTCCAATCAGGACTGACGCTTGTTCTTTTTCGCGAGCCAAATAGGCACGATCCCTTTTTTCTAGTTCAGAAAATAGTTCAATCAACCATTCTCCATCCCCAAAGGGTTCGTCCTTTTCCGTAGCAGCAGCCTCAATAAGATATTCAATCTCTGGCATTGGCTCAGATGTATCACAAGGCGTATCATCGAGAAAATTTCTTGCCGATTGCAACATCAAACCAAGCTTACGGCCCTTTGTAGTATAAGCTCTTGTATCGATCGAGTTAAATCCGTTCTCGCGGACTTTCTGCCCAATTTCAGCATAAACAAGGCCAGCTGCTCGAATACCCATCTGACAGGAACCGGGAAGTTCGTTTATGCCGGTAACACCGCGATAATAAATCAGGTCAGCTGTATCCAAAAGACGCTCAACCACACGACCCAACGCATCAGAATATGACACATCCGCAATTAGTTCGCCCTGCGAAAGCGATTCTTCTTCCAACCATTGCGCAGGAAGGTATACACGCCCATTACGCGCATCCTCACCAACATCACGGGCAATGTTTATCAGTTGCATCGAAACACCAAGATCACAAGCTCTTGCCAAGGTCTGCGCACGGCGCCTACCCATCAAGATACTCATCATCACCCCAACTGTACCGGCAACACGGGCCGAATAATCGATGACATCGCTCAGGGTTTCATATCGTTTTCCAGTCACATCCCATTCAAATCCCTCAATCATCGAATTTGGTACGGAGATCGGAATTTTGTAATGTGAAACCACATCACTGAAAGCTTTATCAGCTGAATGATTAAATGGCCTTCCCGCATAAGCTGCGTCTAACCTGTCCCGCAATCGCATCACAGACTCAAGATTGGCCTTTGGATCATCGGCAATATCGTCACTGATACGACAAAACGCATAGAGCGCAGTTGCAGCAGCTCTAATCTGCGCTGGCAGCATGAGAGAAGCAAAGTAGAAACTCTTAGACCCCAGACGGATAATTCTGCGGCAATCTTCCATATTCTGCGATGTGAATTGACTGCGCATCATTTACACCTTTTGCATCAGATGATTTGCATCCGGTACCAATTCATCAAGAACCTGAGCTGATGTCACAACGCCTGGAAGTCCAGCGCCCGGATGGGTGCCAGCACCAACCAGATAAAGGCCTTCAACTTCTTCACTTTCATTATGGGGACGAAACCAACCACTTTGTGTGAAGATCGGTTCTGGTCCAAAAGCAGCACCAAAAGGCGCGTTAAGCCGGCTTGCAAAATCTTCCGGAGTCATAATTTTTGAGGTAACAATATTCTGACCCAGACCCGGCAAAATTGTCTCTTCAAGCCGTGATTGTATTTTTGCCCTGTAAGTTTCCGCGTGCTCATGCCAGTCAACCCCGCCTTCCAAATGCGGCACGGGCGACAGTGCATAGAACGTATCACACCCTTCTGGCGCAACGGTTTCGTCCGTTGCCGTAGGTCTGTGCAAATAAAGGCTAAAGTCTTCCGCCAAAATTTTGCGATCAAATATGTCTTTCAAGAGCTCCTGATACCTTGGCCCCATCAAGATGGTATGATGGTCAACATCCTCATACCGCTTGCTGGTGCCAAAATACCAAACGAACAGGCTCATGGAGAGATTTACCCTGGCAAGTTTGGATTTAGACCAGCGTTTTGGTTGATGATCCGGCAAGAGATTATTGTATCCCCAGACCGCATCAGCGTTACTGACCACAATATCACTGTTAATAATTTTCCCGGTTTCAAGCTGAACGCCGACTGCTTTTCCATCTTCTGTCAGAATTTTATTTACCGGAGAATTCAAAATAATTTCGCTGCCCTGTGAATTGACCAGTTGCGCCATACCTTCAACCAGCGCCCCCGTGCCACCCTGCACGTAATGAACGCCCCAGGTCCGCTCAAGGTAGGAGATCAGACTATAAATGCTCGTCACTCGAAGTGGATTACCACCGATGAACAGCGGATGAAAACTAAGTGCTATACGCAGCTTCTCATTTTTAAGATGCTTACTTGCATGCGCAAAAACAGATCGATCCGCCCGATGGCTGATTAAGGCGGGAAGGAACTTGAGCATATCGCTGAACCGACTAAACGGCTTACGCCCCATCATCTCGAAGCCAACCTGATAATTGGCTTCGCTTTCAATCATGAACTTATCATATCCCGGAACATCATCCGGATTAAAGCGAGCGATCTCCTCGCGCATGAAATCAGCATCACCGTTGCAGGTAAAGACGTCTCCATCATCAAACCGAATCCGGTAAAACGGATCTAACGGATGCAGTTCAACGTCATCAGACATTTTTCGTCCGCACAACTGCCAGAGTTCTTCAAACACGAAAGGTGCGGTTACGATCGTGGGGCCTGAATCAAAAACAAACCCATCCTGTTTGAAAACGCTTGCACGACCACCTGCTTGCTCTAGCTTTTCGAGCACAGATACCCGATAGCCCCGAGCGCCAAGTCGGATAGCTGCCGCCAAACCCCCAAAGCCAGCTCCAATCACAATTGCATGTGGCCGACCATCAGACACTTGCGGCTCAAAGTTAGACCGCTCAAAATGTGTATTCATAATTAGACATTAAATAGTGTAAAACTATTTAGCGCAAGCCATTGCAGAACTTTCAGTCAACTTTTGTCTGAGAAAATTAAGTATTTCATCGGTAACAAGTTCCGGAACTTCTTCATGCACCAGATGACCATAGCCATTTAAGCGCTTCAGCAGCCCATCCTTGAGCAATTTGTGTGTCCGATTCGCAACCTTTGGATCAATTGTGCCGTCCTTTTCACCAATAATCTGAAGCACAGGTACATCTAGTGATTTCAGTTGCGCTTCCATCTGAGTAAGGTCCCAATTTGCCATCATTGCAAGGGTTCCTTCCACGTGATGACTGGAACAAAATGCCCTCCGATAATAATTAACCTGCTTTTCATCAAGACGCGATCCAGTTGAGGCGATCAAACGATCAACAGAAGCCCCCTTATTTGCCGTTGCCGCAAAGAACTTCGGGGTAAAAGGATTGAGAAATAACACGCGTGCAATCGCAGGAAACAATTCCCGCGCAAATCCTGGAAACGGATAAAACGCTCCATTTATAGATACCAGTGCTTTTGCAGCATCATAACCGTTGGCTATCATTTGAGCCGCAATCGCAGCGCCGGCTGAATGTCCAATAATCACTTCAGGCGCTTCATCTAGCCCGTTCAGAAGTTTATGGATTGCGGTACTTACATTTGAAAGTGTTGCACGGCGGTTCGAGAGCATTTCCGTAAAACCGTGGCCAGGCAAATCGACGGTGATTACCCTATAATTTTTGGATAATTCAGAAATAATGCCTTCCCAGGAATGGGTCGTCGCACCGCTTCCATGTAATAAAAGAAGGCCAGTCCCCTCACCCACTATCTGAACGTGAAACCGCGTACCATCCACTGGTACAAATTGACTGTGATCGGCGTAAGGCCAAGCCTGTCGCTCGCGTTCCCAGTCCATCATCAACCTCGATAAGCGCAAATTGCACGGGCAAGGTTCTGAGAACCGGTAAACGGCATTGGCAGATAATCCGCACCCATTACTTCTGACAGCGTCTTGGCGCGCGGATTGGGTAATTTATTGATATCAATCAATAAGCAAGCATGCCCGCAATTCGAAATCTCCCTGGCAACCTGCATCGCTTCCTCATTCGCTGTTGCCCGATTGCCGATACCATCCAGAGTTACATTTGCATTACCATCGGTCAGCAACGCCATGGTTACTGAACGCCCGCTTCTGGATTCCTGTTCTGCCAGCTGCAAAGCGGCACGCAAACCGGCAGCAAGTGGTGTTCCACCACCACCGGGCAAAACAGCGAGTGAGCGTTTAACCCGCGTAAGTGAGCGTGTTGGCGGAAGCAGTAATTGCGCGCCTTCCTTACGAAACGCAATTAACGCCACATTGTCGCGTGCAGAATAACTTTCAGCAAGCAATCGTTCAATTGCTCCCTTCGCTTCACCCAATCGATTGATAGCAGTGGAACCGGACGCATCAACTAAAAAGATCGTCGTCGTTTCTGTTGGCTGTCGAAAACGTTTAACGTGAAAATCTGAGGCATACACTCGAAGATTGTCTTGATCTGCATCTTGCCCGCTACGGAGTTTCTGCCAAGGGGCTGCGGCACGCAAGGTTGACAATATATCCAGGCGATGGCCCGACCGCGGGCGTCCTCTTCTACTGGTAAGTGGGCGACCCCGCCGACCATCTTTACGCATCTGACCTCGGCGACCTTGCTGCTTTGTGCGCTGAGATTTTTTTACGCTCCCCTGTAATTGTGACAATAAAGAGCTGGGCAAATTTGCCAGTAAGGTTTCTACATCCAGTTCGTCTGGCGGCAAATCATCATTCTCATTCAAAGATTCTGTTTGATTTTCGTCGTCCGGTTCAGCTTCGGCCGCGCTATTGGCTTCTTCTTCTATCTGCTCAGGCATTTGGGTTGCCCGATTGAGCAAACTTAAACGCACTGCAATAGCGATATCCTCATCACCTACCTGTTCACGACCACGCATTCG
>JBCCBE010000125.1:0-6644 GCA_039814425.1 Pseudomonadota bacterium
GAAAAAGGACGTTTTGATGAGCGATATCAAATCACAGTGCCAGAGATATTAAGCGTCAAAAAAGGTGAACAACATAATGGATAAAGATAGCCCATATTACAAACAGGTTTCCTAGCTCATAAGAATGCTTCCTGTGGTAGCAACAGAGACGGTTTTTGCACTTAAAGGTGGCACCGCCATTAATTTATTTTTAGAGGGTATCCGATATGATTTGGCTGTAACGGTTACATAATGATAAATCACTGTTTCTAAACGATATTTACAATGTAACTATTTTCCTGTTTTTTTAGGGCTGATCTGCGCAATATTCTTGCTTTCAACCAATGCTCGTAAGTGGTCCAGTTCAGCCTCAAGAGTGGCGTTGCGCGATACCAGTTCAGCCATTTGCTGACGAAGCAAGCGGTTTTCGTCCAGCAATTCCTTCCGCTTTGATTTCTCTTCTTTCAATGCCTGGCTTTTCTCATCCCGTTGCTGCCGGGCGTCTTTGTTGAGTAGTTGACGAACCTTATCGGCGATTTCCGGGTATCGATTATGGATGGTTGCCGTGGATACACCGGCTTCCTCTGCCACCGCCGCAATGGAGAGTTTGCGTCCAGTTTTTACCTTGCGAACGCGGCCCGTGGTAATTCGATGAATCGCCAGCTCCAGTGCTTTTTGTGTTTGTTCACCTTTGGTCTTTGTCATGTGCCTGCCTACTCGATGTCAGCGCCCAGTTCGTTTAATACCGTTTTCGCTCTGGCAAGGTCGCGCTGAACCCGATCTTTGGCACCCTGCCCAATATCGTCGATGTGGATCAGTTCAAGTTGTTGTTCGTAGATGCCTTGCCAGACCGCTTGTTTGGTATCGTCAATCACGCTGTTATCGCAAACCGCACAGCGCGTTCGATCTATAAAGCCATTCCCTTTACAACCTGCGGTATCGTTGATGCACCAGACATGGCCAGCACCGCGAATATGTACCTGATCGCTGATGGCTTCTGCCATTTGCTTGCGGGTTTCGAAGACTTTGAGTTCTGGAGTCGAAGCGCGATAGTATTTAATTTTTTCAGCAGCACCGCCTGTTAACAGGGTTTCTTCATCCAGCCAGTGTTCGACAATGCCGATCTTGATTCCCTCTTTGGCCGAGAGCACTTCATCGTAAAGATCGATATCCTGATGTTCATTCAGCGCGTACAGCGCGGTCATGTCCAGTGTCCAGTGTTTGAAGTGATCTCTCAGGTAGACCAGATCTCCATAAGGGCTTCTGGCGGCATAGGTTGCAAAGGTTTTGCGGAACATATGGCTGTTCAGCTTCATGTCGAGCCCCAACTTACGGGCAAACTTGGTCAGGGTCTGGTTCCAGGTAATGTTAGATACTGTTCTGGTTAAGCCGGAATGCTTGGTCGTTCCGAGAAAAAGCGCGTTGCGATGGCGCCTGGCTTCAATAATTTCAGGGTCGTGTGGATTGTCATGTTTCCGCTGCTGGATTTCTTCTTCAATGATGGCTTGGTAAGGGGCAGCCCATTGCTCCATAATTTTCAGCGCTTCAACCGCTGGCTCGGGTATCATCCATTCCGTATTCCCGGCACCGGTCTTATCGGAACGACTGCGCATCCACCAGTATCGAACGCCCTCATCGTCTTCGGTGGAATACCATGGGTGTCGCTGTGCCGGATCTGGGTGAGCCGGATCATTTTTGAGGTAGGCCAGTTCATGGTTTCGGCAACCCGAAGTGGTGGCCAGCACAATGTAACAGGCGGTTCGCAGGTCAGTTAACGCTTCGTTGAGTTTCCTTCGGCCCTCGTGCCAACCCAATGTTTTCAGGTTATCTTTGTTGTCACGCAACGTTAACAGGAACTGACCACGTTCGATGATTTCCCACGAGCTTTTAAACAGGTGTGCCAGGAAAACCTCGGGAATGACCGGCGTTTTTCCTTCGATGGTCTCGTTGTGAGACCCCGAGATTATCCAGGAGGATGATTCCGGCCAGGGGTGGTGAGGCATCGGTGATTGAGTGAACTGACTCAATTCGTGAACGGCTTCGACCGCGATAAGGCGATGTTTTACCATCCCAACACTCAAGCCTTCTCCGTTCGATTTACGATAGGCTTTACAATCCTGTGCATAGTTGATGCAGTGCAAAGGTGTAATGGCCGATAGCGTTGTTACCGATCGCTTGGCTAACCAGGTGAGGAATGTCACCATGGAGTTGAAGGTTTGTTTTACCGTTAAGGTTGAAGGTTTTCCAAGCCCCTCTCGCCCTTTGAGAATGTAGCGATAGAGCATAGCCTTGGTTTCTGCTTTGAAGCATGCAGGTACCCGATCGAACTTAATCGTCTTGGATGAAGCGATGGCATTCGTAGCTCCACCAACCAATTGCCAGCGATCATCACCGTACCGGGATACCACTATATAAGTGCCGTCCTTTTGTTTCGAGGCGCTAATCACCAGGTGATCGAGATTGCCTTCCTGCCTTGCAACGCTCGAAGGCCTGTTCAGCAATTCTCCAGCGCTCACCACAACCATGCTCATGCGGAGGCCTCCAGGAGTTCACGATCACGCCAGAAAGGGTGTGGGGCGTTCTTGGCTTTTTGTCTGGCGGCCTCCACTTGCTCATCAGGGAATTGTGGCGCTATTTGATGATCAATAATACGGATAATGTGCGAATAGACCTTGCCCCAGTGGCGTGGACCAATCTCGTTTCGCTCCTTGATGATCAGCCAGTAGAAGCTGAACAGGCGATAGAGATCATCCCCCGTAATGACACAGGAGCGACAACGAAAGCAGCTCAGAAAATCAGTGCAGTGTTGGCCATTCTTTGGTGCTCGATCTCCATTGAGTGGATCACGGCATTTTCCTATCGGTGTGTTATCTGCATGACTGCCCAGGGTATTACTCATAAGTTCCTGAACCAGTACATCACCCATGAATTTGTGATCACGCTGCATCTCAGGCGTGGCCTGCAAATAATGGTCATTGGAGACCTTCAGGGTATGACCACCTAACTTGGCGGTGATAATGGGATCGTTGCCTGATAGCTTCCATAGACGATTGATGAAAGTGGCTCTCATGCGGGAGACATTAACCTGTAGGGGATTTCCGTCTAAATCCATTAGCCTGTGTTTTTCAACCAGCTTACTAGCGCAGTGATAAATCATTGGCTCACTGAGCGGGACAAGCTTACCTTCCTCACCGCGCTTTCTGGATTTATATATCCAAAGGTGATTACGCACTGATTCAGTCAACTCCCCTCTAAATTCATAGGTAAGTTTAGTAACGGACTCAACAATCGAAACAACATCTGGCATTACCGTCGTAACTGTTTCCAGGTCTTGAACAGTAGTGCGTAAGGATACTAAATGCGACTTTCCACCACGGCGTTTGAAAACAACCAGGAGCTTACGAGTTTCCTTGAGCGGATGGTCACGCAAACAATCCGTTGTCATTTCTAACAATGGCGTTGTATTGCGCCCAGATCTCAAAGCTATAGCCAGTATGCAGCAAGCTAATTGGTAACTTGTGAGAGGTTCGTTCCGGGCAAGCGCTTCTGCTATCTCCTTTCGTAGAGCCTGTGATAATTGGTTTCTCTCTTTGGACGACAGAGGGGCACTTGATTGCTTTTTCCGTCCGGTATTAGGGAATGGGTTTTTAGGGAAAAGCCTTTGTCTTTGTAGAAGGCCGCGCTCACACAGCCCTCGCAGCACTATCTTGACGTGAGTGTATCTGTTGTATTGAGTTGTCGTGGCTATTTCGCACTGATAGAGGTATTGGACAAATTGCTCGACTGTTTCCCTTTGAATATCCGCGAGACCAAGCTCCCTTTCCAGGGCAGACGAAACGGTAACCAAAAATTCGAAGAAATGATTAAGGCCGTTGTCACAACAACTTCTCAGCGTTCTATCTGAGTAGCTTCCATCATGGGTTCTTAACCAATGTTCAATTATCTGCTGGCAGGCAGACGCAACCTCATCAATACCTTGGTGATACCACGGACCAAAATCGAAGTTGTAGCCCACATTTACCACGGTATTCGCTGGCACCAACAGGTTCCATTCAGTGGCACCCACCTCTCCGGTTATTTCTTCGGGAGCACCTGTTTTTACGAATGTCTTCCTAGGCTTCGCCACTAATCCATACTCCCGGCGTCGATTTCTTCCTGATAACAGGTCATCAGATCATCCTCGACCTGATCCAGATAGTGAAGATATACCAATGTAGAATTGATGGAGGCGTGCCCCAGGCGTTGTTTCAGATACAGCAAGGGATCTTGGCACGTTTTGCTTTTTCGCATCTCATAAAGCGTGTGCGTGGCGTAGGTGTGACGCAGCACATGAGCTGTTACCTCAAAGTTCAGATTCAAGGCGACCAATGCGTGATTGAGACCAAAGCCTTCCGGCTTGTAAGGTTCGCCATACTGGTTCAAAAACAGTTCTCTGGGATTATTCTCCGCAGTGGTTAGCAATTGATGGCGTGTAACAATGAGGTAATCCCAGAGATCCGCCATGAGTCGCCAAGGGATGTCCACTACACGCGCCTTGCTCCCTTTGGTCCGCATGTGTTTTGGGTCTAGCGTGACACGAAACATGCCCGATCGTTTTTTGCCATCTAATGGATTGATCGCGTACTTTGTTGGGAATGTGTTAATTTCCTCCCGGCGTAGTCCAACCTGCAACCCCATGCGGGTCATCAGTTTGTGTGTCGGGTTCTCAATGGCATTTAACAGCTCATTTGCTTGTGCTTTGCTTAGCACTTTCAGCGGTCGTCGTTTCTCTTTCAGGAGAATGTCCGGGGCTTGTTTTGTACCACTGGAGGCGTTCACGTGCGCTAACAAACCTGGCTGCCGTGAGATCATTACGGTTTCAATATTGAAAGGTACTGTATCCACCCAGCCTTGCCGGTAAGCGTACCGGTAAAACATCACAATTGTGCGCAGGCGTTGGTTAATGGTGGTTTCGGATAGCTTACAGTGTTCGAGTGACCAATCCCGGTATAACGCCACAATCGATTGGCCGGAGTATTCAGTGGTATCAGTCCATTCAATGTTATTCGCTTCCAGCCAACTGAAATAGTCGTACATGTCCTGGCCGTAACGCGCCCAACTGTGGGTTGACTGGACACGGCCTCGGGTAATGCAGTGATACATCAAAAAATAAAAAGCAGGCTTAACCAGATCCAACGAGTTGTCGTAAATCAAGGGAAACTTAGAATATGACGCCCCATTGATCTCAAATGAGCTATTTGATAAGTAAAAATACAATAGTCACTCACCTCTTGTATTTTGTGATTTGTCATTCAACTATTTTAAATGGCAGCAAATACGATGATACAAAGTTGGTTGAATGCAAAGGAGATGTTGACAATAGCTGGTTACATTCAGTAACTAGACTATTCACGGGTAATTGTGATTCTGAAAGCCTAACTAATAGGGTTCTAGTATCTTCAATTAGTTTTGTCAGATTTGCATACGTTAACGCATGCGACGCTCCGGCTACAGCAGCTTTAGTTGCAATATTTTCGGGATGCACGCTTACTCGAATACATTGGTAATCGGGATAGTGATTTGAGAACCATTCAGCTGCAACTAATAGTTGTCCGTGTTCTTCTTTTGTTAAGGCATTTTTTGATTTCTTTCTGCTCTTAGCTTCAATAACGAGTCCGATATTTCCAGGCAATAGCCACAAAACATCCGGGCCTTCTCCGTTGCTATCATGTCTTTCCGAGGAAAAACCAATCGTTGGCGCTAAATCGGCCAATGCTTGTTCAAACTGATTGGCGGTAGCGTTTTCATTTAGATTTGCTACTGTATTTTCGAATGACTGTATTGCTCCTCGTCTCAATCGATATCCACCTAAAATTTCAACGATAGTATTTGCTTGTCCATTTGGGAGAGGTAAAGGCCTATACGGCGGTAAAACTTTCGGGCGAATTAGGTTGCGATTGTGGGAATAAGCCTGACGCTGAAGTTCTTCGGCTTTTTCGCTATGACCCCATTTGTCAGCTATTCGCGCAGCTATTTGTTCTAACCAGCCGCATATTTGCGGGTCTAAATTTCCGGCAGCAATAGTTCTTTCAACTTTGGTAATAGCTTTTTCATGGTAACCATCAGCCCATAAATTGAATGCCTTTCTTTCTCCACCAGCTTGAATAAAACCACTTTTGTCTGTTGCGGTTTCATCAACTAGTTCAGCAAGGGTTTCTGCATGGTATTCGACCCACCCATGATCCCTGCTATAGCTTCTTGTCATTGTTTGGGCTAGGTCTTTTAAATCAGTGACCTCTTTGCTAATTTCTGCACCCATCTCCAGCTGGGCGCGTGTCGCGTTAGTTAGAAACTTGAAATTTGCATTTTTGGCGATCCAGCCGGCCAAATCTGACCCTATGAGCAAAACGACACAAAAATCTCCTGCCCCCCGAGCCCCCCTACCAATTCCTTGTTCAATCCTTTGTGCAAGCATTCTCGTTATGGTTACTCCTCCATACAAAGAACTTGCCCTAAACAATTCGTAGTTCGACGTTCCAGAAGGCAGTCCATTCATTACGAGCAGTCGGCAGGAATTTCCAGGTAGATCAATTCCATCGTATCTATTTGCAAATATCGCGGGGCCAAACCAATTCCCGTTCTGCAAAGCAGCGACCAAAGATTCTACATCTTGAGAACCTTTTGCC
>JBCCBE010000106.1:0-9541 GCA_039814425.1 Pseudomonadota bacterium
CACACGAAATTGAAGAGTGTTTGGCGGAACTAGCGAAAACAAATCGGAGAGGAAAATAAGCCGACGTTCAAGCAAACCATAACATCTGTCACTCTGGGCAGATTTTGAGACAACTCCATCCATATTTTGATCATTGTACGTTAATCGCCTCCATGATTCCTTTCATAGCTTTAGCTGGCAGCCGCCAAGAGCCAGCCAAAAATCTCATCCCAAAGCTTCTCGCGCCCTTTGCGAAACGCTCCCTCGTGTCCTATGCGCTTTACGCCGAGGTCGGAAGGTGAGCGAAAGACTGTTTCGCTGGGTGCTGCTGGATAGCAACCGAGGAGATCACTGGCGGTCATCGGTGTAGCAATTGGATCGTCTGGAAATATCCATGAGCGGATCGGAGCGCTGATAGTATCATAGTGTTGAGGAGCCATTATCGTGGCAAATTCCGATCGCAAGTAAGATCTGCAATGGCTCCACCGTTTCCAAGTCTTAAACAACTTCGGCGGTAGTGCCTCTCCCTGCCATCCGCCAGCAGCTTTGATGTAGCCATAGCGGCGATTCAGATAAGGACCGAGGAGCCACCAAAAAAAAGTTCCTTTGGAATATTTGTAAGATGGTGCCCGGCGAAGTAGCCGGTTCCAACTGATACGAATGCATGACGTGTGATCTGTGAGTGGTTCGGCATAAGGCCGATGAAGTGCCCGCCGACACTGTGAGCTAGATGAGTGACTGGGATGCCAGCACAGTCACCGATCAGAGAGTCGAGGGCCGCCGGCGTATCAAGGCGCCCCCAATCCGGATAGTCGATATCAAGGAACCTAAATTCGTCAGTATTCGAGCCTCCAATTCCTCGATAGTCATACGTCATGACAATCGCACCCCGACTGGCCAGACAGCTGGCCACAGTATGATAGAACTGACGCGGAAATCCCGTCCCAGCGGAGATCAGAATTGAGATTTTTGGGTCTTGCGGACGATAAACATCCCCCTCCAGCTTCCAGCCATCGGCAGCTTAAAAACGCCGAGTCTCGGGTTTGATTTGATCTGTCACTCTCAGTACTTTCTCTTGGTTACAACATCTAGGTTGATGATCTCACCGGCATTCTCAGCAATGTGTTCTAGGAACCGTCTGATGGTTTCCTGCTCCCTGACTGAAAACGGTGCGAGAAGGGCCTGATTGATCTGTTTGGTTTTGTGGGAGTTGCTGTCCAAGGCCTGCCTGCCCAGGTCCTGCAGATAAATATTTGTAATGCGACCATCCTTTGAAGAGTCGAGACGCTTCACCAGTCCCTTCTCGCACATGCGGTCAATCAGCCCTGTTAGGCTGGATTTTCCCATTGCAAGGGCTTTTGCGATTTCACTTATTGGCTGCCCGTCTCTGCGATCCAATACGAACAGCACCGCTAGCTGTGTTGTGGTGAGACCAGTTTCGGATCGCGCGCGCTGATCTGCTGCGCGAAATAGCGCGCTGTGGGCGACCTGAAGCTGATGGAAAACTCGTAAAGCTCGGTTCATTGGGGTTGGTTCGTGTATGAACTAAAACGACTAGGCACGTCTCATGCAGTTTCTCCAATTGAGTTAACGACAGATCAACATCAAACAAGCAGACATCATTGATCGTGATCGTGATCGGTTAGAGAGGAGAAATGGGCTCATTGCGGTCATCTGGCAGTATTTCTCAGATGACAGCTTTATCCGTAGTTTGTGGCCTTTGTGATGGTTGATTCCATTCATTGCAGGATCGTGATTTAAAACGAAAGGAGGATTATCTGTGTTTGCAATCGCCTTTGCAGCAACGGTATCGTTGCGGTTATGCGCCCTAGGCCTGCGGATTAATCAGCCGTTTTCCGCAGTCAAACACTTGTTTCCATTTCAGTATTTTGAAAGACTTCCTTAGCCCAGTTGGCCAAAACGGATCCTTTTGAACCAAGTCTTCTACGTCTTTTACAGTTTCTGCCTGCGCTATCCATAAACCCCCGTGCCCATTTTCTGAACTGTCTGTCAAAGGACCAGCGGAAAGAATTTCATCGGCATGCCTTTCAAGAAAAGTCAGATGATCCGGCATGTAAGTCTTGCGGATATTCGGATCTGCATTTTGATTGTCTTCAAACAAAATAACGAATTTCATAGTTGTGGTTCTCCCGTTTTGATAGGTAATTTTATTTCGCTGTTTTTATGATTTGAAGGAATAAATTTGCTGAGATAAACTGCAAAAATGCAGAGCTTTGATTGGAATGACCTGAAGTATTTCCTTGCTGTTTATCGCAGCGGCAGCCTTTTGGAGGCAGGCCGACAATTGAAAGTAAGCGACACCACTGTTTCCAGACGTATCAAAACACTTGAAGAAAAGCTTGGCAGCAAGCTCTTCCGAAAAAACGCCACTGGTCGTTACGAAATGACCGAATTAGCTGTTAACGTTCTAAGCCTAGCGGAAGATATCGAAAGCCAGACTATTGCTATTGAGGAAACGGCAGGCCGAACGTCTACGGCATTAACGGGTATCGTGCGGATCAGCGCAGTACCGATGATAATAAACCGGGTTCTTGTTAGGCAGGTGGATGTTCTGCTGGAAAGGCATCCGGAGCTCAAAATAGAATTAGTGCCGGAAGAGCGGACTATCGATCTTAGCAAGCGGGATGCGGACCTGGCGATCAGGTTTTCCAATCCGGTAGCCGGCGGTTATCAAACCAAAGCGCAGAAAATCGGATCCCTTGGGTTTGCGGTTTACGGTCCGCGTGCGGTGGAGAAAGCTGCTATCGATGCGCTTCCATGGATTGGCTATGATGATATCCATTCTGCCCTGCCGCAGGCGCAATGGATCAACGCTCGTATTTCACGTGATCAGTCAAATCTCAGTTCAATTTCGGTGGCTGATCTTGAAACAGCATTTGAAGTGGTCGCCAATTGCCTTGGCAAGTCTCTCCTTCCAGATATGATTGCAGGGCAGGATAACCGCTTTACCAGGCTGGTCGACAACCGGGATTCAGTATCTTTGGAGCGTCCCGTCTGGCTTTTATCGCATAAAGATCAGAATGCGAGACGTTCCATAGTTGCGGTAAAGCAATGGTTGAGCGAAATTATCTGGCATTAAAAACTGTTTCGAAATATTCAGGCCTGGTGGATTTAACCGGAAAACTCCTTATCCACTCGCCTTAAGGTCAGATTAATCCGACCCTCTCGTTTTAACAGGGTTGAGGTACCCGGATATATCCGGTCAACACCGTGAAACATAAGTCGTGACTTACCGCCAAAAACTAAAACATCACCACTTTCCAACTTAAACGACCGGGTTGGGTCTTTCCGGTTTTCGCCGCCATAGCGAAACAGACACGTATCTCCCAGCGAAATCGAAATAACCGGGGCATCAAAGTTTTTTTCATCGCTATCCTGATGCAATCCCATCTTCGCATCGGCCTCATAATAGTTGATTAGGCAGGCTTGGGGGCCAAACTCATAGCCTGAGTTATCTTTCCAAAGATCAAGCAAGCTTTGGGGAATTTGTGGCCAGGGATTGCCTGTTTCGGGGTGAGTTGATTGATAGCGATAGCCGTTTTGCTTGTCGGTAACCCAGCCAAGCTGGCCGCAATTGGTCATGCGAACGCTCATCGGCTTGCCCGTTCGGGGCATGCGCGGGACAAACAAAGGTGCTTGTTTTGTGATGCTACGAATACATAAAAGCAGATTTTTCTGCATTTCTCTGTCGAGAAATCCGGGGAGAAAACGCATTCCAGAAGGCATATTTTGCATGATTAAACCTGAAAAATGAGAACTTCTTTTGTAATCTGTGGCAATTTTTTGTGCAGGCAATTCTTGTAGCTTAACTACCTGCTTCTTATATAGCGGAAAATGGTGGTTCAATCCGGGAAGCGGGATTTTCGGTAAGATCGCATAAATCAATGATAATCCAGAGTTTCCGGGTTTCAGGCACTGCGCCATATGGGTTGGCCTGATCTGCTGGTTAAGGAGAAGAATATGGCTAAAGTAATTGGTATCGATCTTGGTACAACCAATTCCTGCGTTGCAGTAATGGATGGCAAGGAGCCGAAAGTTATTGAAAACGCAGAAGGTGCACGCACAACCCCTTCAATGGTGGCTTTTGGTGATGATGGCGAGCGGCTGGTTGGTCAACCAGCCAAGCGTCAGGCAGTCACAAACCCCAGTGATACGTTATTCGCTGTAAAGCGCTTGATTGGGCGTCGTTATGACGATGCAACTGTCAAGAAAGACAAAAAGCTGGTTCCTTATGAAATCGTCAAAGGCGATAATGGTGATGCTTGGGTGCAAGCCAAGGATGAGAATTATTCTCCATCCCAGATTTCTGCAATGATCTTGCAGAAGATGAAGGAAACCGCTGAAAGCTATTTGGGAGAGCAAGTTACCCAAGCAGTTATTACGGTTCCTGCCTATTTTAATGATGCTCAGCGGCAGGCAACTAAAGATGCAGGCAAGATTGCCGGTCTTGAAGTGCTCCGCATCATCAACGAGCCAACAGCAGCAGCGCTTTCTTATGGTCTTGAGAAAAATGATGGCAAAACCATCGCTGTTTATGATCTTGGCGGCGGCACATTTGACGTCTCCGTTCTGGAGATTGGTGACGGTGTTTTCGAAGTGAAATCCACCAATGGTGATACATTCCTTGGCGGTGAAGACTTTGATATGCGCCTTGTGCATTATCTCGCAGACGAATTTAAGAAAGAAAACGGTATTGATCTTAAGGGCGACAAGATGGCACTTCAGCGCTTGAAGGAAGCTGCTGAAAAAGCCAAGATCGAACTGTCTTCTTCCTCGCAAACAGAGATCAACCTACCGTTTATTACAGCAGATGCATCTGGTCCAAAACACCTGACCATGAAGCTTACCCGTGCAAAGTTTGAATCGCTGGTTGATGATTTAGTCAAGCGTACAGTTGAGCCGATGAAAGCTGCATTGAAAGATGCGAGCATGAAGGCAGGCGAAATCGACGAAGTTGTTCTTGTCGGTGGTATGACCCGGATGCCGAAAGTCCAGAAAACCGTCAAAGAATTCTTTGGTAAAGAACCTCATAAGGGCGTGAACCCGGATGAAGTGGTTGCCATGGGTGCTGCTATTCAAGCCGGCGTACTGCAGGGCGATGTCAAGGATGTTCTACTGCTGGACGTGACACCGCTATCCCTTGGTATTGAAACTTTGGGCGGTGTGTTTACACGTCTTATTGATCGTAACACGACGATCCCGACCAACAAGTCACAGACCTTTTCAACGGCTGAAGATAGTCAGAACGCTGTAACCATTCGTGTCTCACAAGGCGAACGGGAAATGGCTGGAGACAATAAGCTACTGGGTCAGTTTGATTTGGTTGGCATTCCACCTGCACCACGCGGTGTTCCTCAAATTGAGGTAACGTTTGATATCGATGCAAACGGTATTGTGAACGTCTCCGCAAAGGACAAGGGTACCGGCAAAGAACAAGCGATTTCGATCAAGGCATCAGGCGGTCTGTCAGATGATGAGATTGATCAGATGGTCAAGGATGCTGAAGCCAACGCTGATGCAGACAAAGAGCGTCGTGAAGCGGTCGAAGCCAAGAATCAGGCTGAAACCCTAATCCATTCCGCCGAAAAATCACTTGAGGATTTTGGCGACAAGGTTTCTGACGATGATCGCAATGAAATCGAATTGGCGATTGCCAGCTTGAAAGAAGCAGTTGAAGCAGAAGAGATCGATGGTGAAGACGTGAAAGCAAAGTCCGAAGCATTGGCAACCGCTTCCATGAAACTTGGCCAAGCCATGTATGAAGCATCACAGGCAGATGCAGCAGAAGCAGATGCCGCAGCAGACGCTGCGCGTGATGATGATGTGGTCGATGCTGATTTCGAGGAAATCGACGATGAGGAAGACAAAAAGTCTGCCTGATCGGAATAATCATGAAAGGGTTCGTAATCCGGCCAGCGCTAGCGACCGATTATGGACCCAATTCTTCCTGGTTTAACAATCTGGCAGACTTTCATTGCGGCGCAGGCCCCGATGTTTCGCTTCCGCTCATCCAGGCTAACTTTAATGCTTGGCTTGATGAAGCGGACAACACAAATCCCAGGTCATGCTTTACAATCATCGATGTCAGGGAGAAGGTTTGCGGATATATTCAGCTTTTCCGGAAATCTATTGATTGCATCATGCGGATTGCGAGATTTGCAATTTCTTCTGAAATCAAAGGCAAAGGTGCGTGAATGGTGCTTTTCTCTCAGATTTTCCAAATGGCTTTTCGATCAGAATTTTTCAAAAGCATAGAGCTGGCTGTTTGGGCCAATAACCCTGCTGCTATCAGAGTTTACCAAAATGCTGGATTTTCCGCAGAAACAACCGTATCAGGCGGATACTGGGATTTAGATTTTAAAGTTTTTCAGCGTGAGATGCGACTATTGCTTGAAGACTGGGAAATCAAAAACGCCGGACAGGGAAGCAATGGCTAAATCAGATTATTACGAATTGTTGGGTGTCGAGCGCGGCGTTGATGAAAAGGTACTGAAGAGTGCGTTTCGCAAAATGGCAATGAAACACCATCCTGACCGAAACCCGGATGATCCCACATCTGAATCAAAGTTCAAGGAAATCAACGAAGCCTACGAGGTTCTAAAAGACCCTCAAAAACGGTCAGCTTATGATCAGTATGGTCATGCTGCATTTGAAAATGGCGGCGGCGGCTTTGGCGGCGGTGGCTTTGCAGGTGCTTCAGGCGGGTTTTCTGATATTTTCGAAGACATTTTCGGTGACATGATGGGTGGCGCCCGTCGTGGCGGACAACGCAGTGGCGGTCGCGAGCGGGGCGCTGATCTGCGCTACAATATGGAAGTTACGCTTGAGGATGCATATGCCGGTAAAGCCGCCGAAATCGTTGTTCCTACAGCTGTAGTTTGCGGGACCTGTAATGGCTCAGGTGCAAAGCCAGGCTCTTCCCCTGTTACTTGTGGCACGTGTGGCGGCGCTGGCAGAGTTCGCGCCTCTCAAGGGTTTTTCTCCATCGAGCGCACCTGTCCGGATTGTCAGGGACGCGGCGAAGTCATTTCTGATCCATGCACGGACTGCAATGGCCAAGGACGTGTAACCAAAGAGCGTACGTTAAATGTAGATATTCCAGCCGGAATTGAAGACGGCGTGCGTATTCGTTTGGGTGGTGAAGGCGAAGCCGGTTCACGGGGCGGACCGTCCGGTGATCTCTACATATTTCTTTCGATACGACCGCATGAATTTTTTCAGCGTGACGGGGCAGACCTGTTCTGTAAAATCCCCGTTTCAATGACAACTGCTGCTTTGGGTGGTCAATTTGAAGTAGCCTGTCTCGACGGCAGCAAATCACGGGTAAAAGTTCCTGAAGGAACCCAAAGTGGCAAGCAGTTCAGGCTGCGCGACAAAGGCATGCCTATTATGCGCTCTAAAGATTTCGGCGATCTTTATATTCAGGTTGCCATTGAGACACCGCAGAACCTGTCTGCTCGGCAACGCGAGCTACTGGAAGAGTTTGACCAATTGTCCTCTGAACAAAACAGCCCGGAATCAAACGGTTTCTTTTCGCGCATGAAACGGTTCCTTGACGGAATGAACGATTGACCTAATGCTGCTTGCGCCACACATAGCAACAGAGCAGCATAAAGACGTTTGTTTATTTGAGCTCTGTCTTATGCGCACGACCTAACCAACTCATAAAGGCTTGCACATTCATGAATTATCCAAAAATTATTGTAATCAGCGGCTCCATCCGTTCCGGTTCTATAAATACGCGCCTTGCTGGCACCATAACCCGTGAACTTTCTCTGGTTGATTGTGAAGTCACCCGTCTTTCACTGGAGGACTATCCATTGCCGATTTATAACGGCGATATGGAAGCGGCTGAGGGCGTACCGGAAAATGCGATCAAGCTTGCAAAGCTTTTTGCGACCCATGACGGGGCATATTTTGTTTGCCCCGAGTATAATGGGTCTCTCACACCATTGATGAAGAATACGATTGACTGGATTTCGCGTGTCAGTGCAGAAAAGACTGACGGGGTCCCGGCATTTCGCGGTAAACTTGCTGCAATCGGCGCTGCATCACCGGGCGGTATGGGCGGCATGAGCATGCTGTATCATTTGCGAGAAATTCTTGTTCGTCTCGGAATGCTGGTAATCAGTGAACAGGTAGCTCTCGGCAATTCAGCAACAGCGTTTGACGAGCTCGACAATGTAAAGGATGAACGCACAGCCCAATTCCTGAAACAATCGTGCCAATCGCTTGTGAATAAGGCGTCAAATTTGCGATGACCAAAAAGGCTGTGCAAGACTACTTGATCCTACCGCTCGATTTTCCAACGGTTGAAGATGCAAGATCAATGGTTTCAGTTTTGGGGCAACAGGTCAGCTTTTACAAAATTGGTCACCAATTGGCATTTGCTGGCGGACTTGAATTTGTTCGCGAATTACTCGGTGAAGGCAAACAGGTGTTTCTTGATATGAAACTACTTGATATCGATAATACCGTTTTAAAGGGTGTGGAAAATATCGCAAAAATGGGTGTTCAAATGACCACCCTTCACGCCTATCCAAAAGCAATGGCAGCAGCAGTGGAAGCAGCAAAGGGAACTGATCTTTGTCTGCTTGGCGTTACCGTACTAACGTCAATGGATGATGGTGATTTGCAAGAAGCTGGTTACAGTAGTAAAGCCGAAGCGCTAGTGCTTTCTCGTGCAAAACAGGCATCGAACCTTGGCATGGGCGGCGTTGTGGCTTCTGCTCAGGAGGCGATGAAAATCCGTAGTGTAGTTCGACCTGATATGGAGATCGTTACGCCTGGTATAAGGCCAGCAGGTGGCGAATTAGGCGATCAACGTCGGGTTATGACACCGGCCAAGGCAATTTCGGCAGGGGCAACAAGGCTTGTAGTTGGCAGGCCTATTACACAAGCCCGTGATCCTTTGATTGCAGCTACCGCAATTCTAGATGAAATCGGCAAAGCGCTGGAAAATTCTGACACTGCATAGGTTTTTGATCCAAGGTTTTAATTTAGGTGAGCTATGCATCAACTGCGTGCGCCGGAATACAAGAACTTTCATCAGGCGATAACCCAAAAACAGCGACCCGATACGATTTCAAAACCGTGCCGTATTGATTCTATAGTCAGTTAGTTGAATCCAACCCGGATAAAGCCCACAAGTCATGCACTTCGTGGTCTGTACCAACCAATAATCTTAATTGGATTGTGCCGCCTCTTCGAGAGGCCCTTCATCAAAGCCAACAAAAATTACCAGATTTGGACGTTCAGGTACCGGCAGATTTATCGCGCTATCGACAAAACTAAAACGAGCATTTGAACCTCCTTCCGGGATCGTAACTGGCATTTGATGCAATTTTGAATACAGTACAGTGTTAGGGGACTGAACCACGGCAATGCGAACTGGTGCGTTAATGGTTCCGGTTGCACCCGTAGGTCCGTTAATTACGCGGCCTTTCACACCAACACGTATATTGAGGTTGGTTGGGGAATAATTACATTCCCGCGCTGTCTGGGTGATAGTCGATTGAAATTCCAGAGAATTGAGCGCACC
>JBCCBE010000122.1:0-6764 GCA_039814425.1 Pseudomonadota bacterium
GGTCTGCATCACGTCACATCAATGGCTTCAGATGCACAGACAAACAATCACTTCTTCACAAAAGTGCTTGGTCTACGCCGTGTCAAGAAAACCGTCAATTTCGATTCTCCCAAAGTATATCATCTTTATTACGGTGATAGCGTTGGCACACCCGGTACGGTAATGACTTACTTTCCCTTCCCAAATATCCAACGTGGCGAGAGGGGGAGTGGCGAGGTTGGGATCACAAATTTTTCAGTACCCGTGGATGCACTCAAATTTTGGGAGCAACGCTTCGCTGCTTTCGAATTGAAAGATATTTCCACAAATGAGGTATTTGGAGAAAAGCGTCTTTACTTCAAAGGTCCTGATGGAGATGATTTCGCTTTGGTTGAAACACCGAATGATAGGCGTATCCCCTGGTTTGCGCAGGATATTCCGCTAGAATTAGCCATTCGCGGTTTTCACTCCACAACCTTACGGCTGCGAAAGTCTGAACCTGTTGAAGAGCTGCTGAAGTTCATGAATTACGAATCCGACGACAGCAAAGACGGCGTAACACGCATGACCAACTCAAATAAAAATGGCGCTCACGTTCTAGAATTGGAAGCGGAAGCATCAATGCAATTGGCAAGCCAAGGCGGTGGCTCGGTCCATCACATAGCGTTTGCGGTTGAGAACCGTGAAAAGCAGTTGGAAGTCCGCAATGCTCTGGTCGACGCAGGATTTGCTGTAACACCCGTAATTGACCGGGACTATTTCTGGGCAATTTATTTCAAGACACCGGAGGGAATTTTGTTTGAAGTTGCAACAAATGAACCAGGTTTTGATCGTGATGAATCAGAAGCAGATCTTGGAAAAGCTCTGAAACTTCCAACGCAACACGAGCATTTGCGAGAACAATTAGAATCCTACCTGCAACCAATTGACAGCAAATAGATGACTAAAAAAAGTGAAATACCAATCAAGCTTGAAGAAACCGTTTCAAAGAGACGCTTGTATACTCCGGTTAAAGCTGGTGAACAGGCAGAAATGACGTTCAGCAAAACAGGTGAGACCCTTCTTATCATTGATCACACTTCTGTTCCTGCACCGTATAGTGGAACAGGAATAGGAGTTCGCTTGGTTGAAGCTGGCATTGCCTATGCAAGAAACTATAACCGCAAAATCGTTCCACTGTGCCCGTACGCTGCCCATCAGTTTAGAAAACACGCGGAATGGCATGATGTCCTGAATAAGTAGGGGAACAAAGTCAAAATGAGCTGGAACCCTGCAATCGAACCAAAGTGCCCGGAAGTCGGAGATTTGGATTCAATCGAAACAATTATTGTCCCCCGTGCACGGGATATCGGCGACTTCGAAGTTCGGCGTGCCCTCCCTTCTGCAAAACGAAAAATGGTTGGTCCATTCATTTTCTTTGATCAAATGGGGCCTGTGGAATTTATCACCCAACACGGAATTGATGTACGCCCCCACCATCATATTGGTCTTGCAACGGTTACCTATTTGTTTGACGGGGAATTTCAGCACCGGGATTCTCTAGGCACCAATCAAATGATTTATCCTGGTGAGGTAAACTGGATGACCGCTGGCAATGGCGTTACGCATTCAGAACGCACTAGCCTGGAAACCCGTCGGGGGCCGAGCACACTTTTCGGCATCCAGACCTGGGTAGCATTGCCGGAAGAAAAGGAAGAGATTAACGCAGATTTTGAACATCTAGAATCCTCTCAGGTTCCAAAACTGGAAGGCGAAGGCAAGACCGTTAATCTCATCCTGGGCAATGCATGGGGCGAAAGCAATCCGATCAAAACCTACAGTGACATGTTTTATGCTGATGTGAATTTGGAGGCAGGTGCTGCCATTCCGCTACCCGATGATCATGAAGACCGCGGTATCTATGTCGTTTCGGGCAGCATCATCGTGGCAGGGGACACATTTGATTCTGGCAGAATGGCAATCTTCAGACCAGGAGACGCAATTACAATCAGAGCAGGTGAAATCGGTGCTCGTTTGATGATGCTTGGTGGCGAAACCTTAAGTGGGCCGCGATATATCTGGTGGAATTTCGTTGCTTCATCCCGGGAGAAGATTGAAACTGCCAAACAGGTCTGGGGTCAAGGTGATTGGGAACATGGCAGATTTCGATTGCCGCCGGATGATCAGGACGAGTTTATTCCATTGCCTGATTGATCGAGAAAGATCGGACCTATCGCTATTCATCTACTATCTGGTTGCTGAAGCTGCACTTCATGGTTACGTTCAGTGCGCGAAACAACCGAATAAAGATACCATAATGAAAGTCTCAGAAGCATTGGAGAGCCGCATATCGGTTCGTGCATTCTCGCCAAAAAAAGTGCCAGTAGAAACAATAACAAGCGTTCTTAAACGTGCATCACGGTCACCGTCCGGAGGCAATCTTCAGCCATGGAGGATGGTTGTACTTTCAGGTGAAAAGCTTGAAGCATTTACAACGCTCATGGAAAAGAAGCTCGCCAACAAAGGTCATAGTGAAAGTGAAGCATCAGAATATGCAGTCTACCCGCCAAAACTGAAGGAACCCTATCGAAGCGTTAGATTTGAGGTAGGCGAACAAATGTATAGTTTGCTCGGCATTTCACGCGATGAACGGCCAAAGCGTCTGGATTGGTTTGCTAACAATTTCCAGTTCTTTGGTGCGCCAGCTGCTGTTTTTTGCTTTGTCGATCGTATCATGGGCCCTCCGCAGTGGTCAGACCTTGGCATGTATCTGCAATCCGTTATGCTTTTGTTTCAGGAGGAAGGAATAGACACCTGCGCTCAAGAGTGTTGGGCGGCCTACCCCAAAACTGTTCATAAGTTCTGCTCCA
This sequence comes from Pseudomonadota bacterium, assembly GCA_039814425.1. Taxonomy (GTDB): domain Bacteria; phylum Pseudomonadota; class Alphaproteobacteria; order Rhizobiales; family Rhizobiaceae; genus JAALLB01. The sequence goes on from JBCCBE010000122.1 coordinate 2,829, forward strand.
TGCCCGAAGACCTGATGCTGTTTTGCGGAATGGCTATTGGATATCGCGATGAAACGCATCCGGTAAACAAGTTGAGAACTGATCGTATGGACACAAATGACTGGTTGAAAGTATTATAATCAGCCAAATTCAGATGAGACCGTTTTAGGTCCCATCCTTACAAGGCGCGAGTCCTTCACAGCCAATGTGCGGTGTCTGACCGCTTGTTGATAAATCGGGTCTTTTACCATTTCCACAAATGCGTTTGCGCTTGGATATTCCGCAATAAAGGCGATATCCCAGCGCTCTTCCTGCGGACCAATTAGATTAAGTTCAAAATCACCTGACCAGATGATCTTACCGCCAACCCTGCTGAAAACAGGTCCGCTTTGTTTTCCATAAGACGCATAGGCCTCTAATCCTGAAGCTTGGCTGCCGTCGTCATATGTGACCTGGTCGTAAACTCGAACCAGATTGAGCATATGGATCGGACCTCTGCGATCAAGCGCTTGAAACTGGCCAAAAATTTCGCGCTCGGGGTTTACATATTCTGGCATGGCTTTGCCTTCCCAATCAGATTAACAAATAGAAAGTTGGACTTTGACTACCTCAATATCAACCAATTTTTTCTTACTCCGAGGACAAGCGATTTAAACGCAGAACACGCTGATAGGATAATATGTTTGCGGGCAGTATGATTAGGTTTGTCAGCAATGCAATGAATAGAATAGCGATAATCAAGGTTCCGATTGCTGGAAGGATCGGTAATCCGCTTGTTAGCATCACAAGCGTTGCGCTGCATATAATCAGCGTGCTGCCCAACAAGGCCGGGCCAACTTCCAGGATTGCTTTTGAAAGCGCCGTATGAACCCCCTTGCCCTCGCTGCGTTCTGCTTCAAAGAGGTTTATGACATGCACGGCGTTATCAATTGCAATGCCAAAGGCAAGCGTGAGTGCAATGACTTCTGTAACATCGATATCACCGCCATTAAGATAAATCAGAAACTCCATAACCAGGATCGGAAACAAGTTCGGGATTGCTGCAACTGCACAGTAGAAAAACGAACGCGTAGCAATTCCAATCAGACAAATACCGAGCAGCGCTGCAATCAACAGGCTCGTTCTCAATTCATTGATCATGATAGTAAATTCGGTTGCCAGTAATATGGGGAACCCGGTGATGGTGACTTGATCACCATATGGAAGACTTGAAAGATATTGTTCCAGTTCCAATAGCAATTGGCTTCCTTCACCAATCGATTGGCCTGAGGAAACACGCAACGATATCATAAGCTGAGAACCATCCTTGGATTGATAACCACGACGCATCTCGTCCGGCGCATTTTCCAAATAACCTAATATCCGTGCTTGCGATCGTGCATCAAAATCTTCCAAAACAGAAATCAATGAAAATATGCGTCCATCCTCATATTTTGACTCAAGCAACTGGGTTACTTCTCCAAGACGCTCTCGATTTCGTAGGGAAGCTAATCCTCCCTCTTCAACGGTTGGAACCAGAAAGAACACCATTGAACGTCCGCCGAAAACATCATTTGCCATTCGCTCCGCGTCACGTGTTTTAGAATCGTAAGGGAGATAATCCGTTAAACGATAATCCGGTTCAAGCTTGGTATGGACGACCAACAATCCAGCAACCGCAACAATTGCAACCAGTGCGATTGCAGCGGGAAACCGGGAAAAAAACTGAATTAGAGATTGCCAAAGGTTTTCAAAGTCAAATTTGTAGGCATGCAGGCGCAACAGCCGAAACCGTATGCAAACCGCACCGAATATTGGCAATGCTATAATCACAGACAGGAAGGCAAAACTCACCAGCACTACACCCATATAAGCAAATTCTACCAAAGACTCACTTGATGAAAGTGAAAAGGAAAATACTGCCAAAGCAGTTGTAAACGAGGTAAGTGCAGACGCCGGGCCAATTCGTTTTATCGCTGCCTTTAAGTTTTCTGTCTGTGCCACCCTTGTGTTTTCAGAAGCGCGATTAAGCTTCATCCAATGGTGATGCAAAACAATGCCGTCAGCATAGGCCAGGATCAACGCAAGGGTCGGCAAAATCGTTGTCATATAAGTGATCGGCACACCCATAAATCCAAAAAAACCAATCCCCCATACTGACGTAAAGATTGGTGGGACCGCGCAAAGTGCGGCAGATGCAGGACATCGAAAAAATGCCAGCGCTACCACAGCGCCCAGAAGCAAGCCGAAAAGTGTCAATTTGACTTGATCATCAATCAGAGTTTCCATAATCGATAAACCGATCGGCGTTAGCCCTGCATACGCGATGTCAAAATCTTCCGGTGCAAATGCCGCCACCTCTTTCTCAAGATCAGCAAACGCCCGAAACGCTTTTTCATTAGCGCCAGTATCGATACCAATATCCAGACCGGCTAATATAACAGCTGCATTTTTCTCAATGGAAACAAGATTAGAGGCCTGAGGAATAGTTCTGACTATTTCCTCAATCAGTTTTTTGGCCTCTTCATCACTTTCTATCGCTTCAGGGAAAAAATTGTCAATTTCTCCGGAAGTTTTATCCACTCGCGGAAGAGAAAATACGGAGACCGTGGAGCTAACACCTTCGGTAATTGCAAGATCAAGCTGCAGATCTCGCAAGTTTTCCAGACCGCTTGCGGTAAACAGTCTGGGTGAGCGAATTATCAAGACCACATCTCTGGAAAAATTTCGAAAATCTCTTTTCTGATTTTCAAATGCTATTAGGTTTTCCGAACTACGGGGAATGACCGAGGTAACGTTGCCGTCAAAATTGACCTTAGGAATGAAAAACGCCAAGACTAAAGTGAAGACAAGCAGCAGGGCAGAAAACAATCGCGGCCTATCAAGCGCTACTAATCCAATGCGCTCAAACCCAAACCCAATTTTACTCATCTCTTATCCTCTTCCGGGATTTGTGGTTTGCAAAACCCGTCATTTGTCCAATTGACGTAGCTGGGTCAAGTAAACTTAGGTTCTTGTTTTTCTATCAGAACTTTTGTGCAATCAGATAGATAAGATTACAGCATTTGCGAAGTTAATAGAGGTAGAAGTCCAAAATGTTTTTTATCAGAACCGCCATGAGTTCCGATTTACCGATAGTCCAGAATTTAATACTCGATAGCTGGAACAAAACTTACTGTTCAATTTATGGCAAAACAGAAGCAAAAAAGATTGCAGAGCGCAAATTTTCTACCGCCGGGTTGGCACAACAATTAGACAGGCCAAATTCAGAGTTTTTGGTTGCCGATAATGGGACTGTCGTTGGAGGCATGGCCTACGCAGAACAATCGGTTGCAGGAATTGAATTGAAGCAAATATTCGTTGATCCAGCTTATCAGAGTGGAAAAACCGGAATTCATCTTCTAATTGAAATTGAAAACTCTTTCATGGACGCAACCAAAATTCAGCTCGAGATAGAAAAGCAGAATGACAAGGCCATTCAATTTTTTAGAAATTACGGATTTTCTGTAGCAAACGAATTCACGAATGTTGATCAGGATATGCCAAACATAGAAATGTTGCGCTTGGAAAAAACGATTGAATACGCTGACTAATATCGTTTTCCATAAAATAAAAGCGCTGAAATTTTAAATGTCAGCGCCCTATTATTTTTTATACCCGTAATATCTACAGCACTAATCCCGAAGACTAGTCAGCAAACACGCCGCTTTTACGGAAATGCTTAGTCAAGAGATAATAAACTACCGGACGAAATTTGTTACGGTTAGACCGTCCATAGGTATCAAAACAAGCAGACAGACCCTCATCAAGTTTTGGAGTATCTGCAAGGCCAAGCTTCTTCATCAGAAAATTCTTCTTGATAGTTTCCAATTCACTCTTATCGCTGGCTGCTACCTTTTCAGCATCGGCTCGGTAAATCGCTGGCCCACATGCTTTGGTGATCGCTTCCAGAAGCTTCATGTCCGGCTTCATGCCGCA
>JBCCBE010000076.1:0-15923 GCA_039814425.1 Pseudomonadota bacterium
GACTTTTCGCGTTAAGATCAGATAGACTGAAAATAGGAAGGCTGTGCAAATCGGTAAGAGCGAGACCAACCCAAAGGCCTCATAACTGGGGCGGATAACGATAATCGCTCCGCCAAATCCGACAACAGCTGCTACCAGCCTGCGCCAGCCCACTTTTTCATTCAGGAATACAGCAGACATGAGCATCAAAATAATCGGTTCAACAAAAAATACAGATATTGCGTCCGCAAGCGGCATGTATTTTAAAGCCGTGAAAAACAGCATCGCGGCTAAGCCCATGATCATGCCGCGCACAATGTTTATGGTCGAAAATTGAAACGCAATGACCTTGCGGTGCCAGGCAAGCGACACAAAGCAGAACAAAAACACAGTCTGAACAACAAAACGGCAAAGCGTGATGACGGCTGGACTTACCGCAAATTGTGTTGCTAATCCCTTGGCAATTGCATCCATCATTGGGGCAAACAGCATTGCTACCACCATGATTGTCATGGCGCGGGCGATCTGCGTTCTCGAACCGACAGCGTTAGTCATGATGGTTTAATCGTTATACTTGAAATTGCCGTTCCATTGCTCGCTGAGACGCAAGGAACGTTAGTATGATTCTCGATCCGAATATTTTCAAACTCATTCTCCAATATCTCGAATAAAGTATCGCAGATATACCTGCATTGAACCAGGATATTTGAAACCTCGGTCGATTAATTCCGCGACTGACATTTGGCTGCTGCACTTTTTTTCCGCAATATTCTCAATCCAGAGATTGTATAAAATTATACGCGGCTTCGAAATCTCCCCAGCGCTGCTGACGCCTTTGGGCCGCTTCATAATCCTCACCCCACTGACTAATATTCCAATCTTCATCCACATGAGCTGCCGTCCATGCGCTATGCGCATCCATATGCTTTTCAGCAACTGCCAGCGCTAATATCGCTGAGCCGGACAACGTGGTAAGGACATGAATACAGGCAAGGCGAAACGGATCATTATATGCTTTCAGTTTAGTCCCAAGTGCATCTATGGCTAATTTCGGTTGTGAAATATGCATAATACCGGTCACAATTTCAAAATGTGCCTGCATGCTTTCCCCGGCCCAATCCAGTGCCGAATCCCAATATTCCCTTTGTTTGGCGACAAGCCCTTCCGGTGTATCAGCTCGGTAGCACAGAAGATCGGTACCAGCGTAGCGAATGATGTCTTCCATTACCGCTTGGATTTGTGTTGCAACCCCGTCGATTGCGGTATTCGCAATTCGGGTAATTGGCATTTTTAGCGGGTTGATCTCAGTTTCGATTGCATCCCATTCGTCTCTTACCAGATGTGCAGAAACCTCTGTCGGTAAAGACAATCTTTGAGCTCCTGGAGTGCGGATACCTTTCCCATCCAGTTCAACTATATATTCATTATTATAGGTACTTACCCCTACTTTCTCATAAAATCGTTTAGGAAAAACTGGCTTGTCCCGATCTCGATTTGATTTTCCCGGACCAACTTTTCCTGCGTCAATTGCGGCTTCAGCGTCTTCTAGTATTTCTCGCATATTTCTATTTCTATATGTTAGGAATCGGGCCGATTAATCTTCTTGTTCTGATGCTTCAACAAAACCCAACAGGTTGAAAGTCTGCACGATGTGCGGCGGCAGCGGAGCTGTGATATCTAATGTACCACCATCGGGGTGGGGGATGCGAATCCGACGCGCATGCAAATGTAACTTTCGCTGTATACCGCCAGGAAATTCCCAGTTCTCAATGTCAAAATACTTTGGATCACCAATGATCGGATGCCCCAGATGCATGGTATGTACTCTTAACTGATGCGTCCGTCCTGTTACCGGCTGAAGTTCCACCCAACTCAATTGCTGACCCGCATGGTCTATCACACGGTAATTCGAAACTGCATGATCTGCATCCGGTTCGCCATGGCGAGCAACACGCATTTTATCGCCTTCCGGCAATCTCTCTTTTAAAAGGTAAGTTGATATCTGCCCTTCGCGTTTGCGCGGGACACCTTTGCAAATCGCCCAATAGGTTTTTTCTGTGTCACGATGGCGGAAGGATTTGGTTAGAGCCGTAGCTGCTCCACGGGTTCGTGCAACAACCAATACGCCAGAAGTATCGCGATCTATCCGATGCACCAGTCGCGGTTTTTCGCCTTTCTGACTGCGCATTGATTCCAGCATAGAATCCATATGACGGTTAAGGCCCGAACCACCCTGCACTGCCAGTCCCGCCGGTTTGTTGAAAACAAGAACCTTTTTGTCTTCATGTAAGAGCATTGATTGCAGGACATCATAGTCCCCGCGATCACGGATTGTCTTCATCGTCATAGACTTCGAAGTCTGGACCTGGGACAATTGCGGCGGAAGGCGAACGCTTTGACCTGCGGCTATTCTGGTTTCTGATTTAGCGCGCCCGCCATCTACCCGAATCTGTCCTGACCGTAGAAGCTTTTGTAATTGTCCGAACGCAAGCCCCGGAAAATGAAGCTTGAACCATCGGTCCAGCCGCATTCCGGCTTCGTCCTTGTCGACCATCTTGTTTTCTACCGTTGCCATGTATCGACCTTAGCTTTTTGACTTTAAAGTATCGCTCGGCCGATCCAGAGACCTGCAAAAACTGCCAGAATGGATAGGGCGATGCTTGCCAGCACATACGCGAAAGCTGGCCCCATTGCACCCCTTTCGATCATATTCGCAACGTCGAGTGAAAATGCAGAGAATGTAGTGAACCCACCAAGAATTCCGGTCGCCACAAACAGACGGACTTCATTGCTAAAGCCAGTGCCTTTTGAAAGGGCTGCGATCAGTAATCCCATCATTAACGAACCGGAAATGTTCACGATCAACGTGCCCATCGGAAACCCCGGTCCAAAATAACGCAGGGCCGCTAATCCTGTAAGATGGCGCATGCTGGCGCCAATTGCCCCGCCGAGCGCTACAAGAAGAAGATGGTTCATGTTCTTTTTCGCTCTCCGCGCAATTTGTCCCAATATTCGAGCCGCTTTGCTATTTCTCGCTCAAACCCCCGTTCTACCGGTTCATAGTAGGTTTCACGAGTCATCTTTTCTGGAAAATAGTCCTGACCCGAAAACGCATCAGGCTGGTCGTGATCATAGAAGTAACCCGTGCCATAGCCCTCTTCCTGCATCAATTTGGTTGGTGCATTTAGAATATGACGCGGCGGCATCAATGAGCCGTTTGTCTTGGCTGATGTTTTAGCACGCTTAATCGCAACATGGACTGCATTTGATTTAGGAGCACTTGCCAGATAAACGCAGGCCTGGGCGAGCGCCCGGTCACCCTCTCCTTCGCCAAGAAAGTCAAACGCCTGTACCGCAGCCATTGTGACAACCAGAGCCTGCGGGTCCGCATTGCCGATATCTTCACTTGCCATTACAACTAAACGACGACCAATAAACCGACGGTCTTCGCCTGCATCCATCATACGCGCTAAATAATATAATGCTGCATCAGGGTCAGAACCACGAACCGATTTATGAAGCGCGCTGATAAGGTTATAGTGCCCATCCTGCGATTTATCGTAGATCGGAGCGCGGCGCTGGAGCACTGCCTGTAGGCTTTCGGAGTTCAGGATTTCTCCATCTTTGGCAAGGCGCCAGATTTCCTCGGCTAAGGAGATAACTGCCCGCCCGTCGCCATCGGCCATCCGAACCAGTGCTGCCCTTGCTTCTTGATCCAATGGAAGTGGCTTTTCCATTTGCCGCTCTGCCCCGTCCAGCAAAGTCAGCAGGCTGTCCTCATCATGCGACTTGAATACAAGCACCGTTGCACGTGACAACAACGCTGCGTTCAGTTCAAAAGACGGGTTTTCTGTGGTAGCGCCCACCAGTATGATTGTTCCGTCTTCCATGACCGGTAGGAAACTATCAAGTTGCGCCTTGTTAAACCGGTGAATCTCATCGACGAACAACAAGGTTCTCTTGCCATTTGCATGACGTAACCTTGCCGCCTCGAACACCTTTTTCAAATCTGCAACCCCCGAAAAAATCGCTGATACCTGTTGGAAAGAGAATTCAGATTGATCCGCCAGCAAACGAGCGACCGTGGTCTTTCCGGTGCCTGGTGGGCCCCAAAAGATCATGTTTCCAAGCGAATTTGAGGACAGCATTCGGGTAATCGTTCCATCCGGGCCGGTCAAATGAGGTTGCCCGGAAACATCTTCTAACCTTCTCGGTCGTAAATGCTCTGCCAGGGGCACCTGGCTTTCGTTTACCGATTTTGGCTGTTGCGGGGCGAAAAGATCACTCAACGGAAGTCCCTACCGTGTGTATTGCCGGAAAAATCCGCCGTTTCGGTCCATCACAACTTCACGGCCCTGACGCTCTACGACGAAGACCCACCGACGGCCTTGTTTGCTGATCAACGGTTCTATGTCAGACACGCGGGCAATCGGTTCTTCGTTGATCTCGCGAACAATATCGCCAGGCCGGATGCGGTTTGCAGCGGCAAAGGAACCACGCTTTACCTGCAGAACGATAACGCCTCGTTTTGCAGTTGGTAATTTTATCTTTTGTGCCAGTGCGGGAGATAGATTGGCAAGCACAGCCCCGCCTAATGCTGAGCGTTCTGGCATCACTGTTTCGTTTGCCGGAACAGTCTCAGGCGCTGCCATCAATCGAATAGACTTTGTAACTTCGTTGCCCCGACTGAGCAGTTTAATATCGGCTACATTCCCAATACCAACGGTGGTCAAGCGGTAATCAAGCGCATTGATATGCGGAAGCCGATTGCCATTTATTTCAAGCACTACATCGCCGACATCAATGCCCGCTTTTCCCGCTGGGCCACCTTGTTCAACGCCCACAACAAGCGCGCCACGCGGACGGTTCATGCCAAGACTTTGCGCTATTTCTGCAGTTACTTGTTGAAACGAAGCCCCCAACCACGGGCGGGTAAGGGTATTGCCCGTAGCAGAGGATTGAATAGCCACCTGAACCATATTGGACGGAATTGCAAAACCAATGCCGTTTGATCCGCCAGAGCGCGAATAGATCGCGGTATTAATACCGATGAGCCGCCCTTTCATATCAATCAACGCTCCCCCGGAATTACCCGGATTGATCGCTGCATCGGTTTGCAGAAAGAAGCCGAAATCACTCACACCGCTTGTCGAACGCGCTACTGCTGAAATAATCCCGCTCGTCACGGTTTGTCCCACTCCAAATGGATTTCCAATTGCAAGTACCAAGTCACCCACTTTAGCACCTTCAGAGTTTCCAAGCTCAATCGGCTCAAAGACTTCCTCGTCCAGAACACGTAAAACCGCTAGATCCGAGGCTTCGTCTTTCAAGATGATCTCGGCGCTATATTCCCTGCCATCGGCAAGCGCGATCTTCACTTCATCTGCATCCTTGATGACATGATGATTGGTAACTACCAAACCGTCAGCTGCTACGATTACACCAGATCCCAATGAGTTTTGGTTGCGTTGGCGGTTAAAATTTCTTCCGCCAAAAAACCGCTCAAAAAATGGATCACCTGCAAATGGCGAAACCGCCACTCTTTTACGCGCCGCATAGACATTGACGACAGAATTTGAAACCTTTTCAACCAATGGTGCAAAGGACAATTGAATTTCAGCCCGGCTGTCTGGAACGCGTGCGCTGGCAGTGCTCTGTGTTTCCTGTGCCTGTACCAGTTCCTGTGAAGATGACGGGGTCTTGCGCAATAAACTGTCGAGGGCTTTCGAAAACACTCCCTGATCATTGCTTTCAGCCACAGCCATGGACACGCCAACCGAAAGGATTGCAGTTACAACAAATGAGGTTACAAATGGGTGCTTCATTATTGTTTTTATCTCTTGATCTTAGTCGATAACACTATCGATGTTTCTGTTCTGATGACGCCTGGAATTTCTACCAATCTGTCCAAGGTCTTATCCATTTCTGTCGTGTCTTTGGTCATAATTTCCAAATGCAAATCAAATTTTCCGCTGACCGTATGAACTGAGTTAACGGCGTTTATTGTCTTTAACTCGCTGATAATCATGGCGGTTCTTTGGGGCTCGACGGCAATTGTTACGAAAGCACGTATCTGATTACCTGTCTGGTTATCATTTAGCCTTATTGAATATCCCTGTATCGCACCACTTTCCTCAAGCCTTTTCAGGCGATCTTGTACTGTTGAACGCGAAGTATTGAGCTGCCGGGCAATTTCCGCGACTGATTCCCGGGCATTCAAGCGCAGAATACCGATCAGTGATTCGTCTAATCTATCCATATTTCCGGCAATATACCGTTTCGCCCGTCTTATCAACGTATATCCGGCACTTTTGTCTTATTCTGCTTATTGAGACTGTTGGCGCTTATTGGGACGATCAGGAATTGATAGAAATACAAATTATGGGATTCCGGTATGAACTTTCCGTTGAAACAAAGCGCTTTAGGCAATCAGTTTCAGGATCAAACCCCGGAGTTACACGTTTTCAAGCAGCAATTGCACCAGCAGATAAGCTGTTTTAGAAACGGGTTCCCTGGCCATGTAACCTATGCGGTCAAATCAAATGATGACAGTGATGTCATTCATACGATGTATGAATTTGGAATAAATTGCTTTGATGTCGCTTCACTGCACGAGATGGAAATCGTCCGAAATATAGCGCCTAACGCCGACCTTCATTATCACAATCCGGTGCGATCCAGTTCTGAAATCCTCAATGCGTTTTACGGGTTCGGTTGCAAACGATTTGCTGTAGATCACTTGTCTGAACTTGAAAAACTTTATTCTCTTTTACCTGAAACATCTGGAATTGAAATCGCTATCCGGTTTCGCAATACCAAACCCTCGCAAGCGGTTCAGGCGTTTAAATCAAAGTTCGGTGCAGAACCAGACTATGCTGCGCTATTACTATCGCGAGCAATTGCCATGGGTTTTACAACCGGGCTCACTTTTCACCCAGGTTCGCAGACAATGAATCCGCACGCCTATACGCAACACATCGAGATCGCAGCAAACATTGCTCAAGCCGCAAATACAAAGCTTCAATTTCTGAACGTAGGCGGTGGATTTCCAGCCCAGTACGAAAATCTTATTGCGCAACCGTTGCAAAGTTTTTTTGATGCAATTGGTGTGGCAGCATTTCAGTCATTTCCGGAAGGTATCCCACATCTGGAATGTGAACCAGGACGTGCACTTGTTGGCCCTTCCGGCACTTTGGTTACCACGATAAAATCGGTTCGTAGGGATACCGGCGAATTGTTTCTCAATGATGGCATCTATGGCGGCTTGATGGAAGTGCATCAGTTTCCCGCTCTCCAGCCGCGCTACACCCTGCATACTGAAGCTCCGTCCTGTGCTGCACAAACACTTTGGACCGTTTACGGCCCCACATGCGACCCGACAGATGTCCTACCCTTTAGATTGCTGCTGAGTGAAACTGTTCAGGACGGTGATCAGATCGCATTTGAAGGAACCGGTGCATACTCCACCGCAACATCAACCCGCTTCAATGGCTATGGGGCGGTGCGGGTTTTAGTGCGGTAATTTCCAACCGCTTATTCAAGCCAATAAAAAAGGCCGGAAAAACCGGCCCCTAAAATCACAATATTTTCCCAGCCATTTAAGCTGGCCAAAATTGCTTATGCTTCTGCTGCAACTTCGTCAGTTTCCGTTGCTTCCATACGTGCACGGTCACCTGCGCCTTTTGCATCCACATCGCGGTCAACCAGTTCAATGACAGCCATTGGTGCATTATCACCATAACGGAAACCAGCTTTCAGGACGCGGGTGTAACCACCATTGCGCTCTTGATAGCGTGGTCCCAGTATGTCGAAAAGTTTACGGACCTGTTCAACATTGCGGATGCGGGCAATCGCCTGACGACGGGCATGAAGATCACCGCGTTTTCCAAGCGTGATCAGCTTATCTGCAACAGCACGCAATTCTTTTGCTTTCGGCAAAGTTGTTACAATCTGCTCATGTTCGATAAGAGATGCTGCCATATTGGCAAACATAGCTTTTCTATGACTTGCGGTACGGTTTAGTTTACGGCCTTGTTTACGGTGGCGCATGATAGCTCCCCTTTTGCTTGTAAGACGGCCTGGCTCTTAAGACCGCCTTGGTTATTTAATCCCCGGCCTATTCCGGTGATTTTATAATTAGTATTGATCCTCGTAACGTTTTGCGAGGTCTTCGATATTCTCAGGCGGCCAGGTTGGAATTTCCATTCCAAGATGCAGCCCCATGCCGGCGAGCACTTCCTTGATTTCGTTCAAGGACTTGCGACCGAAGTTTGGCGTGCGAAGCATCTCTGCTTCTGTTTTTTGAATTAGATCGCCGATGTAAACGATATTGTCGTTCTTCAAGCAATTTGCTGAACGCACTGATAATTCCAACTCGTCTACTTTCTTCAAAAGTGCCGGGTTGAATGCAAGTTCTGCAACTTCTTCCTGGACTTCTTCTTTTTGCGGCTCTTCAAAATTGACAAAGATTGAGAGCTGATCCTGAAGGATGCGCGCTGCAAAAGCAACTGCATCGTCAGCAGAGATTGAACCATCTGTTTCCACCGACAGGCTCAATTTGTCGTAATCGAGATTTTGGCCTTCACGGGTCTTATCAATCTTGTAAGAGACCTTGCGAACCGGCGAATAAAGACTATCAACCGGAATAAGGCCGATTGGCGCATCTTCTGCACGGTTGCGTTCAGCTGGCACGTAACCTTTACCGGTATTTACGGTCAGCTCCATGCGAATTTCCGCGCCTTCATCGAGCGTACAAATTTGGTGCTCGGGGTTAAGCACTTCTACATCACCAACAGTCTGAATATCCGCAGCCGTAACAACACCTGGTCCTTCTTTACGAATAACCATGCGCTTGGGTCCTTCGCCTTCCATGCGAATAGCGATTTCCTTGATATTCAAAACGATGTCAGTAACATCTTCACGAACACCCGGTATGGATGAAAACTCATGCAAAACGCCATCAATCTGAACTGCAGTTACTGCTGCACCCTGAAGTGATGACAGCAAAACGCGGCGCAGACCATTGCCCAACGTCAAGCCAAAGCCGCGCTCAAGCGGTTCGGCGGTAATTACTGACTTAAACTTGGAAACCGTTTTAACATCCAATTTGTTAGGTTTGATAAGTTCCTGCCAATTCTTTTGTATCATGAAATTCCCTTGGGTTTCTGCCGCCATCCCTTCGCGACATCATTCCAAATGAAAGCCCGCAATGTGGATTTGTTGCGGGTTTGAAATGTGATTAAACGCGACGTTTTTTCTTTGGTCGGCAACCATTGTGCGGAATAGTAGTCACGTCCCGAATGGATGTGATTGTAAAACCGGCTGCCTGAAGCGCGCGAAGAGCAGATTCACGTCCTGAACCAGGACCGCGAACTTCTACTTCCAGTGTTTTCATACCATGATCCATAGCCTTTTTTGCTGCATCTTCTGCGGCAACCTGAGCGGCATAGGGGGTAGATTTACGGGAGCCCTTAAACCCCTGTGCACCAGCAGAAGACCAGGAAATTGCATTTCCCTGCGCATCTGTAATCGTGACCATTGTATTGTTAAATGTTGAATTCACATGGGCCATGCCTGATGTGATATTTTTGCGTTCGCGGCGGCGAACACGTCCGGCTTCTTTTGCCATTCAAAGTTACCTTTCTTCGATCTCTACACCGCCGTTATACCGGCAGCTCCACCATTCAAAGACATCCCGGCCTAACCTGGCCAAGAATGCTTATTTTTTCTTGCCAGCGATGGCCTTAGCAGGGCCTTTTCTGGTTCTGGCATTTGTACTTGTACGCTGGCCACGAACCGGCAAACCACGACGATGGCGCAGACCACGATAGCAGCCCAGATCCATCAAACGTTTGATGTTCATAGATGTTTCTCTACGCAGATCACCCTCAACCAGATAATCACGGTCAATCACTTCCCGGATTTGCAGGACTTCGGCATCGGTAAGTTCATTTACCCTGCGTGCTTCGTCCAAACCAGTCTTTGAAATAATATCACTGGCTACTTTTGGGCCAATGCCATGAATATATTGAAGGGCAATAATTACCCGTTTTCCCGTAGGAATGTTTACACCGGCTATACGAGCCATTTTTAAACTCCATTTGATTGTTTACCTGCGTTCGGTGGAGGCCGACCCATGCAGGAAAATACGTCTCAATACATTAAAGGCCAGCGCCTGAGCATCCCAAAGGGAGTTCAGAACTGACCAAGAACTATTTGACACCTTAAGACATGTTAAAACGATTCAGTCAACCCTTACAAAGGAAACAAATCCGATATTACATCAACTACATTGAATCGCGGATCACCTCGTCAATTGCAGCAGAAATCGCGTTGATTTTTCCCATTCCGTCTACGCCGCGCAAATTGCCTTTTGCATAGTAATAGCCAACCAATGGCGCAGTTTCTTTATAATATGAACGCAAGCGCGTCCGCATGGTCTCTTCATTGTCATCCGCCCGGCGCTTGAAGTTGTTGGAACTACATTTATCGCATTCATTTGGCTTTGCCGGAAGCTTGAACTTGTCGTGGTAGCCCTCACCACATTCCCCGCATGTAAAACGACCAGCAACCCGCTCGACCAGGGCGTCATCATCAACCTGTAATTCGATTACCGCAGATAGGGTCATATCCTTTTCATCAAACATGGCTTCAAGTGCATCTGCCTGTTGCAGAGTGCGTGGAAAACCATCCAGAATAAATCCGCCTGAACAATCTTCCTGATCAACCCGATCAGATACAATACCGATTACGATATCATCCGATACAAGTTTGCCTGCGTCCATCACCGCTTTTGCACGTTTGCCAATCTTTGAGCCGGAGGCAACGGCATCGCGCAACATGTCACCTGTAGAAAGTTGAGGAATTGACTGCTTTTCAACGATCATTTTGGCCTGGGTACCCTTACCAGCGCCAGGCGGCCCCAAAAGTATCAGTTTCATTTGCGTCTTTGCCCCCTTCTTTTCCCACCTCTAAGGTTAGACTTCTTGACGAGACCTTCATATTGGTGCGCCAGAAGATGACCCTGGATTTGTGCTACCGTATCCATGGTTACACTTACCATAATTAGGAGAGAAGTGCCGCCAAGGAATGCAGAAATACCAGCATTGCTCATAAACACTTCCGGAACCAGACACACAAATACAAGATAAACTGCACCGACAACGGTAATCCGTGTCAGCACGTAATCAATGTGTTCGGCTGTGCGCTCACCCGGCCGAATACCAGGGATAAATCCACCCTGATTTTTCAAGTTATCTGCAGTGTCCTTGGGATTGAAGACAATTGCCGTATAGAAAAATGCAAAGAAGGCGATCAGAGCACCATAGGTGAACAGATACAAAGGTTGACCGCGTCCTAATAGACCCATGACATAGGTTAGCCAATCTGGAAGCCCTTGTGTTCCAGTAAAGCCAGTCGCGGTGAGAGGAAGCAAAAGGAGCGATGACGCAAAGATCGCCGGAATGACACCTGAAGTATTTAATTTCAAAGGTAGATGCGAAGAGTCCCCTTGGAACATGCGATTGCCAACTTGGCGTTTTGGATACTGAATTAACAATCGTCGCTGAGCGCGTTCGATAAAAACAATTAAGAAAACCAATGCAATCGCAACAACCAACACAAGTAGCATGGTTGGTGTAGAAACAATGCCCTGTCTGCCCTGCTCAAACAATTGGGCAATGGCCGATGGCATGGCGGCAACAATACCTGCAAAAATGATCAAAGAAATACCGTTACCGATACCGCGCGCCGTAACCTGTTCACCAAGCCACATCAGGAACATCGTACCGCCAACCAGGGTCAAAACGGCAGATAACTTGAAGAACCAGCCCGGATTATCCACGATACCAGTGCTTGCTTCCAATCCAACTGCTATTCCATAGGCTTGAAGTGTTCCCAATATAACCGTGCCATAACGCGTATACTGATTGATCTGCTTACGCCCCTGCTCACCATCTTTTTTGAGTGCTTCCAGCGAAGGCACAACCGATGTCATCAGCTGCATAATAATGGATGCAGAAATATAGGGCATGATCCCAAGCGCAAAAATTGCAAGTCGTTCGACTGCACCACCGTTGAAAACGTTTAGAAGGCCAAGGGCTCCCTGGCTTTGGTTTTCAAATGCTTGCGCATAGGCGTCAAAATTGATGCCTGGGAGCGGAATATAAGTGCCCAGGCGATAAACAATAAGAGCGCCCAAGGTAAACCAAAGGCGCTTTTTCAATTCCTCCGCTTTGGAAAAGGAGGAAAAATTGAGATTTGAGGCTAATTGTTCTGCGGCAGATGCCATTCTCTATTTCCCGATCTCGCTATCCGTCTTCGATATTCTCGAAACATAAGCGTTCCGCCTTGCAATTGCGAGGCGAAACTGATCACGGTTTGCGAATTATGCTTCTTCTTTTTCTGTAGCCTTTTTGCTTTCCTGTACCTTTACAGAACCGCCAGCTTTTTCAATCTTTTCAATTGCTGCCTTAGATGCGCCTGCAACGTCGCAATCGAGTTTTGCATTCAGTTCCCCATCAGAGAGAATACGAACACCATCCCCTACCCGGCGCAGCACGCCAGCTTCAACAAGTGCTTCAGCGGTTACCGGTTTACCAGCATCCAGCTTCTTGGCATCAATTGCAGTTTGGAGCCTGCCAACTGAAACCGTGCCATAGTTCTTTGCAAATTTGGCGTTAGAGAAACCGCGCTTCGGCAAACGGCGATAAATCGGCATTTGGCCGCCTTCAAAGCCCTTAATTGCAACACCAGAACGTGATTTCTGACCTTTTACGCCACGACCGCCGGTTTTTCCCTTACTGGAACCAATACCGCGACCAACCCGGCGGCGCGATTTCGAAGAACCGGCATTATCTGTGATTTCGTTGAGTTTCATAATTTTTCTCCAGAGCGCTTATTCAAGCGTTCTCTTCAACAACGCGGACCAAATGGCTAACTTTGCGAATCATGCCACGAACAGCCGGCGTATCCTCCAGGGTGGAGCGGCGTTTCATTTTATTCAAACCAAGTCCAATGAGAGTTGCACGTTGATCACCCGGGCGTCTTAACGGCGAACCGGTCTGCTCAACAGTAATTGTATTTTTATCAGCCATCATCAATATCCTTAATCTTCCGCACCGATAAGGTCACGGCGACGCTCTTGAAGCGTAGAATATTTAATACCGCGCTGGGCAGCAATTTCTTTCGGGTGCATCTGGTTTTTCAACGCATCGAATGTTGCACGAACCATGTTGTATGCGTTGGAAGAACCAAGCGATTTAGCAACAATATCCTGAATACCCAATGTTTCGAAAACCGCACGCATAGGACCGCCGGCAATGATACCGGTACCAGCAGGTGCTGAGCGCAAAAACACTTTACCCGCACCGTGGCGACCTTCAACATCATGATGCAATGTACGACCTGAGCGAAGTGGAACGAAAATCATATCGCGTTTTGCAGCATCAGTTGCTTTACGAATAGCTTCTGGCACCTCACGCGCCTTGCCATGTCCAAATCCAACCCGGCCCTTTTGGTCACCAACAACGACCAACGCGGCAAAGCCAAACCGGCGACCGCCTTTAACAACCTTTGCAACACGGTTGATATGAACCAGCTTATCGACGAATTCGCTATCGCGTTCTTCGCGGTCCCTACCTCGATTGTTTTCTCTTTGTGCCATTATCCTAATCCTTGTTCTTTTCCGGAAGCACTCGATTTAAATATTTGAGTTTTTTAAAACTCCAGGCCACCTTCGCGGGCAGCTTCTGCTAATGCCTTAACACGGCCATGATAGATGTAAGCGCCGCGATCAAAGATCACTTGTTTTACACCTGCATTGCCCGCACGCTCCGCAACCAGTTTTCCAACCGCAGCTGCAGCATCTACATCGCCACCACTCTTCAGTGAAGACTTTAGATCCTTATCAAGCGTTGAGGCAGCGGCCAATGTATGACCAACCTTATCATCGATCACCTGCGCATAGATATTCTGAGAAGATCTATAAACGCTAAGCCGCGGGCGACCATTTGCAACTTTCTTGAGTTGCTTACGTACACGCTGTGTACGACGTTGCTCTGTGGTAAGTTTCTTACTCATGAGACTGGCCTTACTTCTTCTTGCCTTCCTTACGGAAGATTGTTTCTTCTGCGTATTTCACACCCTTGCCTTTATACGGCTCTGGCGGACGATAACGGCGAATTTCTGACGCGACCTGACCAACTTTTTGCTTGTCGATACCGGTAATGACAATCTCTGTTGGTTTTGGACATGCAACAGAGATACCTTCTGGCACCTTATAGACAACCTCATGGCTGAAGCCGAGAGAAAGCTGAACATTGGTACCCTGCATTGCTGCACGATAACCAACACCGCTGATTTCAAGCTTACGCTCAAAACCGTTTTTGACACCTTCCATGATATTGGAAACCATGGTCCGGGACATGCCCCATTTAGCGCGGGCGTCCTTTGTATTATCACGTGGATTAACGACGATCTCGCCATCTTCCATCTTAACAAGGACTTCATTGTTCAAGACAAACTGAAGTTCACCCTTTGGGCCTTTTGCAGTAACCGTCTGACCATCAATGTTAGCGGTTACGCCTTCGGGAATAGCAACTGGTTTTTTACCTATGCGAGACATTATTTATACCTCTCACTAGAATACGCGGCAAAGAATCTCGCCACCAACATTCTCATTACGGGCCTGATGATCGGCCATAACACCCTTCGGTGTCGAAAGAATATTGATACCAAGGCCATTTGCCACATTTGGAATGTTCTTGACGGAAGAATACACCCGAAGACCAGGCTTCGAAACCCGTGCAATCTCGCGGATTACCGGCGAACCCTCGTAATACTTCAACTCAATTTCGAGCTCGGTTTTACCGTTATCGAAATCGATGGTTGCGTAATCGCGGATGTACCCTTCAGATTTCAAAACTTCGCACACATTGACGCGGAGCTTTGAAGCCGGGCTTGAAACTTTAGACTTGTTACGCATCAAACCATTACGGATACGTGTTAACAAATCTCCAAGAGGATCAGTAATACCAGACATGATTTTCCTCCTTTACCAGCTAGATTTTACGAGACCAGGGATTTTACCGTAGTTGCCAAGTTCGCGCAGAGCGATACGAGACATTTTTAACTTACGGTAATAACCACGCGGACGACCAGAAACATCACAGCGATTACGGACGCGGGTTTTCGCACCGTTACGCGGCAATTCATTCAATTTCAACTGAGCTTTAAAGCGCTCTTCTATTGGCAATCCACGGTTCATCGTGATTTCCTTCAGAGCAGCACGCTTTGCAGCATATTTCTTGGCAAGCTTTTCACGACGCTTGTTTTTTGTATATGCGCTGACCTTAGCCATTCGAGTGTTTTTCCTTTCGTGTCACGTATGCCGTTACTGCGGAAACGGGAAGTTAAACTCAGCAAGAAGTGCTCTTGCCTCGTCATCCGTATTTGCAGTCGTGCAAACAATGATATCCATGCCCCAAATCTCATCGACCTTGTCGTAATTGATTTCTGGGAACACGATGTGTTCTTTAATGCCCATCGCAAAATTGCCGCGTCCATCAAAGCTTTTCGGGTTTAGACCACGGAAGTCTCGAACCCGAGGTAGAGCGATTGTTACCAACCGATCAATAAAATCATACATGCGCGGACCACGCAGGGTCACTTTTGCACCAAGTGGCATTTGTTCACGCACTTTGAACGATGCAATCGATTTACGCGCATAGGTTACCTGAGCTTTTTGACCCGCAATCAACGTCAGATCATCCGCAGCGATTTGCGCTTTCTTGGAATCGCGGACAGTTTCGCCAATGCCCATATTGATTACAATCTTATCAACCTTCGGCACTTCCATAGGATTTTTATAGCCGAACTGCTCAACCATTTTGCCGCGAATAGTGTCATTATAACGCTTTCGCAGGCGCGGTTCATAATTTGCCTCA
>JBCCBE010000082.1:0-15268 GCA_039814425.1 Pseudomonadota bacterium
GTTCTGAAGCCGTCACTCCTGCTATGAAAGCGGCGATGCGTGTGGCGCGCGACGCGGCGCGTCTTCCCTCCCGTGTGACCGCCGCCCACATCGAAGAACTTCGGCGACACTACACCGATAGGGAAATCCAAGAGATATTTGCTGTCATTGTTGTGAATGCGTGGCTGTCGGCCAGTATGCAATCTGTCGCTGTGGTCACTGATCAGATCAGTATGTCCTTTGCGCAACGCACGTTGGGCCCGAAAGGCTGGAAACCCGGTGTGCATACTGGCCTACCTACCGAGCAGCGTCCGTATCACATGAGCCAGTTTTTCGATAAATTGTTTGCAGACATGAATACCGGCAAAGTTCCGGACGGAGCGTCTCTTTGGACGGGTTTGCGGGTTCCTTTGGCAATTGACGGCGATGGTGATGGGGTTGAAGATGCGTTCGATGGTTTTCCCACCGACCCTAACCGTTGGGCAGATACTGACCGCGATGGGATTGAGGATAGTCTAGACAGCGACATTGATGGCGATGGATTGGACAATGCGGTTGAGCTTGCGTCTGGGACGTTTCCTTATAAGGCAGACTCTGATGCGGATGGTGTTTCCGATCCAATAGAAGTCAAGGCTGGAACGAATCCATTGGACCCCCAAAACTACTGATAGTAAAATCTTTCTTCATATGTCAGAAACAGCAACGTCGTGAATACGCGGCGTTGCTGTTTCTGTCATCTACACCAACCGCAATTCGCGTAGCGAAATGCGGGACATAACCCACAGTTTCGCCCGCGACCGGTAAATGCAAAGCAATTTCCCAAAGCGCTAGATCTAGTTTGATCCCACGCTAACCCGGCCGTCCGCATGGCAATTTACGCTTGACATTTTTCAAGCTTTTCGAAAATCTTCGAAGTTCGAATTTATGTGCGTCAAGGCATTTTGGGAACGCAATTCTATGAACGATTACCCCTTCAAATGGCCGCCCGCTGATACACAGGTTGACAGATCTATTCTGGAAGATGCCTGGAGTGATTTACGCAGATTCAAAGAAGTTCCGGAAATCGATTTTGATCGTCTTCATGCCTATCGCACAAAAAGGCTGCGCGCCGAAATGCAAAAGGCCGATGTTGCTCTCCTCATCCTTATCAACCCGATAAGTCTTCGCTATGCGATAGATTACAGCAGCTACCAGCTTTTTCAGTCCCATATACCTGAAACCTATCTATTCATGCCGCAGGACGGGCCCATAATTGCACATGGGGTTGTGGGTGAAACTCCGCCAACGGTTTCTCAGCAACGACCAACGCGCCCGCTAGCCTTCTTTGATGCTGGGACCGAACAATCTGAAGCGTCCCGATTGTTAGCAGATGATGTGGTTCAATACATGCGTGAAATTGGCTGTGAAAACCTTAGAATTGCAGTCGAATGCGTGAACCCAAGCCTAACCCAGGCGCTAATGCAGCGCGGCTTTGAGGTCTTAGACGGCATTCCGATATCTGAAGCTGCGCGCGTGATAAAAAGTGAAGATGAAATTGCGTGTATCCGCTGGGCCATTGCAGTTGCAGAACACGGTATGGCAAAAATGCACGAAATCCTGCGCCCTGGTATAACCGAATTGCAGTTGTGGGGGATATTGAATTACACCAATCTGGCAAATCATGGTGGTTGGCATGAAGGCCGTATGTTGTGTTCGGGACCCAGAACCAACCCATGGCTGCAAGAGGCAACACAACGCACAATCGAATCCGGTGACTTGGTTGGTTTTGACACGGACATGGTCGGTCCCATGGGGTATTTTGCTGATATTTCCCGTACTTTCTATTGTGGGCCCGGAAAACCAAGCAAGCGGCAGAAAGAATTATACCGCCTGGCGTTGGATGAAATTGAACACAATATTGGGCTCATTCGCCCCGGCATAACCGCCTTTGAAATCCAGGATCAGGCATTCCCGGTCCCTGAAGAATTCCAGGAACAAGCCTATGTTTGCCTTCTGCATGCAGCAGGTATGTGTGATGAATACCCGCGTATCAGTTATCCGTTCCGAGAGCGTAACTTCTATAATGCAACGCTCGAAAAAGGCATGGTTTTGTGTATGGAAAGTTATATGGGCGCCGTTGGGGAACGTGATGGTGTAAAGATTGAGCAAATGGTGCTGGTTACCGATGAGGGATGTGAGATGCTTTCCACTTACCCTTTGGAAGAAGCGCTCCTCGATTAGTCCATGAAAAGGTGATCATGGCCGAAGATCAAGTACTAAGCCCAGCTAAAACTTCAGTAAAAACAAGCGAACTCAATCGATCTGTTGTATGTCTCTCAGACCAATTTCCAGATTGGTAATAGACTGTTCCAACCGAGATTTTTGTGATTCGAGTACTGAAAGTTGTGTCTTGAACTTATCAGTAATGAACTTAATCCCGTTTACGGAATCACTTTTGTCATAAATTTCCAGAAACTCCTGGATATCAACCAGTGAAAATCCGACACTTTTGACCAATAAAATAATTTTAAGGCGTTCACGGTCCTCTGGTGAATAAAGCCGGGTTGAGCCTGCACGAACAGGTTGCAATAAACCTCGGTCTTCATAAAAGCGCAAAGTCCGCAGACTTATATCAAATTCTCTCGCCAGATCGCCAATCCGGTATCTGTCTTTCTTATCATCGCCATCGCGAACGACGAGCAACGATAGATTTTCAAGAATATCGCGTGCAGACACATTTGTGCTCACATCCTCATGGGTCATGCGATTAATGCTTGCCATCTCTCAAAACCTGCCACGACTATTGTTCCCAAACGAATAGATTCATAGCAAATTTTATGAACCTGTAAATTATTATCCCGGACTCTTAGCAAAATACCACCCTCTAAGGAAGCCCATTTGAAAACTCCAAATTCATAAAAGTTAACGAATTAACCCAATATTTACCGTGTTTAGTAAAATTCGGTTAACGGCTCTGATTCCCGATGAATCAATAACAAGTATTTGGTGGGCGACTTTATGCGCAAATCTAGATCCCTTCTTAGTAATGTCTCCGCCTCTCAAGGCGTGTTTTCGGATCATCATGCAACACAACATCCCTTAATGCATTCTAATGCTCCACGACCTGATTATGATCAGGCCTACCAAGCCATGCCGATGAATACTGCTGCAGCCTATGCACAACCGCCCATTATGCATGGCCATGCACCAATGATGAATGCAATGCATCCTGGCCATCAGCCACAGGCCTACCCACATCCAACCCCAACACCATACGCCGGGCAAGTTTACGCAAGTCCAGAAATGCATACCCAGGCACCCGGCGGCGCTGCTATTCCACCGCACGCAGCTTCACCGGACTTAAGCTTTATTAAGTTGAATCTGGAAGACCTTGCGACCAAACTGAACCATTTGGCCCATGCTCAGGCAGAAACACAGAAATCTCCCGCTGCTGGGCAACAAGAACTTGAGCAATTGCGGGCACAGGTTTCGAACATGATTTCTTCATTTTCTGATCTGAAACAGACCGTTGATCAATCACATGAAAATGGTCTTGGAGGGCAGGAGTTTAATAATTTCAAGCAAACCTTGAATGATAACTTTCACTCCATCAATGCACGCCTTGATCAACTTTCGCGCCAACATATTGATCCTACGGACTATTCTTCAGTCGTTGAGACAAGCCATGAAAATATCATTCACAAAATTCAGAATATGCAATCGTCTATGGATCAAATTGCATCTTCACCTGAACATTTTGTCCGCACATTCGAGGCTGGGTATGGTGAAATCAATCAGCGTATAAACCAGCTTGAGCAGTCTCTTGTAAACTCGCGCGACAATGATGTTGAAGCGGCCATTGGACAAATGAAGTCCGATATTGAAGGCCAGATAGCGCATCTGAATACCGCAGTTGAGCGGGTTGTAGAAAACGAAAACAATGACAACACCGCACAACTTGGCAAGCTCGAAATGCGGCTTGATGAAATCACGCGCGGGATTGTTGCAATATCATCTGGCGGTGGAAGTGCTCAGGTTGATCATCTAGAGCGTTTGGAAGCGCGGGTGATAGAACTGTCCAAAGATGTCGGGACAATCAACCAAAACCAGAACAATCGTATTGATGAAAAAGTGATTGAGCAGCATTTTGCGCGATTAAATACCAATCTTCAAAGATTGGATCAGCGGATGAACGAAATCCGGATCGCATCGGAAAATTCCGAGTCTCCGGATATCGCCAGAGAAATGAGTAAACTGGCTGACAAGATTGAAAATATCGGCGTTTTGACCGGTAATGGCGGCAACCCAGAACCAGTCGATTCGGCCTTGCTTGAGAGGCTTGATGTTTTGGTCTCACGGGTTGAGCACCTTAAAGACTCTAATTCTGGTGATAAAATAGTTCGTGTGATTAGCCAGCTTGGTGCGCGAATGGACCAGATTGCCGATAACAACACACGTGGCCCTGATCTTGATGTGTCACCTCTGGTGGAACGTCTTGACAGTTTTGAAAAACAGCTTGCTGCTAATCGTGACATTGGGCTGGAAGTTGCAGGTGATGCTGCCAAAAGTGCAGTTGATAATGCTATTGGTGAACTGCAGGCCCTGGCAAAATCTGAAACTGGCCTCATGCCGGATGTTTCAGCCATTCTACAGCCGATTAACAATCGTCTGGAAAGCATGGAGCAGCAAATCAGTTCCAGCAGAGATATTAGTGCTGATCTTGCATCAGGTGCGGCTTCAGAGGCGGTTAAGAGAGCAGTTGAAGAGATAAAGCAAGTGGGTTCATTTGCTTTACAGGCTAACGATTCAGGTTTCACAGCAGCGTTTGAGCCAATCAGTAATCGTCTGGCGGAAATTGAGCGGCAGCTAGGCAACCACCAAAACCTTAGTCTTGAAGCAGCAAGCGGGGCTGCAGAAGAAGCAGTTCGTAGTGCGATGGAAAATGCGCCATTGTCCGGTGTCGAACCTGAATTGCTGCGGAGCCTATTAGGCGATCTTGAAAGACTTAGCCAAGTTGGCGGTGCGGAACGTCTTGAGTCAGAAAACGCCACTCAGGAACTCAAAGAAGTGATGCTTACCATCTCACAGCGCCTTGAGTCTGTTGAGGAAAATGTTGGTCAGCTAGCACAAACGGCTCCGGTTGCAACACCTGAAACCATGGCGACCCCAAGTCAGCAAGAGCAATATTATCAGCCAGAAGTACAGACGGGTGCCGATTTTGCTCACCATTCGGCTGATACTGAAAATCAGACTGGTGAGCCGGAAAATGCTTATCAACCAGAAGCCCCAGCTCCTAAGCTAGAACAAACACCACCTGCAGCTGAAGTTAATTCTCCCGCGGAGATGATTATTCCAACTGCAGAAGAAGAGTTCAATGCCGGTTTACATGAACCAATGGAACCAAGCGTTGCTCCTGATAAAGCAAAAACAGCTGGTGGGATGCTAGTAGCAGCCGCCAGACGTGCAGAAGCAGAACGTCTAAAAGCAATGGAAGATGCGCAAAACAAAGCAGTGGCTATTCCAGTTGTTGATAACTTTGTTCAAGACCCTGCTGCGCCTGAAGAAGAGTTTGACCCTGCTACTGAGTACGATGCGATTAAAGCGCCAAGTTTAGAAATGAACCAGTTTCCGGAAGTCCAGCCGAACCAGGAACGGGTACTTCATACCGAGCCAACCGCAGATCAAACACCTCAGGAAGCCATCGACGTTCCATTGGAGCCAGGTGCAGAAGGGCCGGATCTGGCAGCACTGGTAAGACAGGCTAATGCGCGGCGTAAAACGCTTGCTCAGCAAGGTGAAGGGGCTTCTGGAACGGATTTCCTTGCTGCTGCACGAAGAGCTGCCCAAGCAGCCGCTTTGGAAGCAAACCAGGCGGAAACAAGTGATGAAGTTGTCACCAAAAAGCCTAGTGCACTTTCAAAAATTCCAAATTTGTTGAAAAGGAAATCTGTCGTGGTCGCGGCAGCAGCAGCTTTGTTGATTGCACTTGCCATGCCAATAATTACGAAGTTTGTTCCAACTAATGATACAACTGAGCTGGCACAATTGAATTCAATTGAATCAACGCCGGAACAGCCTCAGGATGAAGTTCGTGTCGTAACTGCTGAAACAACTCAGACGCAAGACCTTGGTGCTTCCCGATCAGTTCGTGTTGAAGAAATTCCTGTCACCACTGCAAGCTTGGATCCTGAAGTTGATCCTGCAGCTATGAGTGACACAGAAATACCACTGAGTGAGATTCAAAAAACACAGATTGCGGCTGTTGCCATTGAAGCCGAGTGGCCCGAAGAGCCTGGGCAACTGACTTTTATCAATGATTCTATGAAGCTTGCTCTGGCGAATAATGATCCACAGGCTGCATTCGAGGTTGGCCAACGGTATATCAAGGGAAGCGGCGTAGAAAAAAATCCTACTAAAGCGGCTCAATGGTATGAAACTTCCGCTAACCTGGGTTATGCGCCGGCACAGTACATAATAGGAAACTTTAACGAAAAAGGCATTGGCCTAACCGCGGATCGGGTAGTAGCCGAGGACTGGTATGTTCAGGCGGCTGAAAATGGTCATGTTATTGCAATGCATAATCTGGCTGTGCTTTATGCCTCTACCGCTTCGGATGCAAAAAGTGACAAGATGCGCAAAGCGTACCATTGGTTTGAAGAGGCATCAGAGCATGGGGTACTTGATAGTCAGGTGAACCTCGGAATTTTATATGCCAAGGGAACAACTACACAGGTTGATCTGGTACAGTCATATAAATGGTTCGCAATCGCTGCAAAATCTGGCGACAAGGATGCGGGTAAAAAACGCGACTTTATTTCAGATGCAATGCGCCCTGATCAGCTTACTGAAGCAAAGGCTCTTGTGGCTGAATGGCAGCCGATTGCTGCTGACCCCAAAGCGAACAAGATCACTGTTCCAGCTGACTGGCAGGGTGGACCGAACATCGCGTTAAACGATACACAGAGCATAGCCCAAGCCCAATCACTACTGACAAAACTGGGATTTGATGCGGGTCCTGCTGATGGTGTGATCGGAGATAAGACACGCAGGGCAATTCGGGAATTCCGGGCAAAAACCGGCCTGACAGTCAGTGAGACGATTGATACCGAATTCATGGAATCGCTTTTTGCGGTATCAATTTAACTTGGTATCGATCTAACCTTAGTCTAGAAGTTTATCACAATGACAGTCACAACAAGATCGGTTCAGCAGTCACGTGAATTGGTCTTAATGCAGAGTGTAAAAATTCGCGGATAGTGGAAATGAAGTTTTTTCAGACAATCAGCACTTGTTTCAAAAAATACCTATCGGTGGAGGGTATAGCAAGTCGTCGCGAATTCTGGTTCTGGTTTCTATTTGTTGTCATCGTTTTAATGCTTGCGACGATAATTGACGGAGCATTTATTGCTCCAGCTCTGGGATATTTACCGTTTGAGGCAGAAGCGGGCAGGCCACTTGCTACAGTACTTCTCTTGATCCTTGCCGCACCGACTATTACCGCAGCGGCGAGAAGGTTACACGACTCGGCTTTGTCCGGATGGTGGTTATTTATCGGCGTTACGATTATTGGGCTTATCCCGCTAGCTTATCTATTAATCAAGAGCGGAACAAAGGGCGAGAATCGCTTTTCAGTCTAGAGATTTCGTAAAGGCGTATATCTTGTATTCAAGTGCAAATTAGCTGCTATTCTGCCATAATTCGTGCATAATCGATGAATCACAGGATGTCTTCGACAAAAAGAATATTTGTCTGGGGGATAAATTTAGATCAACGGTCGGGAGTTTTTGACGATGTTCAATAAGGTACGCCTACTACAGATTATTGGAATGGCTTTTGTCATATCATTTACAGCCAATTCGGTAGTTCATGCACGCACATATATTGTGAACGGACTTGTTAGCGCCGTTCCATTTATTGGATATGGAATGAATAATTTAGGGAAACGGATCCCCGGCTCCAAGGTATTCAGCTATATAACTTCTGTCGAAGGAAATGGTGTCATAAAGCCAAATATTATTTCTGATATTGAAGCGCGCTATAAGCAAAATCCAAGCGAACCGATCAATCTGATTGGGATTAGCTATGGCGCAGGGATGATTACGGATATCGCAAACACACTTGCTCGAAAAAATATTCCAGTGAATTACATGGCGACAATTGAAGGCGGTAAGATGAAGACGATAAAAGCAAATGTCCGCCAGATTGATAACTTTATCTGTACAGGTGCTGATTGCAGTAGAAGCCGCGTCAATCTTGCTGGTGGGAATACGACAACCACTCTCAATCAGTTTAGCTATAAGGATGGACACATAAATCTTGGTAACAACCCAAAAGTGCACAGTAGAATTACAAGCCTGGTTCGTTAAATTTCACGTTTGTCCATAAGTTGGTCAACAGATAAGCACTGGACCCATGTTTATAATTTACTGAGCGTCCTTAACGCATTGACAAGCAATGTGTTGAGGCGCATTAAACTGCCACGCCGTCTGGTACTTACGGATTTTTTTCCATCCGACATCCGATGACAACCTATTCAATTCATTGGAGGATGCGGTGAGCATCTACCTTCCCATTGCCGAATTATCGGTAAACATTTTTATACTTTTTGGCATGGGTGCCGCAGTGGGATTTCTGTCCGGCATGTTTGGTGTTGGCGGAGGGTTTCTCATGACCCCGCTTTTGATTTTTTACAATATCCCGCCTGCTGTAGCCGTTGCAACCGAAGCAAATCAGATTGTTGCTTCTTCCTTTTCCGGTGCGCTTGCTCATCTTCGAAAAGGAACAGTTGATGTCAAGCTTGGTTTGATGCTGCTGATAGGTGGCCTGATCGGTTCGACATTTGGGGTAATTGCGTTTTCTTTTCTGCGTAGTGTTGGTCAGCTTGATCTGATTATTTCGCTTATGTATGTGGTCTTCTTGGGTTCCGTTGGAACGCTGATGACAATAGAAAGCCTTCGAGCCATCCAGCGATCTCGCAAGGAGGGTGGACAGGCAAAAGTGCGCAAGGCCGGGCATAGTGGTTGGATCCACGCACTTCCGTTTAAAATGCGTTTTAGAAAGTCAAAACTCTACTTAAGCGTTATCCCTGTCATTGCGCTTGGCATTCTAGTCGGGATTCTGGCGGCAATTATGGGTGTAGGTGGCGGATTCATCATGGTGCCTGCCATGATTTACCTTTTACGGGTACCAACCAATGTAGTGATTGGTACATCCCTGTTTCAAATTATTTTTGTAACCGCATATACGACCATCATTCAATCAACGACCAACCAGACTGTAGATGTGGTGCTGGCATTTATCTTGATGGTAGGTGGCGTTATTGGTGCGCAAATGGGCGCTGCTGCCGGCCATAAACTTAAAGGCGAACAATTGCGGGCATTGCTGGGGTTGCTCGTCCTGGCAGTATGTGTCCGGCTTGGATATGATCTGGTAGCAACACCCGGTGATCTGTTTAATGTTATAGGCACGGCTGATCAGGGGGGGCATTGATGCGATTATTCTTTCTCCTGAAAACGATATTGCTCACGCTGGGCCTTATGATGACCAGTGTTGCTGCGCAGTCCCTTCAGATGGGTGTTTCGGTTGATGTCGTTCCTGTTGGTTCAGACTTTGATGGACAGGATATCGTAATTTTCGGCTCCATTGAGGATGCGGAAATAGAAGAACTTTACCGGGGAAAATACGATGTTGTGGTCGAAGTCATCGGTGACAATGAAGAAGTGCTCGTGCGCAAGAAAGACCGTGTGGGCGGTATCTGGATAAATACAAATGCCAGAAAATACATTGATGTTCCTTCCTTCTATTCGGTTATGTCACGAAATGAATTGAAAGATGTTTCCAACCCTCTTGCTCTTCGCACTTTAGGACTTGGCATTGAAAACATCCGTGCGCGTCCGCAAGAGCAAGGCAGTGTTCAACAGTTTTTGACCGCAAGTGAATTTTCCCAGGCCCTAAGACGGGTACGAATTCAGGACGGGTTATTTTATCAAAGCTCCGATGCCTTGGAGCAATTAAGCCCTTCGTTATATCGGGCTACTTTGTCACTTCCACCTAATGCGCCAATTGGTCTATATGTGGTGAAGGCACATCTGTTCTATGAAGGCAAGAAAATGGCAGATGTCGCTTCAAGTTTTGAAGTCAGAAAAATTGGCTTTGAGCGTTGGATCTATGATTTTGCACATAATCAAAGCCTATTTTACGGCTTTATGTGTGTCTTTATAGCAATGTTTACTGGTTGGGCGGCGAACGCTATATTTAGAAAGGCATAACCATTTGATGTACCACCAGGAAAAAAAGCGGCAGCACCGCGCACATTTTCTGGTTTGGTCCCTGTCTTTAGGCGGCTTTATTCCGTTTGGATTACTGGCAGCAATGGTCGTCACTGATATAGACTTTTCTATTCCTTCGATATTTACACCATTGCAACTCTTTATAATCTGGTCGGCGGTAATTCTAACATTCTTAGGTGGTATACGATGGGGCCTGGCGCTGTCCGTAAATCCACCAAATACCACAGACTTGTTGTTATGCGTCATACCAGCAATTGTTGTATTGTTTTCCTTTGGTTTCGCGCCAGAAACGTATCTCGTTTTAATTTTGTTGATATTCTTCGTTATCCATGGCGTTTGGGATTATCTTTATCTTAAATACAGCATCGTACCTGATTGGTTCAGCGGCGTGCGGCTTGTCGTTACAATTTGCGTGACAATCACTCAACTTGCCGTGTTTTTGTCTTTGAAATAGCACCTATCGCAATTGCGAGGCATCAATGCAGTAGACGTCCTTCTGACCCAGCATCCATGCCTTAAGATTCACTGGCTCAAACAATCCTTCAAATGCTGAATGGCTTAAGTCCAGTCCGCCGGTAAATGTACCAAATGCCGGTAAGATAATCCGCTTTTGATCACCAGCAACACAGCGTCTCCGCAGACGCTTACCGCGCGAAACGATACGAGCACTTGGGTGTAAATGTCCGGCAATTTCACCTGTAATAAACTCAGGCTTTGGCTCATGAATAAAGTTGAGTGCACCGATTTTTGCTTCCGTGCAAAACGTTCCCCCAACCTCTTTGGGTGGTTGAGGATCATGGTTGCCAGATATCCAGAGCCATTCACGACCTTCGATCATTTGTCGTAAGCGAAGGCGATAGGATTGAGGCAAACGCTCAGATGCCTCCTGATCATGAAAACTGTCACCAAGAGAAATGATGGTTTGCGGCTGCCAGCGGTCTATACAAATTGCAAGCTTTTCTAGGCTTGCCTGGGTATCGTATGGCGGTAGGAACGTTCTTCTCTTCGAAGCAAATGAGGAACCCTTCTCCAGATGTAGGTCCGACACCACTAGTAAATGTTGATCTGGCCAAAAAACACAGCCTGAAGGATCAATAATCAACGGTTCATCCTGAAACGAAATTTCAAGCCCGGAAGTGTGATCGCGAGACTTCATAAGCGCAGTCATGGTGTAATAAGCTGCTTCTTTGCATTAGAGCTTTCCTGCAGCCTCTTCCAACAGAGCATCCTGTGCCTCTCCAACAATTGATTCCTTACCAATCTCAAGCATTACAGGTACAGCCAGCGGAGAAATCTGTTCGAGTGGCTGATGCACGATACTGCCTTTGATTCGTGCAAGCATATCACCAAGCCGTCTGATGTCGAGCAACCCATGTGCGGCGTCTGCGCGGGTTGCCTGCATCAAGATATGATCTGGCTGATGGCTGCGAAGCACATCATAAACAAGGTCTGACGAGATAGTCATTTGTCTTCCGGATTTTTCTCTACCCGGAAAGCGCTTTTCGATAAGTCCGGCAATGGTGGCGCAATGTTTGAAGGTTCGTTTGAGGAGAAACGATTCGTCCAGCCATGCTTCAAGATCATCCCCCAGCATGTCTTCATCAAATAAGTAATCAAGGCTCATGCTTCGTTCTTGAATTAGGTTTGAAAAATCGCGTAGACCCCAAATGGCGATTGCATAATCTGTTGCAACAAAACCAAGTGGGCGTGCCCGTGCCCGTTCCATACGACGGGTTAGAAGCATGCCTAAAGTTTGATGGGCGAGCCGACCTTCAAAAGGATAGGCAATCAGATAAAATCGATCACCCCTTGGAAAGGTCTCAACCAGCAGTTCGCTGCGGTCTGGGAGAACTGATTTTTGCTGCTGTATTGCCAGCCATTCGCTTACCTGCGCTGGTAATTCATCCCATTGTTGTGGATCGCACAACATGCTTCGGACTTGGTCGGCCAGAAATGTTGAGAGTGGAAACTTGCCTCCTGCATAGGCGGGAATTTTGGGATCCTCAGACTGTGTCTTCGAAACGTAACACGCTGCTTCTCTTATTCCCTCGAAACGTAAGGTGCGGCCAGAAAACATGAACGTGTCACCGGGTGCCATTTGCTCAACGAAACCCTCTTCGATCTTGCCCAGCACAGGTCCGCCTTGAAAAGCGGCATTAGGTCCTCTTTTTCTAGTAAGGCGCACATCCAACATGGGTGCTTCAACAATTGTTCCACAATTCATGCGGTAGCGTTGCGCAAAGCTGGGATGGGTAAGCCTCCAGGCCCCATCTTTGGTTTTTCGGATTTTAGCATATTGCTCATAGGTTCGAAGGGCATACCCACCGGTTGCAACATATTCCAGGATTTGCGTAAAAGTATCCGGGTCCAGTTCAGCGTAGGGAGCCGCTGAGACAATTTCTTCGAAGAGAGCATTTTCATCAAATGGTCCGGCACAAGCTGAGCCGAGGACATGTTGTGCCAGCACATCAAGTGTACCGCGTTGCAGGGGAGGTGTATCCTGCGCACCAAGATAATTTGCATTTAGTGCGGCCTGACATTCCATAACTTCAAACCGGTTTGCGGGCACTAAAATTGCTTTTGAGGGTTCATCGATCCGATGGTTTGCCCGACCAATACGCTGGGCAAGCCTGCTTGCACCTTTTGGTGCGCCTACATGCACCACCAAATCAACATCACCCCAGTCAATGCCGAGGTCGAGCGTAGAGGTTGCAACGACCGCACGCAGGGCATTGCGCTGCATAGCTTCTTCCACACGCCGTCGCTGACCTACATCCAGTGATCCATGATGCAATGCAATCGGCAGCGCATCGTCATTGATGTTCCACAATTCCTGAAACAGCAGTTCCGCCTGACTACGGGTGTTTACAAACAGCAATGTCGTTTTATGTTGTTTAATGGCCTCATACACTTCCGGCATGGCGTAGCGCGCCGAATGGCCTGACCATGGAACCCGCTCCTTCGAGTTCAGGATTGAAATATCAGGTTTTGCACCACCTTCCAGTTTGACAAATTCTGACAGAGCAATTTCTCCTAGTGGTGGCTGCGCCACAAGCCATCGACGCAATTCTTCTGGATCAGAAACTGTTGCTGAAAGACCAATGGTTTTTAGTTCCGGTCGGAATTTCCGCAAACGGGCAAGGCCAAGGGCAAGCAGATGCCCACGCTTTGAGGTCACCAGCGAATGTAATTCATCAAAAATAACTGTTTGCAGATTGTCAAAAAACCGATCCGCATCTTTGTTGGCAATAAGCAGGGCTAATTGTTCGGGAGTGGTCAGTAAAACCTGCGGAGGGTTTAGCTTTTGGCGTTGCCGACGATTGACTGGTGTATCGCCGGTTCGTGTTTCAACTGCAATGTCCAGCCCCATTTCTTCGATCGGTGTTTCCAGATTGCGCTTGATATCCACGGCCAATGCCTTCAGCGGTGAGATATATAAAGTATGAATTCCCCGTTTTCCCTTCCCGGGCTTGGGATTTTCTGTCCCCGAAAGTTCAACCAGACTGGGTAAAAATCCAGCAAGTGTTTTACCTGCGCCGGTTGGAGCAATGAGAAGGGTGGATTGTCCGTTTTGGTTGTGGGCGAGCAGTTCCAATTGATGCGCACGGGGCTGCCAGCCGTTGGACGCAAACCAGTTGAGGAATTGTACCGGTAAAGAAAAGGGCAGATTTTCTGAATTTGACTTGGTAAGTGTTTGCTCAGTCATGTCACTTGTTTAAGATGATCGGGTTTCAAGGTCGAATGAAAAGATTACGCATCACAAATATCAGTGCCCGATTTGGCATAACATTATTAGTTGTCGGATTGTCCTTATTGCAAACCAACAAGGAACCCAAAGCCGATGAACAATCAGCAGATTATGTTTTAGCTGTTACCTGGCAGCCTGCATTTTGTGAGGGAGCGGGCGAGCGGCCGGAGTGCCGTTCGCAGACCAAAGATCGTTTTGATGCTGCTAATCTGACCTTGCACGGGCTTTGGCCTCAGCCGCGTGATAATTGGTATTGCGGTGTTACAAAGCAAATGCGCCAAACGGATGAACTGAACAGATGGCAGGAATTGCCCCGACTGGAACTATCAAGTTCCTTGCGATCAGAACTCAAAGAAAAAATGCCGGGTTATGTTTCAGATTTTCATCGGCATGAGTGGGTCAAGCACGGCACTTGCATGCCCGGGAAAACAAGTCCGCAGACATATTTTCAATCGTCACTTGATTTGCTTGATCAACTGAATGCATCTGAATTTACAGGCCTTCTCCGCAAATATATTGGTGCGAAGCTCACCACACTTGAAATGAAGGAAGTATTTTCCGATGTTTTTGGACAGGGAGCAGGAAAGCGCCTCGTGGTTCGCTGCAAGCGTGACGGGAATCGTAAGCTAATTTTTGGTTTTAGAATTTTTCTGCGTGGTGACTTGCAGGTTGAAAAAGGCCTAGCTCAGTTAATACAAAACTCTCAGTCGAGCGGAAGAAGTTGCAGGGACGGTTTAGTTGATCCTGTGGGATTGCAATAATGCCACTTGAATGACAGGGGTTCTGCCCATAGGTAATATCGCGTAGGAGATTACAAATGTCTGATGGAATTACACGCTTTTTGGGCGATTCACTAAGCAGAACGATCATAAAACTTGCGATTATTTCCCTAATCGTTGGTATCATCATGAGCGTACTTGGCTTCACACCATGGGATGTTTGGGCAGCCATTCGGAATTTCTTTATCAATCTCTATAATCTTGGCTTTGATGCGCTTTGGAATATTGGCCGATATTTCATTTGGGGCGCGTTGATCGTGGTCCCGATATTTATCATTTTGCGATTGCTAAAAGGTAGAAGTTAGCGCGTTTCCAGTAAAGTTATCCCACCTGAAATGCTTTGACTGCTTCCCTGAAAATATACTTTTTGACAATATGCTTGGATGTTAGAAGCAGAAGATGAATTCTTCCGCTGATAAGCCAGATACGGTTCGCCGCTTTGAGGTAACGCACGCATCAGTTTTACGCCTTGCGATGCCGATGACGATTGCCTA
>JBCCBE010000069.1:0-17438 GCA_039814425.1 Pseudomonadota bacterium
CTCTTCGCGTCGTTCCGCTATGCCGACTACCAAGACCTGGAGGTCATCCCGCCCCCGTACCGGCCGCATGGTAGACGCCGAAGCTCGCGTCTTTTCGGTTGTTAGCCATGCTTTTAGCGATCTGCAATATCACAGTTGCAAGATCATGCGCACTTGTTGGATTGCCAATTTGGTCATCAACCACACTAAGCTCATCGCGAGCAGAGCCGTGCCTCAGCATGGTTTTTACAAAATTATTTCCATATGCAGAGTAGACCCAAGCCGTACGGATAATGACGTATTGATGGTTTGCCTGAGAAACAGCCAACTCACCGGCGAGCTTTGAACGACCATAAACCCCAAGGGGATTTACAGGATCGCTTTCGCGATATGATCTCCTGCTAGTTCCGTCAAACACGTAATCAGTTGAAACATGGACCACCGGAGCATCTACCATCGATGCGCCCTTTGCGATTTCACCGGGAGCTACGGCATTGACTAAAGTGGCTAATTCTTCATCGTCTTCTGCTTTGTCGACAGCTGTATAGGCTGCTGCATTAATCACAATAGCGGGTGCTTTTTGTGCAATGTATCCGGCTATTTTTTCTGGTTTGGAAAGATCAAGCTCGTCGCGTCCGGAAAATTCCAGTTGTAGCGCAGGGGCGCTATGAGCGCATTCTTCCAGGCATCGTGCGAGTTGGCCGGTTTTCCCGATGACTAGAACTTTATTCGACATTGAATTATCAGACTTTTCCACGGCGATAACTTGCGTCTGTTTCTCTTATAGGTGCCCACCACCATTCGTTTTCCAGATACCATTGAACGGTCTTTTTGAAACCACTTTCGAACGTTTCCATCGAATTCCAACCGAGATCTGTTTCAATTTTGGTTGGATCAATTGCATACCGGCGATCATGTCCTGGACGATCAGTAACGAAGACTATTTGCTCTGAATAGCTTTTTCCATCGGCCCTGGGTTTTAACTCATCAAGTATTTTGCAGATCGTACGAACCACTTCCAAATTTGTGGATTCTGCTCGCCCGCCAATATTGTAGGTTTCACCAATCTCGCCTTTGGTCAGCACCGCTTCAAGCGCTCGAGCATGGTCCTCCACATGAAGCCAATCCCGAATGTTTTCGCCTTTTCCGTAAATTGGTAATTCTCTGTTTTCAATCGCATTGAGAGTTACAAGCGGAATTAATTTTTCTGGAAATTGGTACGGACCATAATTGTTTGAGCAGTTGCTGAGTACGACGGGCAATCCAAAAGTTTCGTTCCAGGCGCGTACAAAGTGATCAGATGCAGCTTTAGATGCAGAATAGGGTGATGAAGGTTTGTAAGGTGTTTCTTCGGTAAAGATGCCACTATCAAACGGTAAGTCGCCGTAAACTTCATCGGTTGAAACGTGGTGAAAGCGGAAACCATCGCGCTGTTCAGATTTGAGGGTTTCAAAATGCCGACGAGCAGCACTCAACATTTTTGTGGTGCCGATCACATTGGTTTGCACAAAAATATCTGGTCCGTCTATTGATCGGTCCACATGGCTCTCGGCGGCCAAATGCATTACGCCCTCAATGTTATGGGACTGCATCAATTCGAATATTTTTTCTTCGTCCAAGATATCAACTTGAGCAAATTTATAATTCGAATTGTCATTAACTGAGCGCAAGGAATTTAAATTGCCAGCGTAGGTCAAAATATCAGCATTTACGACCATGTGCTCGCTATTGCTCGACAAATGCCGACAGACTGCTGACCCGATAAAGCCTGCCCCTCCGGTGACAAGTATGCGCATGTTCTTACCTCAAATTGTGAAAGTATTATCAGCATCATCCAGAAGTGGTGCGTGCTGATCCTTTTCAGATAGAATAAAGGACGCCGGATCACCTGGCCAATCGATTCCGATAGCAGGATCATCAAACCGGATTGAACGATCATGATCCGGCGAATAGCTAGCGGTCACCTTATATAAAAACTCGGTATCCGGTTCCAAAGTCAAAAATCCATGTGCAAAGCCACTTGGAACAAGAAACTGATTCCATTTATCGGCAGACAATATGACTGATACCCACTTTCCGTAGGTTGGCGAGCCTTTGCGAATATCAACAGCGACATCAAGAACCGATCCGCGCGTTACGCGTACAAGCTTGTCTTGGGCAAATGGCGGTAACTGGTAGTGCAGCCCACGAAGGACATTCTTGTCTTTAGAATAGGAATGGTTGTCCTGGCAAAAATTTAGCGAAATGCCGTGGTCTTCAAGACGTTGCGAGTTCCATGTTTCAGAAAAGAAACCGCGTTCATCTCCAAATTTTCTGGGACTGATTTCAACCACACCATCAAGATCAGTTGTTACTATCTCGATCATTCCGACATCTCCGATATCCGACGGCGTAGATAGGTTGCGTATTC
Source organism: Pseudomonadota bacterium (assembly GCA_039814425.1). Lineage (GTDB taxonomy): Bacteria > Pseudomonadota > Alphaproteobacteria > Rhizobiales > Rhizobiaceae > JAALLB01. Next base: position 2,390 of record JBCCBE010000069.1, read on the forward strand.
TGTCTTTCCCAGTAGTTTTGCCCGTTCTTCTGCTTGATCAGCATTAATCCATCCCATTTCAAGACCAATTTCTTCCGGACATGCAATCTTTATTCCCTGACGATGTTCAATCGTTCTGACGAACGCACCAGCTTCGTGTAAGCTATCGTGCGTACCGGTATCCAGCCATGCAAACCCGCGTCCAAGTTTGGCAACGTTAAGATCACCGCGTTGCAAATAGGCTGTATTAACATCGGTAATTTCTAATTCGCCACGATGAGACGGTTTTACGTTCGCAGCGATATCAACCACATCATTATCGTAAAAATAAAGTCCCGTAACGGCCCAATTAGATTTAGGATTTTCCGGTTTTTCTTCGATTGAGGTGGCAGTACCGTTTTTGTCAAATGACACTACGCCGTATCGTTCGGGGTCCACGACATAGTACGCAAAGACGGTTGCCCCTTTTTCCAGGGAACTTGCATTCTGGCAAATTTGGCCAAGTCCATTACCAAAAAAGATATTATCGCCCAGTATCAAAGCAACTGGGTCATTTCCAATGAAGTCTTTCCCGATAATAAATGCTTCTGCCAAGCCGTTTGGTTCTGCCTGTTCGGCATATTCAATGTTTATTCCAAATGCCGAACCGTCGCCTAGTAGGCGTATAAACTGATCACTATCGGCAGGCGTTGTGATTACTAAAACGTCCCTTATCCCCGCTAGCATTAACACGCTTAGTGGGTAATATATCATTGGTTTATCGTAGACCGGGAGCAGTTGCTTGGATACTGATATGGTCAATGGATAGAGCCGGGTTCCGCTGCCGCCGGCAAGAATTATACCCTTTCGAGCCATTTAATTGTCCTATTTTTTTAAACGATTTGCATACTCAAAAGGACCGTATGGAACTCTCAATTTATTGTGGAATGAATTAACATACGCATTTTCTTAATGCATCCGTTTTTTACAAAATTCTGCGATGCAGTCAAAACTTCAATGATTTGGAAAATTCTGGAATTTCATGCCGCCGATATTCTTGAGTATAATTTCAGAAATAAAACACACCATCGTCATAACCTCCAGTTTGAAGACAGCAGGTCAATGTTTGGGATATCTCTTCGAGACAATGTACCCAGAAGTTCATTCGTGGTTGAAATACCAATCTGACTTTGCGTGAAAACAGACTGCCGAAAGCGTTATATTTTCAGTCTGTAAAAGAAAAACTGTGCATCATGAATGAGTACTCCTGCCTGTCACGACCTGTGGAATATTCAGGAATAAAATTTCTAACACTTTCCAGGTCTGGTTGCACCGGTTGTAGAAACGGCCTGAATGAAAGGCTTGATGTGTACTTTATCAGAAAAATATCACCGTCTGTTGTTTCCAAAACCGGGGTGCACTGCCTTAAATCTATAGCGATTTGGGGTCCCTCAGAGTCGTTCCGATTAAGTTGTACGTGACCTATTGCATTTGCATCTTTCAATCCAGAATGGCCTGCGTAAGCATCATAGAACTTCAGATCGATTGGGCAATATTCATCGCGTAGTCGTTCGGGGAATGTGAAGAAGGTTTGGCAATTGGCCTGCTTAAATCCCTTTTGTGCAGTTATTGCCAGAAAGCCACTTTCTTTAAGCCAAAATGGGTCATTGGTATTGGGATCAAGTGAAGTGTGGATAAATCCAGACAGTGGAATGATGGCATTCTCAAGTGAAATACTACTAGTATCAAATGTAGGCGTGAGACCTAGTCTTGAGGAAAAGAAGTCGCCTTGATAATCAAAGTCCTTGCGAAATGCGTGGGTCAGATACCAGACCAGAGCAGCTTCTTTGCTAAAAAAGCCGAGATTCTCAAAACTGACTTGTGCAGGAACTGTTTGTTTAAAATGCCGAGCCATTTTCTCTTGCTCGATACGCGAAAGTGGCCCGGTCTTGTCTTGAAGTCCGGACCAGTTAACAAGCTCCATAACATTTTCTATGTCGCCGGATAAATGGTCTTCATACCGCACGACCTTTGTATTTGAGAAATTGTCTGCGGTTAGCATTGCATCCGCATACTCAATCCAATGTCCAATCAGTGGCCAAATATTTTCCCGAAAAGGATTGGCGTAAATGTCTTCTGATTGCTCGGTACGTTTGCGCATTGATCGAATTACGCTAAAGGGTTCGCGAATTATCATTAAAGCTCGGTCAGCCCCAACGGTTCCAAATTTAGCAAACCCGAATACATTCGACGGCGTTTTTTCTCCGATAAATTGTTTTCCGGTTTTGTCAGACAAGTGCTGACGCATGACCCCTAAAACAGCTTTCAATAATTCAGCGCCATATAAACCAGAAGCTACAAAAGCCATGATTTGCTCTGAAATGACTGGAATATCTGCGTCGTCGAATATCAGTATTTTTTCATCTGCAGATCCCAATTTTATAGCATATCTCATCATTTCGATGAGAACATGTTTGTTTTCGTGCAATAGAATTTCAGACATTTGCTTCAATGATGTGGATGGGGCGGGCCCATGCAAAGCAAATTCCATCATCAATGGGACCCAATGCGTTTCACCATAATAGCAATAGGCATTATCAGAGCAATTGAACAAGTCAGCTATTGCGCTTGTTCCGCCGCGCGGCATCCCACCGATAATGAGGTCCAGATTCATGATTGGTTTAGTTCTGCCAATGCGCAATCATGACACTTGGAAACCCAAGTAGATGGATATCGCAAGTCCATTGCCAGTTCCCACCAATTTTTGACGCGTTATTATCCAGTGCATCGCGCATGACTTCCTGGCTAACACTAAGTGTCGTGCCATCTGTATCAGTGGCGCTTTTATAATGTCCATCACTCACAACCAATGGAGGTGGGAGAAAGACGATTGCCAGTTTATCAAGTCTAGCTTGCTGTTGTTCAATCCAGTTTACAAATGAAATGGTTTCTTCTGGTTGTGCCATGTTTGCGATGAATAGCAGATTGTTTTTATCAGTACCTTTGGAATTTGTCGTAATCCCCGCATCCAAAAGTGTGCTGAGGGTAGAAAAATCAGTTGGCAAACTACCGGTTCTTGCTTTTGCTTGATCTGAAATTACGGCTGCCAGACCATCTGATATGCATATAGAATTTGGCTCCTTCTTGCTGGTCAAATTCAAATTAGCAGGTGAATTCTTAATTGCGTCGACTAGCGCCCCTACATCGTAAATTGAACTTGGCGAACCTTGAAGACAGGAATACTTCTGTGAATTTTCATCTGAATCGTTCGAACCTATTTCAAAACGTTGTGGCAGGTGAGGCAGCTTCAGCTCTTCCAAAATACCCTGCAATATCGAGTTGCCCGCATGTCTGCTTGTTGTCTGGTTTACAAATTCCAATCCAGCGGCACGGATCGAATTCCAAAGCGATTTATCTTTAGTTAGTCTTTCTACAGCAGAAGCAAATTCTTCTGCCGTATCCGCAATTATAATGTTTTTCCCATCGGTCAGATTGATACCTTCCGCCCCAATAGAGGTTGTTACCACCGGGATACCATGCGCCAATGCAGTTACAATTTTGCCTTTGAGTCCAGCGCCAAAACGCAGCGGTACAACCATAACACGCATATCACAGATTAGGTGTTCAAGGTCCTCGACAAATCCATGCACGTGTACATTTAATGAGCTGTCTTCAGCTTCAAGTTTCTTAAACCGTTCAGGCGGATGCGAGCCTATAATATGAAAAGTATCTGAAATGCCCTTATCGCGCAGGATTGGCAGGATTTCGTCCGTAAAATAATCAACAGCGTCGATGTTGGGCCCATGACGGTAGCCGCCAACAAATACCAGTCCATTCTGCTCTTCAAAATGCTGTTCAGGAGCGCGCGCCTCATAAATCCAAGGAAAGTTTACAACCTTTGCCTCGGGGGCAATCTCGTTTATCAAGTCAACTTCAAACTGTGAATGAACGATAGTCAAGTCGACTGTGTTGATTGTTTCAATTTCTTTTTGTTTCGTTTCTTTTGTCAGTCGTTCTCGCCTTAAATCCGTTTTCTCCGATTTGAGTTCGTCTTCCCGTTCCATCCGAAGAAAATGTAAATCGGATGCGTGAAAAATTACTTTGGCATTTGGCGCAGACTTTTTGATCGAAGCCAGGCACTGATCCGCGACAGATATTCTGAATATCAAGACTGCAGTCAACTCAGATCCATAAACTTTCAGGACATCATCAATGTTTGAAAACTCCGGATAAAGAAGTGATTCAACACCGATTGCCGAAAGTGTGTCTGTATAGTCGTTGATGTAAGTGTAATTGGATTGCGGAACGAATGATACTTTGTATCCAAAGTCTCTGAGACTTCGCATAATCTCAAATGCTGTCAGGGACCCGGCATCACAGTCGGTTTGCGGAGTTATCTCATCGATTACAAGGATATTTCCTAATGTGCCGCGGTCGGCAACAAATGGTAAATTCTGTCCGCTTTCTCCCTGAAACGGGAGTACAGGTGCCCAACGTTTTGCAAGCTTTTTTGCGTTTTCTACCTGATAGGCCTTAACGCCAATAGTCTCATCTGTCCCGCTGGTAATACCCTCAAAATGGTACACATTTGAAAGTGGTTGATAAAGAACCGAAAGGCCGATTGACCTGATGCGAAATGCCATATCAGAATCTTCACCATATGCTGGACTAAAATGCGGGTCGAAGCCCCCCAACATACGCTCTAAAGCTGCCGGAATTACAATCGCTGCGCCGGAACAATAATCGGTGAACCGGGCATATGAATAAAGTCGTGCATCCCGGTCCTGAAACTTGCCGTAATTCCAGCCGGAAAAATCATCCCAAATCAATCCACCAGCTTCTTGTAACTGGCCATTTGGATAAATCAGTTTGGAACCTACAAGGCCAAGATTGGGATAAAGTTCGAAACTGTCGAGTAAACTGTCCATCCAGGTTGGAGCAACGACGGTATCATTGTTGAGGTAACAAATATATTCATTGGTAGCCATGCGGGCACCCTGATTACATGAACCGATAAATCCCAAGTTTTCAGGGTTGGTATGAAACCGAATATCTTCCCGGTTACTTAATAGCGTTTCAGTATCATCACTTGATTGATCGTTGATAACGATAATCTCATACTCAATTCCAGTTGTGTTTTCCTGGATAGATTTGATACAGCGCAATGTGTAGCTGAGTTGATTATAAACAGGAATAATAATTGAGACTGATCTCTCTGCAAGGTTTGCGGGTGCCGATGTTGCCTGTCTACTTAGCGGCAGGTAGCGTGTTGTAGGCAATCGTATCAGAGCAATCTCTGCTCCACCGCTCATTACCTGCACCAGTTTGCGTCGATTTATACCCAGACGGACGCGCCCCCATTGTTTTATCCGCACTTTTCGCTGATTGGAGACCGGAAGTGCATTGATAGCTTCCCGGCCAGAGATCAAAAATCCTGTTCTACAAAGATCCAGGCCTCTACGAACAAGATTGGTGCCATTGTTAATAGCTGAGTTAATAGTAGATTTTCCATATTTCAGTGTGGCCAGGCCAGCCTTTGCCATTGACTTGAATGGTTTAAAACGGTGTTTCTCGAGAAATAAAGCATTATCCAAATGTGTCAGGCCGTGATCCACGGTTGAGAATTCCAGACTTATATTCTCACGTCTGATTTTTATATGCTCTAATCTTTCTTCAATGGATAAGTCTTCCCGCTTGAGATTATCAAAATTTGAAGATTGCTTAGGCTGAGGCCCAAAGTGTTGCTCAATAACCTCGATATTATGTGCATTCAGCTTTGAAACCTCATCTGCGATCAATCCAAAAGAGCTTTCTAATTCTGAGCACTCTATTTCAAGTCTTTGGCGATTTTGCTCCGTATCGGTATATACAGATTGCAGGTCCTCATAATTAGATTGGAGGTCGTCATTACGAGCGCGCAGCTCATCAATTTCTTTGTTTTGCTTTTCTAAATGAGTGCTCAAGTCCGTGCTTAGCTTGTTCACCCGCCCAAGTTCTTGAGTAAAGAACGTATTGACGCTTTGAGCATAATTGCCTTTTGCGATACTTAGGAAATGTTCACGGAAACTGCTGTTTTCATCTGATAGTTCTTTTAGAAAAGACAGAAAAAGTTGTCCGCCAACTGATTTTGCTAATTTGGTATGGCCAAAAACCAATACGCCCAGACCATTACTTTGCGGAAAGTTAAAAGATACCGCCTTTTCGCTGATCTCGTCCCAGTATTTATAAACTTCGAAACTGCTATGGGTTACCATTGTGTCATGGAAAAGAACGACACCACACGGCGCAAGCTTGCGAGCCCATGATTGATGGTCGTGCTTTACCGCTTCGTAAGTATGGAGTCCGTCGATGTGGAGAACGTCGACTGATTTATCGTAAAACTTTTCCAAAGCATCATCGAACAATGATCTTATCAGTTGGCACTTTCCATTGAAATCAGAAGCCGTTTTGGAAACTTCCTCAAAAATCTTTTCACCTTCATAAAAGCCAGCTTGTTCATCTCCTTGCCAAGTATCGATGCCGAAGATTTTTCCTTTGACTTTAAATACTATCAGAGAATTCGCGAATGTAAGGCAGGAGTCACCTTTATGAACGCCCAATTCCACGATCGTTTGCGGTTTCAGAAGTTTGACAAGGGTATGAGCAAACGGTGTGTGTCCATGCCAACTTGTAACATCTGAAAGCAGGTTGCGCGGTGGCTCCAATGCAGTGAGCAGAATTTCCCTTTTCTGATCACTACTTAATTTAGGTACTTTAAGTTTATTCAATGCATTGTTAGATGGCATCGAACCTTCGCGTGTCTGATTTAAATCTGCCATCTTATTCAACTTAACTGGTGATTGAACCGTAATTGGTTATAAATCGCTATCATTTTGGAACGGTGGCTTGCCAGGGTTATTTGCTTTAAGCGTTGCATGATCATCGCGATACTGATTGAGATGAATTTTAATGACATCACTCGGTTGCTCTTCAAGGATTGGCCGACCTGCGAATTCTACTTCTTGTGGCGTGCGTTTGCGAATAATTATTTCGATTGCGCATTCGCCAACCGGAGTGGATGTCTGATCGTAACGCGGGAGACTAAATCTATAAGTGGAATTTAGAAGTTCCAGTTTTTCACAATCAGCTTCAAGACCCAGTGCCGATATCATGTCAATTACATTAACGCTATCAGGCGCCCAGGAATTTGGTTTGAATAGTGTAAATGTCTTTTTGTGATCCAAGTTAAATTGTGGAGGCCAAACGCCTTGTTCATACAAATCCTCATCTGGAATGGTCACAACAATGTATCCACCTGGTTTAAGCACCCTTAGCCAGTTTTTCAGAGCTTCAAACGGGTCGTGGACATGTTCCAGACAATGGCTTGAGTGTACAAAATCGAATGTATTATCGGCGACACTTTCCATAAATTGTGCATCACCATCGTCCAGGTCCCAGGTTCGGCAGTTCGTCATAAGTGGAAACAGCTCTTGATAGATAACCAGCGGATCAGGAGCTCCGCCTATATCTACACCATCGCCTTTAAAGTAATATCTGGAAAACCGGCTGTCATTTAGACGCCTGGCGATGGATTTGGATAATTCTCTCATTTTTAGTTCTGCCTTTAAGAGGTATGCAAAGTGCGTTGGATAAAATACGAGGCTTCAAATTATTACAAGGGGGTCGGCTCCAAATTCGAAAACCAGTTTTTCAATATGTGTGATAAATTTTCTTTAGGCTGGATTTTCAAAAAATCCAAGCCAAAGGATTCAGCTGCTTGTTTATCCGTATCCTTATCTCCAACCATTATGGATTTTTTGACGTCTAAAACAGCGAAATCAGAGCTGAAATAGTCCCAAATGTCTTCTATCATGCCAGTCGATGGCTTGCGCCTGCTGCAATTTCTTCGATAGGCTTCGCGAGTTCCTTGTTCATGATCAGGACAATAGAAAAAATGCCGGATCGGATAGCCCTGGAAACCAAGAATATCTGCGCTCAAGCGGGCCAGTTCCTGATTCATCCAAGAATGCAAGTTCCATATATCTTTTTCTTCATAAAAGCCACGCGCAACGCCAGCTTGATTGGTAACAACAAATATCGGGATGGTCCGCTTGATACATTCGGAAACCACCTCAACTATCCCATCCACCCATTCTATTTTTTCAGGCTGAAAGATATAGCCGGTGTCAACATTTATAACACCGTCACGATCCAGAATCAGGGCAGGGGACGATTGAAAGCTGGGAATAAGCGTCTGCCCTTTTGTGAAGTCGTCAGGAGTGCCAATATCGATGAAAAACTCGCCAGTCGGTACAGCAGATACAATTCCGCTTGCCGCAAATTCTGGCAGGATTTCCTGCTCCAACGATATTATTGAGCTTCCTTTGTTCTCTGCTGTTGCTTTTACTGCGTTGATAACCGGATCTCTTGCAAAGGCATAAACGCCTGCATTTATTAATCCGGCCTGATCGCTTTTCGCTTTACCGTTATCTTGTTCAATTTGTTTTTCCGCAAATCCTGCAATCCTGGCGCCGGGAACAAGTGTGTTTGGTTCTTGATTGAATTCTTCCCTTTCTAGCAGAACTGAACCATAACGAGATTTATCTTCCACATGTCTTAGCGCCATTGCTGCAGAGTAGCTGCAATTCACCAACTGATGTTGCAAATTGTCCAGTTGTATCTCCACTAAAGTATCACCGTTGGACATCAGAAATTGAGGTTCCAGCGCGCCAAGAGACGATAAATGTAGCAACGCTCCCCCCGTGCCCATCGGCTCGGGTTCGATGAAAACTTCTACGTTTGACCCATAAATCGGGTGGTTTGAAAAATGCTCTACAAACTGGTGCCCAAAGTGTCCAGCAGACAATGTGATCCGACGAGGGCCCTGTAATAGATAATACCAGATCAGCCGGTCTATGAAGGGAGTGCCCGCTACATCCAGCAAGGGTTTGGGAGTTGCTTGGGTTAAATCACCTAATCTAGTTCCTCTACCACCCACCAATATCACAATCTGATTGATACGGTCGGGGTCCATGCCGTCTTCTAAAGCGAGGCCTCCCGACCATATCGAAAACAGGTCAGGATTAGCGCCACAATCATTTTTGTTTGTGGTGCTGGCTTGGGAAGCGGGAAACATACTGGTTTGCTAACCTTGCTTGGGAAAAATTTGGGTTTCAATATAGTTGCAAAGAATATGCCCAGTAGCGATATGGCCTTCTTGGATTTTTGGTGTCTCACTGCTCGGGATATTGATTATATGATCGCACAAGGCAGTCATATCAGCTCCATTTTTTCCGGCAAACCCGACAGTTACCAATCCCTTTTCCCGTGCTGTTTTAAATCCTTCGATCACGTTACCCGACCGACCCGAGGTTGAAATGCCGATTATCACATCACCTTCATTTCCGATGGCTTCGACCTGCCGTGCAAACAACCGCTCATATCCGTAATCATTTCCAATTGAAGTCAGAATGGAAGTATCGGTGGTCAGAGCAACCGATGCCAGGCCGGGGCGATCATAATTAAATCGCGAAACGAGTTCGCCTGCCAGATGTTGGGAGTCCGCTGCTGATCCCCCATTGCCGCACCACAGGATTTTGCCTTTGTTGCGCAACGTATTAACGCACGCCTTCCCAATGGATTCGAGGGATTCTAAATAGTTTGGAGACGCTTTCATCTCAGTCACGACATCGAGAAGCTTTTGCAACTCAGTTTCTGCAATTGATTTCATAATGGTTCAACTTGTGGAGATAGGAGGTTAGTTTAGTTTGGATTGCAAAGACTATTTTAGTCAGCAAAGAATTCTGGCTACTTCTAATACGCTTTGATCCTCTTTTCAACGAATCAAAACGCGTCTATAAGCGCATCTACAAAAAATACTGGCTAAATTTCGAGTTATGGTCCGTTACTAAATGAATATCGTCCAACTAGTAAAACTTTTCGCCAGACCGCAGGTGCAGAGAAAAAAGTTATCGGTTGAACAAACCCAATTGAAGTATCCAGAATATTCTGACGAAATAAAAAATTTCGAAGATTACATCAACAAAAAGGACGGAATAGACGCCTTTTATGCAGATCAGGCTGTTAAAGAAAAACGCTTTTATTCCTTTCCCAATCCCGTTGAGTTTGAGGGCTTCTGTAGGGCATGCAATTCAAATAGTGTTTTCACTGCGATATGGGATATTAAGCTCAATGACATTTATGGAGAAAAATGCCCCGTTTGGCGTGAAAGGCTGAAATGTACCAATTGTCGCCTTACAGGCAGAATGCGTTTGTCAGCGCATGAGTTATTGGAGCTGGCAAGCAGTTACGAAGCGCCTCAAATTTATATGACAGAGCAAACAACACCACTTTTTAGGTTTATTAAAAAAAATCAACCAAGGACGACCGGAAGTGAGTACTTAGCAGAAGATAAAACGCCTGGAAGTTTTAATATTTTTGGCACGCGTCATGAAGATGTGACCGCACTTTCATTTGCAGAAAACAGGTTCGACATTTTAGCTTCTTTTGAAGTTCTAGAGCATGTTCCCGATTATAAAACGGCATTGGCAGAGTTTTTCAGAGTGCTTAAACCAGGTGGTAAGTTAGTCGCTACGTTTCCGTTCAGAAAAGATATTGAAAGTACAATTGTGCGGGCAACGCGTGATGAAAATGGAGAAATAACCCATTTGTTAGAACCAGAATATCATGGGGATCCGATAAAAAATAGCGGTATACTTTGTTACTATCATTTCGGATGGGACATAATTAGTGAGATGTCCAAAGTTGGATTTTCTAATATTCGTTTCAAAGTGAGAATGTCGATTGACCATGGATATATGGGGGCGGGATTTGGTATATTTTTGGCTGAAAAATAGTATCGGATTTTACGAAGCGCTGTTTTCCGTCAAGCTGAGTTTCAATTAATTTCAGATAAATACCATCTGCGAATTTCACCTTCTTGATTTGATGAGTGGTAAGGAATAAAAGTCAGGCTTGTTCTTGCAAGCTTGGCTGAGTGTAAGCAACAAAATAGAGTTAACAATTACTGGAGCAATCAAACATTGTTGCTGTTAAAAAAGGGACTACAGTTTATGTCTGATCTGGTCGACACATCACCGTGGAAAGCCTATTCGCTTGGTGATATTTACAAGCATGGTAAGCCTGAGGCGATGTTGAAGCGTGATGAAATGCTTTACCTGTATTGGCTGGCGCGCGAGTATTATAAGGGCAAAGGAGACATTATTGATCTGGGGCCGCTGACGGGCGGATCGACGGTCTGTTTTGCCGGTGGACTTGCTGACAACAAAAATGTTCCGGATTCAGAAAAATATCCCGTTCAATCCTATGATCTGTTTGTATATGATGGACTTTGGGGCGATCTTTCGAAACGTGGTATTTTCCCTGGCGATGATTTTTTTAATTTATTCGCAGAAACGATAGCGCCTTGCAGTCACATGGTGAACGCGCATAAAGGCGACATTTTTGAAGTTACTGAGTATGACCGGGACATCGAATTCCTATTTGTTGATCTAGCCAAATCACCTGCACTTTTTCAACATGTTGCAAAAGTCTTTTTCCCAAAAGTTATCCTTTCTGACGGCCTGGTTATCCACCAGGATTATCGGTTCTCCGGGATGCCTTATCTAAAGGCTTTTCAGGAAACGTTTCATGATTGTTTTGAACTGATCCCATTTGCAAGAGATGTTCCAACGGTTGCATTCCGACTGATAAAGGAATTACCGGATGATTTTGACCAGCAGGTGGATGCTTTATCAAACCTGTCTGGGAGTGAGTTGATTACCTTAATCGATCGAGCACGCGATCGTTTTGAAGGTACTGACTGGTTGATTATGGAAAGCAGTTCAATATCGCAATTGGTACTCAATGGCAGCTTCGATGAAGCAGAGGAGCGTTTTCGAAAGGCTGTTGTGAACAAGTCAATGAACGATGCAGCTCGCAATTGGGTGAAAATTGCCATTTCACAACATCCACAAGCTGGTTCATTGACCAAACTGTTATAAGTTGCTCAGCAATCAGTTTCAGCTGCTGAAATTTTACCGGAATCCTTTCATATGTCTTCTAGTCCATTGAATTTTGTTATTGGTGGTATCCCGCGTTCGGGCACCACGATACTTTCAAAAACGATGAACCTTCATCATGAAGTATATTCCTATTCATCAGAAACCAATGTGTTCCGGTATGCCTGGGAGTATGCTCGAGCTCGCCCTTGGCCAAAGCACCAACTGGACGGACTGAGAAGACGCCTCCATGCAGATATGAATGTGGCGATGGTTGAGCATTTCAAACCATATCGGGAGAGTTTGAAACTATATCAATCGGTTTTGCTTGCTTACAATCCGCTCGTAAGTTCTGAGCCAATTCTGCCAATCTTTTCTAAAAAAGACGTGCTTCATTTACATGAAGAGTTAATGGCCGAATTTGAAAAAGGCTTGTTTGGACCGCAATTGGTTGCATCTTTCAATTCGATAATCGGAAAATGGATCCGTCTTCGTTCTGGCCGTGATATCGTTGGCGAAAAAACTCCAGACAATATATTTGCAATGCCCTGGATTGCGGAAACGAGTCCCAAAACCCGGTTGATGTTCACACTGCGGGACCCGGTTTATACTGTGAATTCAATGATAGAACGCGGGAAAGGCAGAGGTGCCCAAGACAAGATATTTTCTACGGATTTTGCAAAATCTGTTGGTTATTACGAGCGTTATCTATTGGCGCTGACGGAGAGCTTGCGGGCAGGCGTAAAACCGGAGATTGTCACCTATGAGGCGTTTGTAGAAAATCCTGGTCTGACTTTGCATATGATGCTTTTTGGCCTGGGAAGAAAAGCCGAAATGAACCTGCGAAAAGGTGCTGTTGCGCTCGTCGGACAGGGACCTAAACGCAGCGATCAACGCGCGGAACTTGATCCCTTCTTGCTTAGGCTTACGTCCCTGATTTTACAAAAAAGCCTGATGACGCTGGGGGTAGACTATCAACTTGAAATGGACTCTTTGCCAGACAGTGATCAAGTTTTGGAACAGCCGATGATCGTGCGGGGCGGCGATGCACAGGGTTCAGAAGGAAATTCTAGCCGCTTTGCAACTGCTTCCAGTGGTACGGTTATTTTGCCAATGCCCAGCGATCGTCAGAAATATCAATTCCGGTTCTCAGTGAATAAGACTTACAAGTCTGTTGTCCAAGAAAATCAGCTTAATGCCAATCTGCCCGTCAAAATAAGTCTGGAGACGCCGGGTCAGAATGAAGATCAATTTTTTGAAGTTGAAATTGATGATTCTGGTGACGCGTATTTTGTGATTGATGCAGGATCAAGTGACAGCTTGCCATTCACTTCAAAATCAAGAGCCAGTGTTATCCGGATTGAAATGCCTCATAAGTATTTTTTCAATGATGAACATCGCGTGGCAGATTTGGAAATCACTTCTATTTAGGTGTTTTTCTGCCACCAAACACCGGTCCAGTCGACACTTTCCATAGGCTCATTGATATTGTTATCACGGCGGAAATCATCAACTGCCTGTTTGCAAGAAGGGATCGCACCATAGTCATCGATGATGCAATATCCACCTGTGGATAAGCCCTCATAGAGATTTTCCAGTGCTTCCATGGTTGATTGATACATATCGCCGTCTAGTCTGATCAACGCGAACTTATGTCCTTTTAAAGCAGGCAGCGTATCTTTAAACCAGCCTTTGTGAAAATCTACCTGGTCATCCAGGAGACCATAAATATCAAAGTTCGACTGTACTGTTTCCAAAGGAATGGCTAATTCACGATATTCATGATGGGTGTCGCCTTCATCTGCAGGGTAGGAGGCGGGGTCAGCCACCGGCAGACCATCAAATGAGTCGCAGACAAATACTTTTCGGTCTGCTTCATTATGTGCTGCAAGTATCCCGCGCATGAGAATGCAAGCACCACCGCGCCAGACACCCGTTTCGATGAAATCGCCGGGAATATTGTTTTCAAGGCACCGTTCCACCAGATCGCGCAGGTTTTCCAGTCGTTTAATTCCGACCATAGAATGCGCGCGCGACGGCCAGTCACGGCCTTCATCTCGAATAGCCTTTTCATACTTTCCCGAAGCCCAAGGGTCTTGCGGCATGTCACCATAGATCGTGTTCGCAATGGTCTTTATCAGTAGATCGCTGTAGAGTTTTTTAGCTGTAGTATTCGTCATTTAAAATCTTTCATCATCGATTGGCGATGCAACGGATATAACCTTCCGGGTTCCAGGTAACATTGGTTCCGTAAGTGTCACAAACGGCTCTATCCACTTCATAACGTCCTGGATTTTGTTTTAAAAGTTCTTCAATTGCCCATAGGGGGCCGCCATCATAACCAGGCATATCAAGATGCGTTAAGATCCCGTCCTCGACGATCAAGTAATCACCGGGCTCAATGATTTGATCAATGTATTTAAGAAGGCTCAATACATCAGGGCCGCGATGCGAAGCATCATCGATTATCAATATTGGATGGGGCAGCGCTTTCAAATCGTCAAGGTTAAAACAGTCTTGTGGCACCTCGACATTGCAAAATCCAAATTCAATTCTCGGATCGTCTATGTCTGTGACAGGATTTACATCGAGGGAAAATAACCGGGTGTCATGCAGGCCTATTGAAGTAAGTTGATCGGCCAACCACATTGCAGATCCGCCCTCATTTGAACCGAACTCGAATATCGTTTTGGGTAACAAATTTTCCAGAACGTTTCGATAGATTACCAAATCCATAGGGCATTTCCACATTGCCCGGCCGTTATAGCGGGTTGACATAATGCCTTTCTGGAAACTTTCATTTAGAGAAGGTGGAAAATTGGTTTGACCAAATTTGTGGCTCATAACCTGCTCCCTTTCATGCAGTAATTGCGTGAACGGTTATCACGGTCTCTACCATTCAGCAATAATCTGAATAACTACATTTTTGAAATCAAAATATTGCTCGGTCTTCTGCCTTCGGAAGCATCGATAAAACCGCGTATTGTTTGACCCTGTTGTCCATTTCGAATTTAAAGTTCCGTGATACTCCTTGACAAGCCATCTAGTTTTCTGGAACGACACTTTTGCTCAAAGGGTAGAGGTCTGTTTGGATAGCAATTGGCATTTTAAAA
>JBCCBE010000126.1:0-6510 GCA_039814425.1 Pseudomonadota bacterium
ATCCCTTTGATATCCAGACCTGACAGCGCTACACCGAGGCCAGCGGTCCCGTAGCTCAACTGGATAGAGCAGCTGACTTCTAATCAGCAGGCTGAGGGTTCGAGTCCTTCCGGGATCGCCATTTCCATGAATGATTTAATGAAGTCTTGGTGTCTCTGGCTGGGTGGCAGCCTAGCAAAATTGAAGCGCGAGGCGGCGCTTTAGTGTTTGGCAGACTCACTTCATTGTCACCTCAGTTTGCTCGAAATGGCGTATTGCGGCTATCATCGGACCATTCGTCAATTTGCGGTTTTGGAGATTACTGGGATGGGACAGATTAATCTGATCAATCAATCTGTTTTTGCCACGCTTTTCACAGTCCTCGTGTCGAACACTGCCTCGGCGCAGACCCAAACAGCGACGGATCTGATGAACTTGGCGCAAGGGGTCTTGCCGGTGGGCATTACCGCTGGCGCAGAAGAGATGCGTATCACGCAAGAGCATGTCATCTCTGCGATAGATGGAAATCCCAAACGCTATGTTGCAATGGGAAAACCGGCGGCTGCGGGGCAATTCGTTGAATTTCTCTACGCGCTTCCGGCTGGAACAATTTTCTCTGCGTTCTCGGTTCCTAATGTCAAAGAAACGCCAAGCCCGTCACAGACATTCTTCAAATTGATCGAGGTGCTGGGCTCCTCTCAGGGGCCCGACGGCCCGTTTGCAGTGCTGGCGCGCGCAGAAGTGGCAGCCAGCGCCAGCAAAGGCGAGGTCACGCAGCTTCAAATGGCGCCGGACCAGGCAAAAGTCGGATGGATCAAGTTGCGATTGGCCGATGGGGTAGACGTACAACGCTATCAAACGTTTCTTGAGTTTTCTGAGTTGTCCGGTCACGGCGTACAGGATGAACCAGATCTATCGACTGGTTTCAGCGGCGTATGGCGCGGACGTGGTGTGAAACTGGAACTTGAACAAGAAGGTGCCACGGTCACCGGGTGTTATGATGGCAATGCAATGTTGTCGGGAACCGTCCATGGAAACGTTTTGCGTGCTCTGGGCCAAAACGATGCGGGCATCTCATCGCAGTTTATTCTGGTCGCTGCCGGGGACGGCTCCCTTCGTGGGTTGCGATCCACCAATGGTGCGCCGTTCAAACCTTACAATGGGGACGCCAGTGATGCGACGGCGTCTTGCCTTGAACCCGAACCGCCAAAACTGGGGTGCGGATCAGTCCTGCACGGAATTCAGTTTGATTTTGACAGCGACGTCATCCGCCCGTCGTCGCAGGTCCTGTTGGCCGATCTCTACAATGGCCTGTCGGACGCGGGCGCAGCCTCGGTTCAGATCGTGGGGCACTCCTCTAGCGAGGGCGCGGATGATTACAACCGCGATTTGTCAGAGCGACGCGCCGGGTCGGTCGTTGCCGCTTTGGTCGCGCTTGGCATGGATGGGTCCGTTATGTCTGCGGTCGGGCGTGGTGAAGATGAACCGATTGCCAGCAACGAGGATGAGGCGGGGCGCTCACTAAACCGCCGCGTCGAAGTGCGCTGCAGCAGCTGATCGACGGCCCAAGACTTGGTCCGCGTCACAAAGTATGAGGCGTTGTATCAAAGAGCAGGTTTGGCAGGCTGCGCGGCAGGATCGAGGCCTTACGTCGATAGCCCGCATTTGGCCCGAAACGCGGTTTACTGTCTTGGACGCGGGGTTCTACAATTTTCTTGCCACGTTCCGCGCGAAACCTTCGCGGCCAAACGGATGCACAAACCTGCGGCTACATCGCGGCTGCAAGCTGATCTAGATCACGGCGGCGCAAGTCTTCTCTGGCTTTCTCTCCGTAACTCAGCTGCGTCAAACGCGGGCTCGTCACATCTTGGAGTTCCGGGAAAAGCGTCATCAGTTCGAGCTTCGCAGATGGATCAAGCGCGCGAAGGGCCTCGGGGCCTGGCCAAAACGTCTCTGTCTTGATGTCTTCGGCAAAGATCACTTGGTGATCCTCTGTCATAATGTGGATGTAGGACACAGACCGCATACCATGGGCCGTACGCGCCCGGCTTCCAACCAGGTCTTTGAACAGCGTCGCGCGGACAAAAGCCTCGTGCAGGTTTTGCAGATCGCCCAGCGCTTGGTCCCGCAAAAGGACGCGGTGCTGTGGAGAAAACAGCAGCGGGGCGGCATTTCCAAGCCACGCGTTGGGTTGAATGAGCACTGGTTTGAGGTTCGGTGACTTGGCCAATTCGCGGGACCCAAGATCGCGCCTGCCAACCCAGACGATGGGCTGGAACCCATTATCAGCCGTTTGAACCAGATCGCCAGGCACAATTTCTTCAATCGGCACCAAGCCTCTGTTCGTCACAATGCGAATGCCAGGGGTGAAGCAGACGACGCCGGTGTTGTCGGTGGTGAAGTCGTCGCGGTTGACGTTCTCGAACGTGATCCCGTCGCCGGGCTGCATCTGATCATTGTTTGAATAGTCCACCGTGCCGCCATTGGCGATGCTATTGGACTGGTTGAGAATGCCGTCATCATCAAAGTCTTCTTTGACTTCCCTCAGACCGTCATAGAACTGCGACAGGTCAATAAAATCGTTGTTCGTTGTGTCGCCATCACCCAGCGCGCCGGTGTTGCCGTCGTTGAAATCGCTGATCGTGTCCGCGCCGTCGCCCACCTCATAGGTGAACACATCATCGCCATCCCCGCCCGTCAGACTGTCATCGCCCGCGCCGCCATCGATCAGGTCATCATCGGCACCGCCGTCAATCGTGTCATCGCCGGCCTCACCGCGGATCGTGTCATCGCCCGCACCGCCGTCTATGACATCATCAGCGCCCTGTGCGGCCTCAACCTCAGCCGGGGTCAGCGGTTCATCATAGATCTCAAAGAGGGAGATTGAACCATCCATGTGGTCCTGGATGTTGTTGGCAACACCGTCGCCCGATTGCCATTGGTTGCCGCCCAGAACCCAAGGCTCGGCATTGCCGTCCAGCGTAACCGGGACGTTTGTCAGCGTGCTCTCAGATGCGCCATCCACGAAGATTTCAATAGTTTCGGCGTCGCTGTCCAAAGTGACCTGGATGGTTTGATCGGTCCCGGGTGTGATCACGCCAACTGAGGTCACAAGATCGTAGCTGATCGCATCGCTTTGCCAGCGCATCTCAATCCGGCCGTCATCATAGACCCAGGCCGTGATGTGACCCCCCCCATCATTGCCGGTGCTATCGCGTGAAAAGAGCGCGTAACGCTCGCCTGCGGGGGGCAATGTGTCGAGGTTGAAATCCATCACGACCGTCGAGGAGTACCGGAACCAGTAGCATTAGGTAAATCTCGTAAATTTACAACTACTGCACCGTTAGTATTAGATATATTTACATTTGGGTCGCCATCGCAGTCAATCCCAGAGTAAAAGGTATCTGGTTCAATATTAGGGGGGAAGTATTCACCTAAATCCCCGTCTCGAAGGTTACTTAAAGATTCTCGTCTACCTTCGTATTCCCATAAAATACCTCTATCTGTATTTTGGACAATACCTGCACCGGTCGGTGAACTTATCGATGATTTTGATTCACTACTAAAACTGTTAGGAATAAAGCTAACTTTTCCAGGTACTCTATCGCAGAATAATACATTTCTAGCTGGACTTTCCCCAGAGGAAAGGAAGTAAACGGTATATTCAATCTCGTCACCGGGTTTTACTTTTCCTCCATCAATTGCACCTATTAAATAACTATTTGGCCAATTCGGGTTATCGTCATCATTTTGACGGGGAGAAGTTGTATCGTTAACAATGGTATTTAATAGTGTGTTGTCATTAGGATTGATATTTTGACCGTTGATTGCGGTGATGCGTTTGACTAATAAGAGAAGTGGGTTATTAGCAACAACTCTATCAAAACCAAAGTTGTTATCCGTCACAGCACTACCCGTAACGGTAACAGGTAAATCATTAGGTGTTCCTAAAGTAATTCCACTGGGAATTTCACTATCGTTAATATCTACTTTAATTTTGTAATCACCGTCAGGAACTTCATCAAAAATATAATCCCCGTTATCATCGGTGACTGTAGTCGCGATTTCTTCTCCAGGATCAATTACATTATTACCATTTGCATCGTTATACAGCCTTAGGGTAATATCCTTGGGTAGCCTTGGTTCTCCAGAATCAAAATCATCTTCACCATCGTTATCTTGGTAGAGAGTACCCGAAACATTTCCCAAAGTAATAATTACTTGTGCAAATGATGCATCGCTAGGAAAATAAGCCCAGGTATCAATCCCTAAAAAGTCACCATAACTATTACTAAATTTATGTTCTCCTAAAGAGCTATTAATTCCAGTAGAAGCATTTCGCGGATTGCTTGGTGTTCCTGGGGTTCTTGGTTCTCCCGATTCATCTAAGCTAACGAGTGTACCATTCCTAGTTGTGTAATTCTCATCGTTGTAGTAAATCGTAAATGGACTAAATTCCGCTGGAAGATTTGGTGGATTAAGCATTTCGATTACAAATCCTTTAGGATTGCTTTCTGCATCCAACATCGGAAAATGGTATTCACCAGTTCTTAACCTAATTCTGGCATTGTAAGGAGCATTATTTGGACGACGAGGTAAGTCAACACCATTTGCATCTTTACCGTCCCAAGTTACAACTTCGCTACCACCTGTAGTTACATCTTGCAATATTCTATCTTTGCTAGGATCATAAACACCGTCGGTGTCAGTATCAATAATAATCTCGTAACTACCCTTATCTGTAGTACTAAAACTAAAGTTACCCCCAGCACCTACATAGGTTTGATTACCGCTCGCAGCTCCTGTAAATTCAAAGTTGCTTGGTTGTGGAGGAGGTGTTGCTACGGTAGGAATTCCTAATGCTATCAAAGTATCCGGGTCTGGTCGATTGAAAAAGACTCGGTGAGTGATGTCGGTTAGTGTGTCGGGTACATCAGGACGCTGTACCCTAACGTTTCCCTGAAAAGGGTTTAAGTCATTATTACCTGCTTTAGCAGAACGATATAAAGTAGTTGGAATATTGTCGTTCCCATAATCAAGAAATCCCCTACTGTTACCAAAAAAGAGAAATCCGAAAGGGTCTAATTCATTCATCTTAGTGCGATACAGGAAACCATCTTTTGTTTGAATAAAGAATTCCGAATTAAGTTTCCGACTACTACCTCCCATATTTAATGCTACATAGTTAGTAAAAACTCGACCATTTTTTATTGTTTCGCTACTATCTTTGACTGTGATATCCCAAGCACCTACACTTATATTTTGATTTGATGTGAACGATGCTGTTGTGCTTCTTGCTGTTGGATCTGAACTATCATTAGTAGAGCGAAATTCAACTTCATAAATTCCTTCTTCTGCACTTGTTGTAGCTGTAAATGTATGGGGATTATAGCCGTTTGGATTTGAAGCAGATAGAGGTCCGGCTAATTCTTTAGCTACAGTATCAATATAACCTTGTCTAGCACCATTGCTTTGAACATCAAAAGTTTGTACCGACCCTAAAGGAGTACGTAAAATAATATCTGTATTACCTGGGCTGTTATGTACGCTGGAACCGAGATATATAGTTTCTCCTGCTTTAACAAAAACTTTTAAAAATGTTTTCCTTTCAATACCTGCGGTTTTTTTGCTTTCAGACCAATCCATGAAAGGTCTATCTCCACCGTACTGTACCAGTTCTTTTGAACCTTCGGCTTGTGCTGAAGCTATCCAAAAGTTCAAAAGAAATATTGTAGTAAATAAACTACCAAAAAAGTTTATCTTACCTTTTTTTTTCGCGTTAAAAACTCTGCATTTACTATGAAGTAAATGCTCTAATTTTAAATTCATTGATGTACTAAAGCCGCGTGCCACAAATAAAGAACTTAACCAAACTAAGATGTGAATTTATCTTTAAAAACGCAGATAATTAGACATTAAATATGATGTCTAAATATCTTAATTCACAATATGATTCAGCAAAAATAGCATATGTATTCGATATAAAAAGATATTGAATCACCGTTAATTATAGTGAAGAGGGCGCATTCTTCACTTAAACGGGAAACAATAATATTAAACGCTATTAACAAATCAAGTTTTTTTGTTATGAACTATAGTAAGTTAGCCGTTCAACTGTATTATTTCTTGTCCTAAGTTTGTAAGTTAGCACAAGCATCTGCTTTTTCAAGCTGCAATAATGTTAAACTGCATCAATTCAAAACAAGTATACTTAATTAGATTTTTCTCATACCTTATATATTGCACACAAAATCATCATTTGTATCTACATAAAAATACTGAAATATTAGTAAATGATTGAACTTTTCCGGATATTACCTGATGTCCGGAAGAACACGGGTTTCAAAAAGCAGTGCTCAATCACTGGGACTATAACAACAAAGCCAACCTACGTTGGCTAAATTAGGCGCATCTTTACAAAGAAATGATTAGTTTTCTTTCCATTGGATGCTTATAGCGTTCCTACAGCAAAGTACGGTACAGTTTGCTTCTTTCCCCTCTCCTTAAGAAGGAGAGGGGTTAGGGGTGAGG
>JBCCBE010000020.1:0-41280 GCA_039814425.1 Pseudomonadota bacterium
CCAATTGCTGCATCCCCGCTTTTGACACTGACCTTGAGTTTGATCGCGCCGCCGGTATTACCGCCCAGAAGTGCAGCAGCGGTTTTTAGCTGGTCGATGAGCTTTGTCTGCTCGGGTGCAAATTCTTGTAAGATTTCCAAAATTGGAACAAGCTCACGGGCATCGATATCGAAAACGCCGCTTAAAATACCATTTCTTGAAATTTCAAATGGTCCAGATAGAGAAATCTTGCCGCCTTGTGATGAAACATAATCAAACCGTTGCAAGTTCCCCTTCAAACCTTCGCGTTTTGCCAGCACAATCAAATCAGGATCGCGGATCATCGCAGAATAAGCCGCATTGAGATGCAGTGTCGCATCCAGATTAAACCGGGGCCATATTGGCTGACCGGTATCTACTTCAGCTGAGCGAACGGCAAGGTTCAAATCATCAGAACCGATTTTGCGGCCATGCAACTGCAGTTCATCAATTCGAATTGGTTTTGTTTTGAAGCTGTCAGAAACAACATTCACATCATTTCCAACCAGTGAGAGCCGATCAAGGCCGCCAAGATCAGCATTTACGCTGGCGCGCATAGACTGCCAGGTCACCTCTAAACTCTCTGCATTTGCCAGCGCATAGTTTAGCGGTGCATTAAACTCGATGACTGACTTTCCGGGTTGATAAATCTGTGCGGCCGATTGCAAAGCGCCGGTTTTCAAATCAATACCCTTGCCTGCGTCCTGAAAAGAAACCGAACTGCATTGGATACCAATGCGAAATGGAAATCCGGTCATTTGTTGATCACCGCAATCAAACGATCGGCCCCTTTTGGCAAGCTGCCCTTGAACTTTCGCGATTTGCGCCTCAACCTTATTTGCTACAAAATACCATCCTGAAACCCATCCAACGCAAAGCAAAAAGATGACAATAAACAGGAACAGGGTTTTACGCATGGACTTTACTTTCAAAATTTCGTTTGAGTATAACGCGTTAAATATTGGATGACTTTGGCTGTTATGCGGGATTTTTGGGTATTTGGCTATGGTTCACTGATGTGGAACCCGGGCTTTGAGGTAGTGGAACGTAAACGTGCCACAATTTTTGGCCTGCATCGATCTTTGTGCATCTATTCCTGGGTACATCGTGGGACAAAACAAAAGCCTGGCTTGGTATTGGGTTTAGATCATGGCGGATCGTGCACTGGAATTGCGATGCGCGCGCCTTCTGAAAAACGCGAATCAGTAATTGAATATCTTCGGGCACGGGAACTGGTGACATCAGTCTATCTGGAAAGCTGGCGACATATCCGATTGGAACATGGGGAAACGGTTCCCGCACTTGTCTACCGCGTTGATCGTACCTCCCCACAATATACCGGTGCTTTGTCGTTAGATAAGCAGGCGCAAATCGTGCGTAATGCTATTGGCGGATCAGGCCACAATGTGGATTACGTCCAGAGCACGGTTTCCTCCATGGCCAAAGAAGGCATACGGTGTCACCGTTTGGAATATGTCGGCAAAGCAATTTCTGAATAAATTCTTTTTAGCAGCAACACAAATAACGCTTGGCTTGTCACTGTGCTTCTGCAAGCAATTCGGCTGTTTTCTGTTCAATTTTTGATTGCAGTTTTGCCGAAAAAACTTCTGGAGAAAGACCAGGCGCAATTTTTGGCAAGAATTCCAAAACAATGTGACCTTCTTTCAGATTGAAACTGGAGCGCGGCCAGAAAATACCCGAATTGAGTGCAACCGGCACCACAGGCGCCTCAATCTTTTCATACATATAGGTGATGCCATATTTATACGCAGGGTCGGCAAAGGCAGCCTTGCGAGTTCCCTCAGGATAAATAACAATCTGTCGATCCTCGTCAAATTGCTCCTTTGCAACAGCACTCATGGACAGGAGTGCTTCGGTCCGTTTTCCTCGATTAACCGGAATAGAGGCGGCCTTCGTCGCAAACCACCCGAAGAAGGGAATATACATGAGTTCACGTTTCAAAATATAACTTGGATCATTGAGAAACAGCAATGTCGCGTAGGTTTCCCAGGTCGACTGATGTTTTGACGCAACCAGAGCACCATCTTTTGGTACGTTTTCCAAACCCCGAAAATCAAAGGTATTACCGATAATGAGATGTTGCAGCCAAAGATTGCTGAGTCCCCAAAGCCGCACAATTTTCCAATTATATTCCCGCGGAATGAAGAAAAATAACGGCGTCCAGAAGACCATCTGAACAAAAGTATTCAAATTGAAAAGAAAAACAAAAAATGCGCCGCGCAGTCTTATCATAAAGGCTGACTACCACTGGATAATTACAAAAACCAGTCCCTGTTTGCAGGTTCTCTTGGTGGCGCCGTACTTAGCCGGCAAAATACGCTCGCAGTTGATTACGCGCGACAATAGTCAGGTATTTGGCAGCCGGTTCAAATCTGAAACGCGCAATCAGATATTTGCCAAATTCATACAGCGTCACTGGTGATATCAGCACTGAAAAATATGATTTTTCCTGCATCGTTTTTGAAACAACCGGCGCTGGCTTTAGCGTTACATCTGGCATCGCCTGCTGCATCAATAAAAGGCTGCGCGGCATGTGATAGTCGCTGGTAACTACGATCAAACGTTCATAATCGTGAAAATGCGCCCAATAGGAAGTATTAAGTGCATTTCCCCTTGTGTCATAGGCAAGATAATCCAGATCAACACAGCAATTAAACAGGGCCTCGCTGGCAGAAACCGCATGCCTTAACGCATCCACGGAAGTCTTGTGATTAACCCCGGAAATAAGCAGACGCTTTCCGTAACGCCCCTGTAGCAGATCAACAGCGGGGGAAATCCGATTGCCATCACCAGTAAATACTACAATTGCATCTGCATGTTCTACTTTTTCTATGGTTTCTGGAAATTTGATCTGCCAGGCAAACTGAACATAAACGCTAACCGTCAATATCGCGAGAAGCGCGATACCAGCAGCGACCAACTGAACCAGCCTGGGTTTTAGTAAAATACCGGTTTTCATACTGAAAAAGTTCTGTCTTTGCGCTGAATCCATCAGCTAAAAATACCGAAAAATTTTGTTCGTTTATGGGCAAATCAATGATGAATTTATGCCCCGCGGTTATAATCCTGCAAAATACGAATCTGCTGATGCACAGCCCATCGCGAAGTAACAGCTGTTAGTCCAGCTACTAAAAATAACACCAAGATCATGCCCAGATAACCCCAGAAATTTGGTGAAAACATCCCGAATAGAGCAGTAATCTGATCTCCTTCAGGCGTGGCTATCTGATAGGAAGACCAGAAGCTCAGCATAACAAACAAAGAGACCGCGGCCAGCGCTCCTGCAAATGCACCTTTTAAACCCAAGATTAAAAAATGAAGCTGAAACTGACGCGATACAAATGCACCATCAGCACCGACGAAGTGCAAGACCTCAACAACATCCTTATTGCCGGCCATCGCACCACGCGTAGCAAAAATTACAGTGGTGACTGTGGCCGCAAGCACCAGAATGAAAACGCTGATACCGATAGTAACCATGGTAAGCGCCATCGTGGTTAAACGACCTGACCATGCCCGGTGATCATCCAGACTGGAACCAAGCACTTCCGCGGCAAGCCGCTTTCGCAGCGCATCAAAATCAGGCCGCTCGCCATCTGCAATTGTAACGGTGAGAAGCCTTGGCACCGGCAGTTGATTTATATCAAGTCCTGATCCTAGCCAGGGCTCTAGTAATCTCGCCGTTGCGGCATCATTCAGGGCAGTCACCTTGCTTACCCCGTCAAACGACAGGGCGATTTTACTTGCAGCCCTGATTGCCTCATCCATCTGACGATCATCCGAAGGTTTGATCTGGATGGTAACTTCGTGAGAGATATCACTTTGCCATTGGCCGGCACTCTGACTGATCATCGATACCCCGCCCAGGGTCAGGCAAGCCAGAAACGTCATGATTGCAATCACAAAAATAAGAGCGCTTCCCGCAATAGTCTCAGAAGGAATAATATTCTTTCCGCTATGTAGGCGTGGTTTTTGCCCGCGCTTTTTCTTAACACCCTTACTTTTGGGCACCTTTGAAACCATCTTCCCGGTAGTTTGCGTGGATTCTTCAGCCATAAATCTGCAGCCTTCCACTATTCAGTACCAGACGCCGGGCATCATACTGGTCCATTAAACCAAGATCGTGCGTAGCGATGACAACAGAAGTGCCGGATCTATGCAGCTCGATGAATAAACGCAGTAGACGTCTGGCAAGTGGTGGATCGACATTGCCGGTCGGTTCATCAGCCAAAAGCACATCGGGTTGATCAATAAGCGCACGGGCAATTGCAGCACGCTGTTTTTCACCCCCGGACAAGACCGGCGGCAAGACATGCATACGCTCGCCAAGACCTACCCAATCAAGCAATGCTGTAACGTCCTTGCGGTAAACTGATTCCGCCTGACCGCGAACCAATAGAGGCAACGCAACATTTTCATAGGTAGTTAGGTGATTGAGTAGCCTGAAATCCTGAAAAACTACGCCAATCTTTCGACGCACCAGCGGCATTTCATTGGGTTGAATGCTTGAGGCTTTACGCCCAAATACGTTCACTTGCCCACGTGTCGGGCGAAGCGACAGCAGCATTAAACGAAGCAGGCTTGTCTTACCTGCACCAGACGGGCCCGTTAAAAACTGAAATGACTTGGGAGAAATCTCGAAGTTGAGATCGCTGAGGATTTCCCGCCCAAGACCATAACGCAAACCAACATTTTCAAAACGTATCAAGCCGCCGCCTCATCATCTGATCCAAAGCCAAGGATTCGCAATTTTATGGTTAATAGAGTTTTAATGCGATTGGCTTAACAGATTTGTTGAATTCTAGAAATCCACTTGTGTTCACCATCAACATCCCTTTGATCAGAGTTTATCTTTTTGTCTACCGGCCTTCAAAAAACTACCTGTCCTGCCTGCTCGTATAAATCCAATAGCGAAGGCAGGCCGATATTTTCTCAAGGTGAGTATCATTGCCTAGATTGCGGAAATATCTGGAAAGAATATGGCAATCGGGAAAATTCGATCAAAAAACAAATAAATAAGAGCGCGCCAGCGATGGTTCGATCTTTTGATTCGCTTGATAGAATACCGAAAGCAAACCACTATACGACTGCGTATGCTTCGCTTGCGGCTGTGTTATTCTTGTTTATTGCCGGTATTAGCGGAACGCTTTATGTTCTCAATTTCCATTCCGGTTTTAAGACAAATCCCGACGGATTGCAGCTAACTGATATACGCTTCCGCGAACTCATCGGTAGAAATCAGCAAAAAGTAGTGCGGGTTGAAGGCGTAATTGCCAATAACAGCCAAGATTTACAAAAAGTTCCTCGTATTACGCTTTCGCTCAAGCAGGGCAATGGTGAGGACGTTTTCCAGTGGTATTACCAGCCTTCGATCCAGCAATTATCACCCGGTAAGAAGTCACTGTTTGCCTCTTCGATACTTTCCAACGAGCCCGTGATCTCGACAGTCTCTGCCCATTTCGAATATTAGAAGAAAGCAGCTGATCTATTCACTGCGCAGAAGGCGTTCCAGATAGTCTTTTTCTATGATCGGATTGTCTGGAATAGCAAGACGTTCACGGATTGCCTCCAAAATCCGGCGAGCGCGCTGGGCATCAAATTCGCCAGGCACTTCAACATTGGAGGACGGATCAAATCCGTCGCTACCAGAGGGGCGACCCAAGGGGTCAGAACCACGGCGCTGACCTGATTGCCCCTGACCACCGTTTTGTGATTCTTGCTGGCCTCCCTGCTGACGATCACCAGCCATTTGCTGCATCATGTTTTGTGCACCACGGCGCAGTGCTTCCAGCGCCCGACCCTGATTTGAGGCTGCATCTCCAGGATTACCCTGAGACAAATTCTGATTAGCCTGGCCCATCTGCTGTTGTGCTTCACCCAGTTCCTGCGGCTGGCCAAGACCCAGTTGTTCCAACTGATCGGATAACTGCCCTAATTCACGTTCCAATGCTTCCTGCTGGCGTTGTAGGCGCTCCAATGCATCTGCAATCTGTTCTTCAGTCATCTGACCTTGCTGACCATTGGGGTGCTGTTGCCCGTCTTGCTGATCGCTACCCTGATTGTCTGTTCTCGGGCTACCAGGTTGTTGACGCCCAGACTGTTGTTGTTGGCTATTTTGATCGTTCTGGTTCTGGCGCTGCTGCAATTGGTCCTGATCACGCTGCATACGGAAGGTTTCTTCCATCAATTCCTGTTGGCGCTGCATTAATTCACTCAGTTTATCGAGTGACTTATTCAGTTCATTGCCCTCTGCCTGACGCTGTTGTTGATGGCGACCGGCGCGTAGATTGTCCATCATGCGCTGTAATTCGCTGAGCATCTGACGCGCGGCATCCGGCGAACCAGACTTTGCCAGATCTTCGATACGGTCCATCATCCGTTCCAAGTCATTCTGCGTCAGCATCTGACTATCATCTTGCTGGAATGGATTTTGCGCCTGAGGGCTGCGGCGCGCTTCTTCTGCCAAAGCCTGCATCATCTCATTCATGGCTTCGCGCAATTCCTGCATCAGCTTGTCAATTTCTTCCGAGCTGGCACCATCCTCTAGAGCCTGACTTAGTTTTTCCTGCGCTTCACGAAGTTTGCGTTCAGCTTCACTAAGATCACCAAATTCCACACCAAGTGCAATTTCCCATAAAAGATCGAGAACAGAGCGCAGATCATCATCAGTTCTTGCATCCACCAGACGGCGGTAAGCAACCCGCATACCAATGACCGATGCAGGATCATCAATATATTCCATAGGACCGGTTGAAACCGCGTCGAGAAGGTCAGCAACCCGGTAACGCTCATTTGCATCAAGCGCCAAAATCCGCCGCTGCTCAACCAATGCCTTTGAAAGCGGCTTTGCAAACTGTCTACCCGGCAATGTAAATTCTACCGGCTCACTGAGACCAACCTGACCTTGATCATCGCGCGCTTCGAGCGTAATTTTTACTTTGCTGCCTGCCCATGGATGCTCGGTCAAATCCTTATTGACCTTAGAAACACCCTTCTTTGCCCGCAATCTTGGTAATGGTAGGGGCAATTCCGGCTTCTTTATCAACGGTCTTGCATTTTCTTTTTGCGCGGAAAGCGATTGAAATATTGCCCGTGCACTGACTACTCCATAGTCATCTTCAACGGTGTAAGACAGTTGCAAGGAACCGGAAAGAGCGGAACTCGGATCTTCAAAATAGGATATTTTCGGTGCTTGATCTGGGATTAGGATCAGACCCCAGTTTGCCGCAACTTCATTGCCACGCTTTAGAGTGACGACACTGTCATCATCTAACTGAAATCGAAATTGCGTGTCTGCCGCTCCATCTTCTCTTGCTTCCGGCATAATCTCTGTTTCGGCATCCGATCCAGCAGAATTCAGAGTGACTACATCCTTGCCTATATACCTGAGAAAGAATTCACTACCCTGCGGTACACTAATAGGATCAGGAGCTTGATCGGCTTGGGTAAGTTTCAAATAGACCGGAGGTTTATTGGTGTATTTTGGCGGGCTAATCCAGGCATCAATTCTGGTCAGCTCGCTGGCTGATGCCTGGTTATCCTGAAACATATCAAAAATACTCCCACCGTTGGGAGAAAACGAATAACAGAATGCTGAAAATGCAAAGATTGCTACCATGGCGCGGATTGCAAATGGATCAAACCGGTTTGCTTCCGGCTTAGGTGTACCGACCGTAAGATGATCAAGCTTGTTCGACATACGGATTTGATGTTCGCGCCATAAAATATGCGCAATCCGATCACTACCGCCAAATGCAATCTCATCATCCTGGGTTGATAAGGGTCGATTTTCCAGTCGAGAAGCTTCCTCCACATGTCTGGAAATCGTCGGTGAATTCGGCAAACGGAACAACCGCAGAGGATATAATGCCGCAATTAATGCAATGATGAAAACGGCTCGAGCAAGCCAGAGAAAAACTTCCCGACCCTCTGCCTGTAAAAAACCCCAACCACCAAGCCAAGAAAACGCAAGGAGCAATACGCCGACCACAAAGAGCGGAACCAATAGCGGCCACACGCGTTCCCAGGCCAGGACAAGCCAAGCACCAAGACGGACGCTGAAATAGGGCTTCGCAGTAAAATTGTTTTCGGTCATCTTTTAAAGGATAACACAGAACGCGGTATTTTCGAGGCCGCAAGTGCCAAATTGCAAAGATGTGATGACGCAGGTATTGGCTCTAAATCAAAGCCAGTTCGGCAAAGAATCAAGTTCGATAATCGTTTCCGCATCCATTCTTGGACGAACGACGTGAAATTGATCTCCGTTTACAAGCACTTCCGGCACCAACGCGCGGGTATTATAGGTCCCAGACTGCACCGCGCCATAGGCACCGGCAGATCCGATTGCGAACAAATCACCGGCTTCAAGTGCTGGAAGCGATCTTTCCTTGGCAATAAAATCGCCAGATTCACATACCGGCCCAACCAGGTCGCCATGGATCGGTGTTTTTGCCAGCACTGATTCGCCCACCGGTCTGATCTCATGCCAGGCTTCATAAAGCGTCGGGCGAATAAGATCATTCATTGCAGTATCAGAAATCAGAAAGGTTTTCTCGCCAGCAGGTTTTACATAAATCACTGAACCGACCAAAATTCCGGCATTGCCTGCAATCATCCGTCCCGGTTCAAACACGATTTCACAATCAAGCGCCCGCACATGACGTTTTACAATCTGGGCATAGGCATCGGGTGCCGGAGGCGGATTATTGTCGGAACGGTAAGGAATTCCAAGACCGCCACCAAGATCGATATGATCAATTGAATGGCCTTGCGCGCGCAGGTTCCGGATTAGACCATCCAATCGGGAAAAGGCCTCATCAAAAGGTTCAAGCTTTTCAATCTGACTGCCGATGTGCATGTCAATTCCGGTAACTTTGATACCAGGCAGACCAGCGGCAAGGGCATAAATTTCCTCTGCATCCGTCCAAGCGATACCAAATTTGTCGCTTGCTTTACCGGTCGAAATCTTTTCATGCGTCTTTGCATCTACATCTGGATTAATCCGCAGGGAAACCGGTGCGACAACACCTTTATTTACCGCGCACTCCGATATCGTAAGAAGCTCCGGAACGGATTCAACATTGAAACAAAAAATGCCCGTCTCAAGAGAAAATTCCAATTCATTGCGTGTTTTGCCGACCCCGGAAAACATAATTTTCTCCGGCGGAATACCAGCTTTTAGAGCACGGAGAAGCTCGCCACCTGAAACAACATCCGCTCCACAGCCCAGACGAGCAAGCGTCTTCAAGACCGCCTGATTGGAATTGGCTTTCATTGCGTAGCAGACTTTTGCGTTGATATCCGAAAACGCACCTGCAAATACCGTATAGTGACGCTCAAGCGTTGCGGTGGAATAGCAGTAAAACGGTGTGCCTACAGCTTCAGCAATCTTTGCGATAGAAACATTTTCGGCATGCATAATACCATCAATATAGTGGAAATGGTTCATAAGAAACTGACCTGCTTTTGGTTAAAGCAGCGGGTCAAGGATAAACGGTTTGTCTTCCTTTTCAATAGTAGGAAGATCTTCGCCATTTTCATCAACAACTACCGGATTGGCGCTTGGTGGCAATTCCGGATCACCGCGGCGGCCACAGGAAACAGCGACCGATGCCATCATCAGCACCAGTACAAGCTTTACCAATCCTCTTGATCTGAACTCGATCATCAAGCCTCTTCCTTACTTCAGAACCCATATTCGACAGCCCACGCAGAATGTCAAATGAAGATGGGAATGAGAAGGCAAATATTGCCCGTCACATATAAAATCTGGACTTGTAGCGGTTATTCAGACTGGAACTCCTCAATTTCAAAAGTCTCTTACGACATCTGTTGAAAGAGTGTTTTACAGGTAACACACCGCAATAAAAAACCGCGCTGGTCTCCCAACGCGGTTCGATATTTTTAAATTTCGCCCTGATTGGAGCATATTCCCGAAAAGCATAACCAGTTTTCGGACAAAATATGCGTAAAATCCAACAGCTGGCGCTTAGAGCGCGCCATCCAGTTTTGGCAAAGCATCGAATAGATCAGCAACTAACCCATAATCTGCTACCTGGAAAATCGGAGCTTCCTCGTCCTTGTTGATCGCAACGATCACCTTGGAGTCTTTCATACCCGCAAGGTGCTGAATCGCACCGGAAATACCGCAAGCAATGTAAAGATCAGGGGCAACCACCTTACCGGTCTGACCAACCTGCCAGTCGTTTGGCGCATAACCTGCATCCACCGCCGCACGAGAGGCACCAACGGCAGCACCAAGCTTGTCAGCCACCGGAAGAATAACTTCCTGGAACTTCTCGGAAGAACCCAGCGCACGACCACCGGAAATGATGATCTTAGCTGAAGTAAGTTCCGGACGATCACTCTCAATGATCTTGTCGCCTTCAAATTTGGAAAGGCCCGGATCAGCAGCTGCGGCAACGCTCTCAACGCTTGCAGAACCACCTGCTTCAGCAGAAGCAAAACCTGCAGTCCGCACAGTAATAACTTTTTTCGCGTCAGTAGCCTGCACGGTCTGAAGTGCGTTTCCAGCGTAAATCGGACGCTCAAAAGTATCAGCCGAATGAACAGCCGTAATATCTGAGATCTGCATCACATCAAGAAGTGCTGCCACGCGCGGCATGATATTTTTGCCAGAAGTGGTT
The DNA here is from genome assembly GCA_039814425.1 of Pseudomonadota bacterium. Taxonomy (GTDB): domain Bacteria; phylum Pseudomonadota; class Alphaproteobacteria; order Rhizobiales; family Rhizobiaceae; genus JAALLB01. Next base: position 10,686 of record JBCCBE010000020.1, read on the forward strand.
GCAGCTGTGATCAGCGTGTCATAGTCGCCAGCCAGGCCAACGATCAAATCAGCTGTCGGTTCAGCAAGCAGATGCTCATATTGATCTGCATCTGCAACCATAACCTTTGAAACGCCTGCCAGATTAGCCGCTTCCTGGCCGACTGCGTCACAGCCCTTGCCCACAACCAACACATGAATGTCGCCACCGATTTCGGTTGCGGCAGTAAGTGCTTTTGCGGTCTGATCGCTAAGGGAAGCATTGTCATGATCTGCAATTAGTAGTGTAGCCATTTTATCTCTCCCTAATCCTTATTTCAAAACACCGGCTTCGTTTTTAAGCTTGTCGACAAGCTCTTCAACGGAACCAAGAATTACGCCAGCCTTACGAGCAGGTGGCTCAGTTGTATTAGTAACCTTCAAACGCGGTGCTGTATCAACGCCGTAATCTGCCGGTGATTTCTCATCAAGCGGCTTCTTCTTTGCCTTCATGATATTTGGTAGTGAAGCATAACGCGGCTCATTAAGGCGAAGGTCTGTTGTCACTATGGTCGGCATTTTCACTTCAATGGTTTGAAGGCCGCCATCTACTTCGCGGGTAACGCTTGCCACATCGCCCTTTATTTCCATAGAGTTTGCGAAAGTCGCCTGACTCCAACCAAGCAGTGCAGAAAGCATCTGGCCGGTTTGATTACAGTCATCATCAATAGCCTGCTTGCCAAGAATAACCAGACCAGGCTGTTCTTCTTCAACAATGCCTTTAAGGATCTTTGCAACCGCCAACGGTTCAACCATGTCATCAGTCTTGACCAGGATGCCTCGATCAGCGCCCATAGCAAGCGCGGTTCGGATAGTTTCCTGGGATTGCTGAGGACCAACCGAAACAACAATAATTTCTTCAGCCTGGCCAGCTTCTTTCAGACGGATGGCTTGCTCAACGGAAATTTCATCAAATGGGTTCATGGACATTTTGACATTCGCCAATTCCACGCCCGATCCGTCAGATTTCACGCGTATTTTGACGTTATAGTCAACAACGCGTTTGACGGGTACAACAATCTTCATGTCATTACCTTTCGGTGTTTGGATAAGGATGAGGTGGGTTTCACCGGATTTGATTTCGTTTCCAGTGTTTTTGTCAAATTTTGACTAAAGCTGTGTGATGTAAACGTCAAGTGTAATGGTGCAAATCTATAAAATCTTGTTCATTCGCCGCGCCCCCAAAACGTAGGTGATCCAGATTGCTTAGGTTTTTCTTTTGAGGTCGCTATTGGTTCGTCTGACTTTTTTTCGACACCAACCGTTGGAACTGATGGCGGGTGGATTGGCAAATTTCTATCAAACAAAGCTATTTCCTTACGCTTGAAGATTGGAATAAGAAAGACGCCGGCCAATATTCCACCGATATGCGCTGCCCAGGATACTTCACTTTCAGTATCAAACAGAAAGTAAAACAACTGATAAGCTATCCAGGCTCCCAACACCCAGAAAGCTGACAATCGTAACGGAATACGTCCAAAAGCCAAAATCCAGACTTTAACCCGGGGATGAAGCATAAGGTAGGCGCCAACCAGGCCGGCAATCGCTCCAGAGGCCCCGATCAGCGGCGCTTCAGAGGATGGCTCAACCAAATTGTGAGCAAGCGCTCCTGCCACTGCACATAGAAGATAAAATATCAGATACCGAAAATGCCCCATCGCATCTTCCACATTGTCTCCGAACACCCATAAGAACAACATATTGCCCGCCAGATGCATGAAATCCCCGTGTAAAAACGCATAGGTAATATAGGACGCAGGCTCAGGCACCGCTAAAAGTTCCGGCGGCAGGTCTACCAGATCATTTACCACGGCAGGCACGAATCCAAATCCAAAGTAATAAGCATTAGCAGTACTGACATCAGTCATTTGCGGCGTTGCCATTACAAGCCAGATCAAAACGTTCACAACAATCAATGATACCGTCACGAACTGAAATCGAACATGATTCAAAGAATTTGCGTCGTGTAACGGAATGAACATATTCGCTCTTTTTAAGCTTGCCTGCAGTCTAGACCCTATTGGATCTATGGTTCAAATCTCGAAGACCCAGTATCCAATGGCTTTATAACAAAGGCAAATTATTTCCGAGCAGATTTATTGGCAAAGGCTTTAAACTCATTTGCCACGTTTACGTAAAGGCCGCGCTTAAAAGGAACTATTAGATCAGGCAATTCGCTCAAATCTTTCCAAGCCCATTGATCAAATTCAGGATGTGATCCATCCGGTGGATCTTCAATATTGATTTCCGCCTCATCGCCTTCAAAGCGGAATGCGAACCATCTTTGCTTCTGCCCGCGATATTTTCCCTTTAGTGCTTTTCCAAGAAGATCATCAGGTAGATCGTAATAGAGCCAGCCAGATACTTTTGCCAGCAAAGTGACCGAACGGATGCCGGTTTCTTCGAACAACTCGCGCTTGGCTGCAAGAAGCGCATCTTCTCCCTTATCGATACCCCCTTGCGGTAATTGCCAACGGTGCTTGCCTTTTCCCGCTGTTTCAGGATTGGCAATCCGTCTGCCGGACCAAACTTTGCCATCTGCATTAAAAACGGCGATTCCAACGCAACGACGGTAAGGCATTGCATCTCTGTCTGCACTTTTAGTCATGAGCCTGGATCTTTTACAATCGCTGTAAGAGGCGTAATTTCAATACCATTACGTGCAGCTTGAGTTGCATATTGCGATACCAGATTGATCGTTTCGGGAAATGCATTTCCAATTGCAATTGCAAGTCCAGTGCGTTTTGCCTGTTCGCTTAGCTGATTAAGTTTTTCAACAATTGCGCTTCTGGACCGCACTTGATCCAATAGAATGTCTGCGCTTGCATAGGGCAATAACTCCTTAATCGCGACACCTTTACCTACAGAATTCTTCACGCTGCCATCTTCAAAGAATAAGAGACCACGCCCGGCAATCTCAGCAAAAACCGGAGAAAGGCTTGCCGGTTGTTGCAGGATTTTGTTGCCCAGATAATTGCTGATCCCGACGTAATTGGTAATCCGGCTCATTGCCCAATGAAGATTAGCCAGGTTTTCTTCCAAATCAGCTGTTGCCTTGATCGTGTGAGGACCAGGGTTGTTTTGAGGAAAATCAAGCGGCTCCATCGGCACTTGCAACAACAGTTCATGGCCCTGCTTTCGAGCATCCTGCACCCATCGAGGCAAAGAATTTCCGTAAGGAGCAAAAGCAAGCGTAACTGATGGTGGTAAGTCGCGAACAGCTTGTTGTGTACTTGTCTGACTAATGCCAAGCCCACCGATCACGATTACAACCCGTGCAATCCCGAAGTTCCCTTCCGTATCAGGTTGCCTGGAATACACATCCATTGCGCGCAATCCATCCGCCGATTTTTTCGGAATGACGCCGGTTGCCCCTCGCTCGATTAATTCGGGGTCAGGCAAATGCGCCTGCGAAGCTTCCTGTCTGCGCGTGGGCGGTTTTCTCGGTGTGATAGCAACCAATTGACCCTCAGACTCTACCACCTGCAGATCACCACCATCCGGATCAAGGGTGTGGGTTCTGTCAGCTGGATAGGTCTCCTGATCTTCATCAACCAGCTGCGTTTCTTCTGCATCATTGGATTTTACAGGTTCGGTATTTTCTACAATGACAACGTTTTCTTCTTCTCGGGTAACCAAAGATGCAAGCTGAGACCAACCATCATAAAAGTGGAAAAACGGCCCGGCAAAAACCAGGAATACCAGCGAAAGCGTTACAATAACGGCCCTACGGCTGCTACTGGAAGCCGATTTACGTTTGCGCAAGGGTTTATTGAGTTCGCTGTCTTGGTTCATCAATCTGGCTGGTTTGAAGGCCCATCTAGTGCCGTTTTACATAAGGGTTGAATCAAAAGAGGGAAAGCCTGCGCCCTCCCTCTTGAAGTTGGTTATTGCCGATATCCTCAATTGGAGGACGGGATCGCTGAATTCGGATCAGGCGGAAAAGCTGCATGCTGTTTCAAACCCTTCAACAGGTCTTTGGCAAACTGTAGCTGAAGATCATCTTCCGGGTCTGGTGGCACATAGGCAATCGATCCTGAGCCGCCTTCATCTTCGTCCGAGCCTACAATATGTCCACGCAGGTTCGATTCGCCTCGCGCTTCAACTCTTCCCTGCAATTCTTTAGGCAATGGCTGATCAACCTTGATATCAGGTTCAATCCCTTTACCCTGAATAGAGCGATCAGCCGGAGTATAATAAAGCGCGGTAGTAAGCCTTAGGGCACCATTTGATCCCAGCGGAATAATCGTTTGTACTGAACCCTTTCCAAAAGACCGGGTTCCAACAATCGTAGCGCGCTTATGATCCTGCAACGCACCGGCTACAATCTCAGAAGCAGACGCAGAGCCCCCATTGATCAATACGATAACCGGCTTACCGCCAGTCAAATCACCTGGCCGGGCAGAATGGCGTCTTGATTCATCTGGATTGCGGCCACGGGTAGAAACAATCAGACCACGGTCAAGGAACGAGTCAGAAACTGAAATCGCCTGATCAAGAAGACCGCCCGGATTAAGACGCAGATCAACGATAAATCCCTTTATATCCTCATCGCTTAACTGTTCACGGATCTTTTTAATTCCATTTTCAAGACCATCAAAGGTTTGCTCGTTGAATGTGTTTATATCCAAAATCCCGATTGAATCTTCTTCAATCCGGTAGCGAACAGAGCGGATGCGAATCACATCGCGGATGATAGTGATATCCATCGGCTTGTCGGCACCTTCGCGCGCAATCGTCAGAACGATTGGCGTATTTACTTCGCCGCGCATTTTCTCAACCGCCTGCTGTAGATTTATGCCACGAACGTTTTCACCATCGATTTTCGTAATCAGGTCACCTGCCAAAACACCTGCTTTAGCAGCAGGCGTATCTTCGATCGGTGAAACGACTTTTACAAATTCATCTTCCATAGTGACCTCAATACCAAGGCCACCAAATTCTCCACGGGTCTGAACCCGCATATCTGTAAAATCCTTGGCATTAAGATAGCTTGAATGCGGATCAAGCGACGTCAACATTCCGTTGATTGCGTTTTCAATCAGTTCTTCTTCGGTCGGCTCGGTAACGTAAGACGCCCGAACGCGTTCGAATATATCTCCAAATATGCTCAATTGGCGATAGGTGCCAACACCTGCTGCCTGAGCTGTAACGGATTGATTAAGGCCCGAGACGATTGCAAGAACGGCAAATGCCCCTATCAAAATACCAACCACTAAAATACCAAGTTTACGTGCCATTAGACGTGCTTTCCAAATTTGTTTGTGCCCACCAGGGGGCCGGGTCTATGGATTTGCCATTATTTCGAAATTCTACATACAAAATGGGCGTTTGTGTGGATACTTCAACCAGACTGGTACTGGCAACCTGTTGATCGCCCATTTGACCCAGCGGTTCTCCCACAATTACAAACTGCCCAGGCTGCACATTGATCGCTGCCATACCTGCCAGAACTACATGATAGCCTTGTCCGGCATTAATGATCAAGAGTTGTCCGTAAGAACGAAACGGTCCAGCATAAACAATCCAGCCATCCGCAGGAGAAATTACCCTTGCGTTTCGTCGCGCGGATAAAGATATGCCCCGGTGTTCTTCTCCGACGAGATCCTTGTCACCAAAGGCACGGACGATGTCTCCGCTTACCGGCAGCGGTAACAATCCCTCTGCTGAACTAAACGCAACTGCAGGTGCTTTTCGACCAGGATCTGAGAAAAAATCACTTTCTTCAAATTTTCGTGCAGCAACTTCACGGTTCTGATCTCGGATGATTCGTTGTTCTTCAGCGACACGCGCCTCTTCAGCTGCAGTCTTGGCGCTTTCAATCTGCGTCTCAAGGTCTGTAATCAACTGATTAAGAGAGGTAGCACGCGCAGCAAGCTGTGCAGCTTTGACGCTTTCCTGTGCCAGGCCGCTCATAGCGATCCCTGCCAGTTTCTGCTTTTCTTCCAAAAGAAGGTTTAGCCGCTCCTCTTCCTGGGCAAGTTCTGTCAATCCTATAGTAAGTGATTCACGTTCTGAAGAAATTTCGGTTTCAATTTTTGAAAGGCGATTGAGTTCACTTATCAGAATTTGCGTTTCTGACATCACCTCTGGAACCACAGAGCCGAGCAGGATGGCAGAGCGCACAGAAGATAAGGCATCCTGAGGTTTTATCAGCAGCGCAGGCGGCGGTTTCCGCCCCATGCGCTGCAGAGCCCCTAAAATTTCGGCAAGCAGGCCTTCCTTCAGTTTTAGTGATGCCTGCACTTCCTGCTGATCACTTCGCAACGTCAGCATCCGCTTTTCGGATGTATCAACACGTTTTTCCAACCCACGAAATTTCTTCGAAGCATCAATCAGGGATCGGTTGATACTGGTCCGGTCCTTGTCCAACTGCTCAATCTGGACCTTCAGTTCTGTCCGGCGTTTTTCTGAAATACTGATCTCTTCCCGCAATTCTTCTAGTTCTTTGCGAGAACTTTGCTGCTGTGTTTCCAACTCCTGGGCAAAAGAACCAATGCCGGTGTTTTCCGCCAATCCTAAAAAGACCAGCAAAAATCCAGATAAGAATAGCAAGTTAAGTGCATTTAGGACGACTTTTATTGTCATGCATAACTTTAACCTGATTCCCCGGTTGTGATAAATACCCCTTATACCCAGTTGCTTCATTGTCTGTGATAGGGATGACCCGCAAGAATGGTAATTGCCCGATAGACCTGTTCGCTCAACATCACACGGGCAAGTTGATGTGGCCAGGTAAGCGATCCAAACTGCAGGCTGTCAAAGGCGAGATTTCGGATTTCTTCACCATGACCGTCCGGCCCGCCAATCACAAATGCTAGAATTTCTGTACCATTCAACTGCTCTGATTCAATGAGAGCTGCAAAGGCTTTGCTTGATCGGCTTTTGCCTGTCTCATCGAGTAGAATCAATCGTGCGTGATCAGGTAATTTTTGGATAAGCTGTCTGGCTTCCTGGGAGGATCTTTCCTGCGCTGAAGACCCATTTCCTTCGGCAATCTCGATCAGCTCCGGGCCAAACAGATGTTTTGACTTTCCCGATGCGGCAATACGTTTGCAATACCGCTCGAAAAGTTCCTTCTCCGGGCCAGATTTCATCCGCCCAACCGTTGCAAAAAAAAGGCGCATTTTTTACTGCTCTGCAGCCGCACAACTGGGTTCAGGCTGAAAGCCTGGCCGGTGTTTTGGCGCCCCTTCTAGTTTACTTCTTCCGAGGCCGGCATTTGCCACATTTTTTCAAGCGCATAAAACTCTCGCACTTCAGGTCGGAACAGATGAACAATAATATCGCCGGTATCAATCAATACCCAATCGGCACTTTGTAAACCTTCCACTTTTGCACTGCCTTGCCCGGCATCTTTCAATGCTCTCAACAAATGATCGGCAATCGCACCAACGTGACGATTTGATCGTCCCGAAGCAATCACCATGTAGTCAGCCAAAGCAGATTTTCCTTGGATGTTGATAGTGACAAGATCTTCTGCCTTGGAATCCTCCAGGCTGTTTGTCACAGTTTCAAGAACACCTTCGACGGCTAAAATCGCTGTTTTTGATGTCCGGTCCGGGGCTGAAGCGCCGGAATTTTCCATTGCTATAGTCAGAGTTTCCCTCTTACTGATCAGTTGCAAAAAACTTCCCGCAAAATGCCGGAAGCGGTACCAACGCTTTCATCATACCGCTGATTCTGTGCAGGTTTCAAGACAATTTAAGATCAAGACTTATTAATCAGTGTTACCGATCCCGCATAGACCAGCGTAATTGGGTCGATGATAGCGAATTACGAGGGCCATGAATAAACGTCCAGGCAGGCGGAGAACGATCGGCAAGAAGTGATGCATCTGCTTCATCGAGCCGAAATCTGGAAAGCGCCAGCGCTGCCTTTGCCGATCTATAGGAGAGCGTTGATCCAGGCCGGTCAATAACCGCAATTGGTAACGTATTGGAAATTTCACGCCAATCCTGCCAATTATGAAATCCGGCTAGATTGTCTGCTCCCATCAACCATACAAAGTTTAGCCGCGGTCGGAGTTTGCGGATTAATCGAACCGTATCAGCAGTATATCGAACCCGGTATTTCGCCTCAAAAGCTGTAATCTTAATACGCGGATTACTTATAATCTGACTACAAAGTGTAATTCGCTTTCCAAGGGGTGACAGGTTTGAGGTGTCCTTTAATGGATTTCCAGGCGTAACCATCCACCAGATTTGATCTAGTTTCAGCCGCTTAAAGGAAAGGTCACATAGGTTTAAATGGCCCTGATGCGGTGGATTAAATGATCCACCAAACAGTCCAATCCGGGCACCATCGCCAGCCGCCGGAACTTTCAGCGCATCACGAATTTCACTGTCGTAACTCAAGGGCGGGTTTGTCCGTTGCCGCGAACCAGATATTTAAAGCTGGTCAATTGCTCAACACCCACCGGCCCGCGCGCATGCATCTTGCCCGTAGCAATTCCGATTTCCGCTCCCATTCCGAATTCACCACCGTCCGCAAACTGTGTTGACGCATTGTGAAGTAAAATCGCTGAATCAATTTCTGCAAAGAATTTTGCCACGACTTCTTCTTCTTCTGCAATCACTGCTTCGGTATGATTGGAAGAATAAGCCTGAATATGCGCAATGGCACCATCGATACCATCCACCATTTTCGCAGAAATAATAGCTTCAAGATATTCCGTCGACCAATCGTCTTCCTCAGCTGCCCGGGCAGCAGGAAAAAGCTCAAGAATGCCCGGGCCCGCCCGAAGTTCACATTCAGACTGGTGCAAGGCCTCCAATATTGGCTTGAGATGCGTATCCTTAGCAGCCTGGTCTATCAATAGCGTTTCAGCAGAACCACAAATTCCGGTGCGCCGCATCTTGGCATTCACGACAATATCAATAGCCATTTGGACATCGCAAGATTTATCGACATAGACGTGACAAAGCCCTTCCAAATGCGCAAATACCGGTACGCGTGCCTCGGCCTGAACCCGCTCAACAAGGCTACGACCACCCCGCGGTACAATCACATCTATTGAGCCGCCTAGACCGCGCAGCATTTCGCCCACCGCAGCACGATCTGTGGTAGGAACAATCTGGATTGCTTCGGCAGGCAATCCTGCCTTGTTAAGACCGGCAACCATACATCCATGGATTGTCCGTGAGGTATGAAAAGAATCCGAGCCACCACGTAGAATGACGGCATTGCCTGATTTTAAGCAAAGCGCGCCCGCATCCACGGTGACATTGGGGCGGGATTCAAAAACTACACCAATTACGCCAAGCGGTGTCCGCACGCGTTCTATATGAAGTCCGTTTGGGCGATCCCATTCAGCAATAACAGAACCCACCGGATCAGCCAGTGCAGCTATATCCTGCAACCCTGCCATCATGCCTTTGATCCGATCTTCGTTGAGTTGCAACCGATCAAGAAATGCTGGCGAGATATCGTTCGCACGCGCAGCGGCCATGTCTTTTTCATTGGCGGAAAGAATTGCAGCGCGACTATTCCAAAGGGCTTCAGCCGTCGCGAGCAAAACTGCATTTTTTTGGTCATTCGACGCATTCGCAAGACTGCGCGCTGCTGTCTTTGCCTTTTGGCCCAATGCAAGCATGGTTTCAGCAATCGAGCCGAAATCGTTATTTTCCTGTTCTACTGTGTCAAGCATTGCCCTTTTCCAACTCTTTCGAGACAGCGGTTATAACCAGATTATCACGATGTATCATGGTGCCACGACCGGTAAAACCGAGTATTTTTTCAATGTCTGCGCTTTGGCAACCAATTATATTACCCGCATCATCCGCATCATAAGAGACCAGGCCACAGCCAAGTTTGCGTCCATCAGTATCAAATATCGCCACCACATCGCCGCGTGAAAAACCACCTTCTATAGCAGTAATACCGGCAGGGAGCAGACTTTTGCCCTGAAGCAACGCCTTTACTGCACCAGCGTCAATGAATATCTTGCCGGCAATGTCGATCTGTCCTGCAATCCATTTTTTCCGAGCGGTAACAGGGTTTTCCTTGGCGTCAAACCAGGTTGCGTTTCCACCGGAAAACAAAGCCTGTAATGGATGGTCTTCGCGACCTGAACAAATCACCATTTCTGTCCCGGCAGCGGTTGCAATTTTTGCCGCTTCCAGCTTGGTTACCATTCCACCGCGCGAAAGTTCAGTGCCAGCGTCCCCTGCCATTGCTTCAATTTCCGGGGTTATTTCTGTAATACGATCATACCGCTTCGCATCCGAAACCTTACTTGGAATTCCAGAATAAAACCCGTCTATGTCGGAGAGTAACACAAGCAAATCAGCACCGATCATGGTAGCAACCCGGGCTGCAAGGCGGTCATTATCGCCATACCGTATTTCGCTCGTCGCAACTGTATCGTTTTCATTGACAATTGGCACCACACCAAATTTCAGGAGCGTTTCAATGGTTTCGCGCGCATTGATATAGCGTCTGCGTTCTTCTGTATCGCCCAGAGTGAGGAGAACCTGCCCAGCGTTCAAATCAAAATTGCTGAGTGCCTCAGAATAGGCGCGTGATAGCAAGATTTGCCCGGTAGCAGCGGATGCTTGACTTTCTTCCAGCTTTAAAACGCGAGCCGGCAGACCTAAATGACCGCGCCCAAGCGCAATTGCCCCTGAGGATACAATCAATACTTCGCAGCCTGCCTGCCTTAACTTACTGATGTCGGAGCATAAAGAGCCAAGCCAGGCGTGTTTCAGTCCTGTATCGCGATCAACCAGTAGGGAGGAACCGATCTTAACAACAATGCGTTTATAATTGGAGGCACTTACCATTGAAGCCAGTCCCCTGCTTTAGCCTCCTCAGGCTGCGCCCGATCTTCCCGCTCCGTTTCGATATACTCCATCAGGCGACGAAGCACGGTTTCAATGCCATATCGCGTAACAGAGGATAGTAGGAGCGGCGGACGTCCAGCAACTTCCTCAAGCGCCCTAGCCTTTTCTGAACGTTCTTCATCACTGAGAATATCGCATTGCGCCAAGGCAACAATCTCGGGCTTTTCAATCAACCCTTCGCCATAGGCTTCAAGTTCACCGCGCACAGTTTTATAGGCACCCGCCACATCCTCTTCATTGGCTGAAACCAGATGTAGCAAGACCCTTGTACGTTCCACGTGACCCAAAAACCGATCACCAATTCCAACACCTTCATGGGCACCTTCAATAAGACCGGGAATATCAGCCAGAACAAATTCGCGTCCATCAATCGACGAGACCCCAAGATTTGGATGAAGCGTGGTAAAAGGATAATCAGCGATTTTTGGTTTCGCAGCTGTAACGCTTGCAAGAAATGTTGATTTACCGGCATTCGGCAAGCCAATTAGTCCCGCATCAGCGATCAATTTCAGCCGAAACCATAAAGAGCGCTCTTCGCCCTCCAATCCTGGATTTGCGTGACGCGGTGCCTGATTGGTCGATGATTTGAAATGGGCATTGCCAAATCCGCCATTGCCACCCTTTGCCAACCGGTAGCGTTCACCGACTTCGTTTAGATCCACAACAAGTGTCTCATTGTCTTCTTCTAGAACCTGCGTTCCCACAGGGACTTTCAAAACGACATCTCCACCGGTAGCCCCATTACGATTGCGACCCATTCCATGGGTGCCTGTCTTGCCTTTGAAATGTTGCTTGTAACGATAGTCAATCAGTGTGTTTAGACCTTCGACCGCTTCAACCCACACATCGCCACCCTTGCCGCCGTTGCCGCCATCGGGGCCACCAAACGCGATGTATTTCTCCCGTCGAAAGGAAATAGCGCCTGCACCGCCGTCACCAGAGCGGATATTAATCCGGGCCTGATCCAGAAATTTCATGTCTGAAAGGCCCTTTCATTATCAGGCGGCTACAGCGCCAACCCAGCTTTCGCGGGTAATTCGGAAATGATCAACCTTCATTTCTTTATCGAAATGAGTTGAGTAGCGGGTGTCCTGATGCCAGAATTCACCGCCGCACTTTTCAATAACGCGGCGTGAGGCCTGATTGGTTTCAAGAACAGACATCAGTAGGGTATCTTCTGTGCCGACCTTGAAGAACAGATCGACGACGGCGCGCGCTGCCTGCGTTGCATAGCCCTTGCCCCAGAAACCCTCACCAATCCAGTAACCCATATGCGGAAGCTCAAACCGTCTATCGATTAGGTGTAACCCGCACATGCCCATTAGTTCGCCAGTTCCGGCATTGGTAATGGCAAATACACATTCACCCACATTGGGTTTGGAAATATGCTCTACGAACTTTTGAGCATCCGCATCAAAATATGGAAAGGGAATTGAATCCAGCATGCTTGAGATCTTGTGATTATTGGCAAGCGTAGCGATTTCCTGGACATCATCCTCGGTAGGTGCACGGAGCACGAGATCTGGAGTAGTTAAGATCTCACAGGCTATATCAAACGTCTTAAGTACCGCTTTTTCTTCACGTGTCATAATCGTCTCCATATTGGATTGGCGGGCCGGAAACTCAAGGCCATTTAACCTGTGCCAAACAAAAAAGGGGAGCGGGTTGTTGTTCCCGTCTCCCCAGCCAATCATTTTATAAACTGGCTGGGATTTTTAATCACCAGCCTTTTAAAACTGGTTACTCTGCTGCCTCTGCGGGAACTACGTTGATGTAAGTTCGCCCATTGGCGCGTTGTTGAAAGTGTACATGTCCACCCATTGTTGCGAAGATCGTATGATCTTTACCAATGCCGACATTGTTTCCCGGATGCCACTTCGTGCCGCGCTGACGACAGATAATGTTACCCGGAACGACAAGTTCACCGCCAAATTTTTTAACGCCAAGGCGTTTTGATTCTGAATCGCGACCGTTTCTGGATGAGCCGCCTGCTTTTTTATGAGCCATCTCTTAAACTCCTGATCTTTGCCGCCTAAGCGATTTTTTCTTTAGCCTGTGCCTGCCAGTCTTTTATCTGGTCTGCACTAAATGGCATATATTCGTCAACCTTGACAATGTCTTCTTCCGTCAAACCGGCGATCTGAGCAAAAGTCGTGATGCCCTGCTCGTTAAGCTGACGTTCCGCTACCGGGCCAATTCCCTTAATGTTGGTAAGCTTGTCCTTTTCACCGGCAGGAGCCGTAAACAACGGCGCTGCACTTGCTTCAACCGGTGCGGCCTTGGCTTCTGCCTCTTTAGGTGCTGCTTTAGCTTTTGCCGGGGCTGCTGCTTTTTTCTCCGCAGCCGGTTTCCCTGCTGCTGGTTTTGCATCCGCGTCTGCTTTCTTCGGAGCCGCTTTCTTGGATGGCTTCGCACCACCGGTAAGAATTTCTGCAATCCGGATAGTTGTCAGATGCTGTCGATGACCAATTGTCCGACGTGAATTTTGACGACGACGCTTTTTGAAAGCGAGCAATTTGCGTGTCCGGCCCTGCTCAACGATTTCAGCGCTTACCAAAGCACCTGCAACGATTGGTGACCCAATGGCTGTATCGCCTTCACCACCAACCATCATTACGTCTGATAGCTCAATAAAATCGCCAGATTCACCGGCAACTTTTTCAATCTTCAATATGTCTTCCGGCGCAACGCGATATTGCTTGCCACCGGTTTTTATGACTGCGAACATCTTTTTTCCTTCCAGTGTTCATCATAACTCTCGACAAACATAATCATGCCGTCGGGCCATCTTTTTCAGTCGTTCACCGATTTGGGATACGAAAAATTATAGCGGGTAGTTTCCCGCTAGTTGCGCCGGATATAGATGTAACACACCCGATATGTCAAGAGATTTGCAGACCAAAAACGCTCAGATTCTTTAAATTTATCGTCATTTTTCGATATTTACTGGCATTCTTTCAAAGGGTCATCTTTCTTCAAGGTGCAGATAATCTTGCTGCCATGCTCTTTGCCATAATTTTCGAGAATAGTGGTCTCATAATAATTCCATTTGCTGCGTGTATCTTCTATAGCGGCCAAAACAGCTCGTTGAAAATTCCAGTTGACCTTTCCACGATTGCTCGTGCCAATGCCAATCACCTCTGTCTGCACATTGATGGAGCCAAAGTCCTTGCTCAAATCAAGATGGCGCACGCGCTGTTGCCCGTTGAGCGCTGCGCAGTAAAGTTCCTCCGGCACTCCAAAGAAACAACCGCTAATTAGACCATCTGGGAATGCTGAATTTTTTGAAGGGTCGATAAAAGGAGCGGGAGCATTGTTGCCAAGACCAGGCGGATTGGAAGCATCAATCGCTCTATTAGCAGGAACATCTGTCCAGTTCGTATGGGAATAAAAATCCTGACTTGCATGAAATACCAGACCTATTGCGGTCAGAACCTTACATTTGGCGCGGTTTTCCAAGGCAGAAAAACTGCATTTTACCTCTGTGGGTACGCTAGCGGGATCAATCTGACCCTTACTATCAATGAATGCTGCAGCGGAAGACACAGCAGATTTGAATTGGCTGAAAATGAACTTGCGACAATCATTAAGCGCTTTCTGCGCCCTTTTTCGATCCCCCGGGTAGCCTGGAATATCCAGATAGTCACCATTGTCACAATGGGCCGCAGGAATAGGAATAAGGCTTGAACCCGGTAAATCGATAAATGCGACCGCTCCTATTGTTGGTCCTTTTCCAGCAATTAGCGTTAGGGTTTCTGGCGAAAATCCTAATTCCTTTAGTGCAATGCGTGTGATTTTTTCATGTTCAGAATTTTGCCCAAGAAAATTGATCGTACCGAATGCATAGCCGAGCGCCGTAAACCACAACATAAGAAAAAAACTGAGAAAAATACGGGTCATTCGCGGCCTTGAAAGAAGTATACTACCTTCAACTATAGCGCACTGCACCGCCTAAATTGGAATTTTTATCTTTGATCTAATCGCATTTTCTGCGGTTGAGCCAATGTAATTCGGTTTATGGGAGTCAAGAATTTCTACCGCCTTAGACCGCGCATTCATCCAGGCGTCCGGCATTCCTGTTTCGTTCCATACAGCAGGTGTATCGCGATTTGCTAGTTCCGGGTAGTAATAGTCGCGCTCCATGGCACCCATTGTATGTTGCCCGCCCAAAAAATGACCTTCCCCAGTCACAGCCTCTTTGATTGCTTCAAAACCCAACGTCTCTTCGTTCACCTCAATGCCTCGGATCGTCCGATGAATATTGGACAGCATTTCATTATCGAGCACAAAAGCCTCGAACGACGCACCTAAAAGGGATGCCATCATGCCAGAGCTTTCATAAACCATATTTGCCCCGGCAATACCGCAAGCAAGCGCAGATAAGGTTTTCTCCGCTCCCATTTGTGCATCAACAGCCTTTGCGTCCGCCATAGAAGACGCAACCCCGGTCGGAAGTCCCAGATAATTGCCAATCTGGGCGGAAGCGGCGTTCATCAATGATATTTCACCACCGGAACCACAAAAAGCACCGGTCCTGAGGTCAATCACGAAAGGCCAATTGGAAAAAATTACCGGATGACCTCGTTTGAACAGATTGATCAGCACAAGCCCGGCCAAAGTCTCTGCGGTTGATTGAGCCATCATGCCGGCAATGGTTGCAGGAGCTGTGGCCCCTGACTGAGCTGCAATAATCGAATTAATTGGAATATTATGCTCTAGACAGGCAAGCATAACCGAGACTGCATCCTCACCGTAACGAAGAGGCGAGATAACCGGGGAAATATGCGCCTTGCAGAACGGTTCTCGGGAAAATTTCCCTTCCCCGCCAGCAACCGCATCGAACATTTCGACAATAGGATGAACATACTCTCCAATAGTGAAACTCGTACCAACCGGCTTTTGTGTGCCTTTCATAAGGGCGAAAGCAGTAAATAAATCCAATTCGAAATTGTCTACCAGGTCAGTTGCGACACAACAGCGGGTAAACCAGCTGACATTATCAAGCTGATCGATCAACCGGGTAAAGTCATACAAATCCTTTAAAGTCGATGAACGATAAAGACCTGTGTCCATATCCAGCGTTTGTACTGCGGCACCACCGGTTCCATAGTAAACACGATCGCCACCTACTTCGATCGTATGATCAGGATTTCGTCCATAAAATGTAAATTGCTTGCAGGCATCTGAGATTATGTCTTCCACAAAGGATCTCGGAAAGGATAGCCTGCCCAGGGCATTGATGGCACATCCCTGTTCAAGGGCTGCATCCATAACAACAGGCGGAACCTCCGCCATTCCAATATCCTCAAGAATACGGAACGCAGTGTTGAGAATCTCTTGAAGTGCTGTGTTTGAAAGGGGTTTGTATTGGCCACCAGTTTGGCCTGGTGCGGCAGGGTTAAACAACTTTACCTCGGCAAATCGCGCAGCGATCCGCCCTTCTCTTCCGCCACTTTTACGTCCGGCTCGTTTCGCCATTCAACCCCTCTATTCCATGTACTGATTGCGTTGAAAAATAGCCTTGGACAGAAATATCACAAGCGCATAAGCTAGTTTTTGATAATTCGAAAATATATTTAAGGAAAACTGTGCTTAAGGGATCTGAGGCAAAACTTTCGTTTCGGGCAATTGAGGTATTTGTTGCAATTGTTGAGGAAGCATCGGTAACCGGCGCAGCACGGCGCCTTGGTGCCAGCATATCTGCGGTTTCACTTCAGCTTGCAAATCTCGAAAAAGTTTTAGGCACTCGCCTTATTGAACGCTCAGCGCAGCGCTTTTCTCTGACATCGGCTGGAGAAGTTTTTCATCCTCGTGCAATCCGTATTTTAGACGAGGTTACAGCTGCATCAGCTGCGCTTTCAGATACAAATATCTCACCAACTATTCAGTTGAACATTTCCATGATTGAAGATTTTGACGCAAATGTCTTACCGGCTTGGATCGATAATCTACTGGGCGAGTTTCCAAAGATGCGGCTTAATTTCAAAAGTGGCATGAGCCATGAAAACCATTCAGCTTTGGCAAACCGTTCAGCCGATATGATAATTGCTGTAGAAAATATCGATACGGCTGACTGGATAGCCGAGCGGCCGGTCTTAAAGGATCCTTACATTCTTGTGAGCTCAATTGCGGCGTCAAAAGTTGCAACAGTTGATCAATTGTTTGAACTGCCCTTAATCCGCTATTCCCGCGATTTGCTGATTGGCCGCCATATAGAGGCGCAACTAAGACGCAGTAAGATCGCGCTGCCTCAACACCACGAATTTTCAAGCAATCAGGCAGTCTATGCCATGGTCGATGCTTTAAACGGCTGGACGATTACAACGGCATCTGCATTCTTGGGATGTTTTGCAGATCGGGATCGTGGCATGGCTTTTGACAAGCTTCAGCCGGCTGCTTTGCCTATTCCTGCTTTCAGCCGAACAATTTTCCTTTATTCTCGGCGCGATTCTCTGGATAAACTGCCAGACGCCTTTGCTTCTCATCTTAGAAACGCATTGCAGGATACTTTAGTTACACAATGCGAAGGAACGCTCCCCTTTTTAAAAGATGAAACGCGTATGGCTATTCTAAATTGAGAAAAGCTGAAATTTAATTTCTGTTATACTTGAACTACGACTCTGTCGGCTGATTTGCTTGACCAAAATTGCAATTGCCGATCATCTTTGCGCAGTAATTTAGTCGGGAAACGTTATGAAATCACATACACAGGTCGTTGTTATCGGAGGCGGTATCGGGGGATGTTCTACTCTTTATCATCTTACGCAGGAAGGAATAACGGATTGTGTTCTGATTGAGCGGGATGAGCTCACATCCGGAACAACCTGGCATTCTGCTGCGCAGGTGACAAATTTTGGGCCTAACCAGACCATGGTTGGATTAAAAACCCATTCGATAAATCTTTATAAGGAACTCGCTGACGATACAGATTACCCGATCAATTATCATCATGCCACTGGTGGCCTTCGACTTGCCAGTGAACAATGGCATATGGATGGATATCACCACTTTTTAAGCATGGCGAAAGGGATGGGGGTTGAATTAGAAATTCTGGATGCTGAAGAATGCAAAAGGCGCCATCCGCTGATTTCAACGGAAAATCTTCTTGGTGCTTTATGGGATCCATTAGATGGCGATATTGATCCAGCCCAACTTTGTCAGGCGCTAGCGAGGCGGGCACGTAAAGCGGGCGCAGAGATTTATCGGCACAATCCGGTAACCGACCTTACGCAAAACCGGGATCATTCGTGGATCGTTCATACCGAAAAGGGTGATATACACTGCGAAAGTATTGTTAATGCTGGTGGTTATCGATGCAACGAAATCGGTGCAATGATGGGTGTTGAATTAGCGGTTGCTTCAATGGAGCACCAATACATGCTCACTGAAACAATATCAGAGATTGAAGCGCTGGATGATAACTTCCGGGTGCCTCTGATCCGCTGTCCGACTGATGACTTTTACCAGCGTGCAGAAAAAAAGGGATTATTGATCGGCTTTTATGAGCAGGATTGCAAAACCTGGGGCCTCGATGGGATTGATCCAAATTTCACCAATGCCCTGTGCCCGGATGACCTTGACCGCGTCACTGATGTAATGGAGGGCGCGTTTCGCCGTTTACCCTGTCTTGAAACTGCTGGCATTCATTCAATCATAAATGGACCGATCACCTACACCCCTGACGGTTTGCCACTGGTTGGAAAAATTCCCGGCAAACGCAATGCTTACTGTATCACCGGGTTGCGTGCCGGATTGGGCGAGGGCGGTGGTCACGGTTGGCTATTGGCGCAGATTATTGCCCATGGCGAGGCTTGTTACGATACATGGTGCCTTGATCCACGCCGGTTCACTGATCATGCGACGCAGGAATATACGGCACTTAAAGCCATTGAAGACTATCAAAATGAATTTCGGTTTCACCTGCCCCATGAGCACCGCCCGGCAGGAAGACTTTCGAAAACAACGCCACTTTATTCAACCTTAAAGCACGCAGGTGCTGAATTTGCTCCAGTGAACGGATGGGAGAGGGTTGATTACATCAAGCCAGGACCTGACTTTGAAGAACAACACGGATTCATTTTCAATAACACATTTGAAATCGTGGCAAACGAAGTTGCGCTGGTTCAAAACAAGGTAGGCCTGGCAGAAGTCAATGGCTTTAACCGGTTTGAACTTACCGGTCACGGAATACACGATTGGCTAGACGGTATTCTTTGTTCCCGCGTTCCCCGTAAGCAAGGTAAAATTGGTCTTACCTATCTTCTCAACGAGCAAGGCAATCTCAAGGGTGAAGCAACGCTTGCAAATCTTGAAGAAAATCGGGTTTGGTACGGTTCAGCAGCAGCCTCGGAATTTCATGATATGGATTGGCTATCTGAACGGCTTCCAAAAGATGGTTCAATTAGAATTGAAAGCCTGACAAACGAATACACTATTTTAGTACTGGCAGGCCCGGACGCTCGGAATGTTTTAGAAAAAGCTGCCCCCCGCTCAGATGTTTCAAAGGATGCGTTCCGCTGGTTATCGGTTAAAAATATCGTGATTGGGCCGGCTGAAGTAACAGCCATGACTGTCAGTTTTTCCGGCGAGTTGGCCTATGAAATCCATGTGCCAAATTCTCAACTCCTTCTGGTGCACGATATTTTGATGGATGCCGGGCACGCATTCGGGATTGGATATTTTGGTCTGCGCGCGGTTGAATCCATGCGACTGGAAAAAGGATATCTTCATTGGAAAGGCGACATCATTACAGAGTACAATCCCTTTGAAACAGGGCTTAATCGATTTGTTAAAATGGATAAGGATTTCATCGGCAAACCGGCACTTGAGAAGATGCAGGCTGATGGACTGCGGCGGCGGTTAGTCACCCTGGAGTTGGCTTGCGATAATTCACCTGCCTATTCCGGAGATTCAGTTTTCAGTAATGGCCAATTGGTTGGAACGATAACATCTGCAGATTGGGGCCATCGAACAGGCAAGAATCTGGCTTTAGCATTTGTTGAACCGGATGCCCATGAAGACATGGAAGTATTGCTTCTAGGGAACATGGAAAAGGCAAATATAGTAGATACCTGCCTGTATGATCCGGACAATGAAAGACCGCGTAGGTAAAAATTTACCTAATCCCAATGATAATTAGAATAATTGCTGATTTAGCCATTGCTTGGCTTTTGCATTCTATATAACTGTGTCGTATATTTGAGAATTGTGACGTTACGGAAATTTAAGTGACCTCAGCAGACGAGATAATCGACCGCAGACGGATCAGGCGCAAGCTTACTTTTTGGCGCGCGGTGACCTTTATCGTATTAGTGATATCCTTGGTTGGGATCATCGCCTATTCGGCAAGTGACAGTATTATGTCAGCCCGTTCCACGGATCATATTGCCCGGATTAAAATTACCGGCGTTATCACCAATGATGAACCGATGTTGAAACTTATCGACAGCCTTGCCAAACAGGACAAGATCAAGGCAGTTGTACTCAATATTTCATCACCTGGTGGATCCACTGTCGGTGGAGAAGCCATATATTTGGCAGTGCGCAAATTGTCGGAGAAAAAACCGGTAGTAACAACTGTTGGAACGTTGGCAGCCTCAGCCGGCTACATGGTCGCCTCTGCAACTGATCATATCGTTGCTCGTCGTTCTTCGATCGTTGGTTCAATTGGCGTCCTGTTTCAATTTGCTGATGCGAGCGAATTGTTGAAGAAAATTGGTGTGGACGTAAATTCAGTAAAATCATCACCGTTAAAAGCAGAGCCCAATCCGTTTACACCGGCCAGCGATGAAGCTTTAGCTATGATTGATCGGGTAATTCAGGATACCTACAATTGGTTTGTCGATATTGTCGCTGAAAGACGCTCACTTGACCGCAGCTATGTAGTAAATACACTGGCTGATGGAAGCATTTTTTCAGGAAATCAGGGCAAGGAAAACGGGCTGGTTGATGCGATTGGTGGCGAACAGGTAGCGCTTGATTGGCTGAAATCAGAAAAGTCCATTTCGAAAGATTTGAAAGTTATTGAATACAAGCCCAAACGGCGAGGCGATAATTTTTTTGAAAACCCAATTGCATTTCAACGTATTGCCAAATTATTCGGTATTGAGTTGTCTGAATCCGATGCCTCAAGCATCACAAGTCAAATAAGACATCGCATCTTGCTTGACGGTCTAGTCTCAATTTGGCAAGTTTCCGACTACTCGGGTGGAGGTAATAGTGATTAAATCAGAGCTTATTCAAGCAATAGCCGACAAAAATCCGCATCTATATCATCGCGATGTTGAAAACGTAGTGAACGCAATATTGGATGAAATTACCCAGGCGTTGGCCGAGGGAAACAGAGTAGAGTTACGCGGTTTTGGAGCATTTTCAGTCAAGAACCGCCCGCCGCGTGTCGCTCGTAATCCCAAAACCGGTGATAAAGTTACAGTCGGAGAAAAATGGGTCCCTTTCTTTAAAACAGGCAAAGAAATCCGGGAACGGCTTAATAAGTTATGAAAAAACTCATAAATTATCTAATCCTGTTGCCACTTGCGGTGATTTTGATCGTACTTTCGGTGGCAAACCGCCACTTGGTTCAATTGAGCGTTGACCCAACCAGCATGGAAAATCCGGCTCTAAGTTTAGAATTGCCGCTATTTGTTTTCCTATTTATGTGTTTCCTGCTCGGTATGATTGTTGGCGGAACCTTAGTTTGGTTTTCACAAGGGAAAAATCGCCGGGCATTGCGGGAAAAATCATACGAGGCGAATAAGCTCAAACAGGATGTAGAAGCATCAAAGACAGCTGAACCCACTGCCCGACCGGAAATTGCACCTGGTTTGCCGCTGGTTAGCTCTCGCTAATTAAGAATTTCAGATTATTCAGTCGATGCCCAACCTAATATTTGGAAGCACCAAGCGCGCTTGATAGCAATTCAATTTGTTGCTCGACCGGATTCTCGGATGCGGCTTCATCATGGTTAGTTGAGCGGCCATACAATTCCGCATCAAGGCTCATAACCCGGTTTTGAAGCGCAAGTGATCGGTTAACAAGTTCCAAAAAATCTTGTGGAAGATCATCCCAGCCATAATTTTCATTGCGCATTACTGTGTCATTCAATTTGATCTTGGACTTTTCTTCGATCAATTGATCACGGTTCATTTCGCCTTCATTCGCAGCACGTTGTAGCAATAGCCAGGAAGCCAATTGCATCAACCTGGTAGTCAAACGCATTGATTCGGAACCATAAAGCATCGCAGCAGTTCTTGGTAATTGCTGTGCGGCCTCGCGACCTTTTCCATCAAGGTAGGTTGCACTTTCTTCCACTAGGCTCATGCCGTCTTCAAAAAGTTTCTGGAACTTTTGAGAATTTGCGAATTTTTCCGCCAAGTTTACTGTATTCGACACTGAGTTTCCCCCCGATGAATTCCATACTGGTCTCATTAAATGAACCAAGGGATGAATTCTTGTAATAGGTCAAGATTTAACAACAGTCAAATAGGACAAGAAGTTCTATTGGTGTTGTATTCGAATTATCAGGGATAGAAGCAAGATTTACGCCATCTTTACGATAAAACAAAAAAAAGAGCCGATAAACGGCTCTAAAAAGTTAACAGGGAGGCGTCAAACTAAGCAGATGTGATCTGCAAGGTCTGAAGATCCAGAAAAACTGG
Source organism: Pseudomonadota bacterium (assembly GCA_039814425.1). Lineage (GTDB taxonomy): Bacteria > Pseudomonadota > Alphaproteobacteria > Rhizobiales > Rhizobiaceae > JAALLB01. The sequence goes on from JBCCBE010000020.1 coordinate 33,204, forward strand.
ATGACTCATTAATGCCCGATAAACCCTAATAAATGGTTAACGTTTAAACAAAGCTTCAGCAGCGGAAAGATGGCTCGATTTTTCTTTCCTGATTTTCTCAAGACGGGCGATTTCCTCATTCAATGCTTCCAGAATATCTGATATCTCATCGACCGAGTGATCTTCAAGTATCTGGCCAAGGACGTAGGCGTTTGGCTTCTTGGCTGCCTCACCATCATCATGCATAACAGAAATCACCAAACCCATTGCAAGTCATAGTCATGCAGGCTATATGCAAAAGACTTCCACCACAATGAAGTTCTTTCCCGCCAAGGGTGCCGCCAGGTCCGGTCGGCAAACGGGGAAGCTCAACATTTTGAAAGGTTCAAACCATGGCCGCACCTCTAATGCCAAAAGCAACCGCCGTATGGCTTGTTGATAACACCTCATTGACCTTTGATCAGATTGCAAATTTTTGCGGTTTGCATCCGCTTGAGATCAAAGCAATTGCCGATGGTGAAAACGCACAAGGTATTAAGGGAATGGATCCGATTTCAACCGGTCAATTGACTCGGGATGCGTTGCAAGAGGCCCAGGAAAATCCAAATTTGAAGTTAAAGCTGGCAGAACCAAAGGTTTCAGTCCCAAAATTGAAGAAAAAGGGACCGCGCTATACACCATTGTCAAAACGCCAAGACCGTCCGAACGCGATTTTGTGGCTGGTAAGGAATCATCCGGAACTCAAGGATGCGCAGATAATTCGTCTGGTTGGCACCACCAAGAATACTATTCAGGCGATCCGCGAACGCACGCACTGGAATTCAGCAAATCTTCAGCCCATGGATCCGGTTACCCTGGGGCTTTGTACCCAAATATCGCTTGATGGCGAGGTCGCAAAAGCAGCTAAATGGGTTAAAGATTCGGCACCGCCAGAACCAGAAGGTTCTGGTTCAACGCTTATCCCAGCTGCTGAAAGTCAGAATTACCTCGGTCAGACCGATACACAGGCAGCAAGCGAAAACGAAAAAATCAGTGCGGAAGATGTGTTTGCGAATTTTGCGAAATCCGATGACCAGGATGAAGCCGAAGATAAACCTTCCTAGATTTCCGTTATCGGATACACGAAATCCTGAAATACTCGAAAACTGATTGATCAGGGTTTTTGGGATAATGGCAAAGCGCGTTCGCGAATTTTAGCAACAAGATTGGTATGTTGCCCGTCTTATTGCAATTTGCAACCGCACATTGTGCTCAATGCTCAGAATTGCAAATGATTACAGACCGTTTTGCAGGCGACGGCAAATTTCATCCAGTTGATCAAGAGATTTGTACTTTATCCGCATCTCACCTCTATTGTTGTCCTTGTGACGTAGATCAACCTTCAACCCAAGATGACTTTCGAGTTGATTTTCAAGCGCCCTGATATCTGTCGTTTTTGCCGCTGACGCAGAACCGGAACTGCCAGATTGCCTGCTTGTTTCTTCTTTTGGCTGTGCGAAGGTTTCAGCCTGACGAACAGACAAACCTTCAGACACGATTTTTCGTGCCAGGCTTTCCGGATTTTCACAGGTAATCAATGCTCTTGCATGGCCGGCGGATAGGCTTCCATCCATCACCATGGTTTGAACCGGCTCAGGAAGTTTCATCAAGCGCAGTGTATTTGCAACATGGGATCGACTTTTGCCAATTACCTGAGCCAACTCAGTTTGCGAGTAGTCATATTCATCGATAAGCTTTTGATAGCCTTGCGCCTCTTCCAGTGCATTTAGATCAGCACGCTGAACATTTTCGATGATTGCAAGTTCTAACGCCTGCTTGTCTTCCACATCACGAATAATGATTGGTACCTCATGCAGCCTAGCACGTTGCGCCGCACGCCAGCGCCGCTCACCAGCAATAATCTCGTAAGTTGCACCAGCCAAATCCTCATTTTTGATAGGGCGTACTAAAATTGGTTGCACCATGCCGTGCTCAGCTATCGAGTTGGACAAATCTTCAAGCTCAGCGACAGAAAAAATCCGTCGCGGATTATTCGGATTGGCCCTGATTGTTTCTATCGGGACTGCTCGCTCGCCCTTTGGATCTATGGCTTTTTCAGGCTGGCTTACACTACCAGGAGAAATTGGTTGATCCAATTCTCCCATTAAGGCGGCTAAGCCTCTTCCCAATCTTTTCTTAGAATTTTCGTCTGCCATCGTTCATTCCAGTTATTCGTTACAGTTCCGAATCAAGCCCGTACTATGCGGCCTTTAATTGCTTTTCACGCCGTAATATCTCTGATGCGAGTTGCAGATAAGCTTGGCTGCCCGAGCATTCCAGATCATAAAGCAGTGCTGGTTTTCCGTATGAAGGCGCTTCAGAAATTCGCACATTTCTTGGAATTATCGTTTTATAGACCTTATCACCCATAAACTTACGAACATCTTCAACCACCTGATTGGATAGATTATTGCGTTTGTCATACATCGTTAGAACAATGCCATGAATTTCTAATTCTGGATTTACGCTTTGCCTAACCTGTTCAACTGTCTGCAAAAGTTGCGACAAGCCTTCCAGCGCGAAGAACTCGCATTGTAGTGGGACAAGAACAGAATCTGCGGCAGCCATAGCATTCAATGTCAATAAATTGAGGGATGGCGGACAGTCAATCAAGATGTAATCAATTTTCTGATATGCCGGATTGTAAGCTTCGATCGCCTTCTTTAACCGATAAACGCGATCAGGTTTATCAGCAATTTCCATCTCCACCCCCAGGAGATCGAGGGTAGAGGGAGAAAGGAACAAACCAGGAACGGAAGTTTGCATAATCGTATCTTTTAATTCCACCGCTCCGATCAACAGATCATAGGTTGATACATTCCGTTCATCTCTGCCAATACCAAGGCCGGTGCTAGCATTACCCTGTGGGTCAAGATCGATTACCAGAGCGGTTTTCTCAATAGCAGCAAGTGCTGTTGCAAGGTTAATTGCTGTCGTGGTTTTTCCTACACCACCTTTTTGATTTGCAATTGTGATTATACGCGGCATGAGATTAGGCGTCCTTACTACGGAGGTTTGAGATCTCCAGAATGACAGAATCCGGTTCTATTCTGCTCTCATGAATTATCAGATCATACGTCCATAAACCATCGCATTCTGAAAGTTCTGCACGATATTCACGACCCTTGTGGAATAAAGCCTGCGCGCCATTGCAAATCCAGGGACTGGATAAATTAAAAAGCTCCGGTAGGGAGGCAAGCGCCCTTGCCGTTACGATTTCCGGAAGCTCTATCTTGGAAGCTGCTGCTTCTATACGGTCATTATGAACAATCGCATTGGCATCCATTGCCCGATTGGCCTGGCGCAGAAAGGCAGATTTTTTCTGATTGCTTTCTACCAGTGTAACTGAGGTCTCATCAAAAGCCTTCATACAGGCAGAAATCACCAGACCAGGAAATCCTGCGCCACTGCCCAAGTCCAACCACCGCCTAACATTCGGCTTCAACGCCAAGCATTGAAGACTATCGGCAACGTGGCGCGACCAGATTTCACCCTTCGTGGAATTGGCAATCAGATTTGTTTTCTCCTGCCATTCAAGTAATCGGGTAACATACCGCTCTAATCGCTCAAATGTTTCACGTGAAACAGGGTAAATCTCGTTGAGTGATTGATGGGTTAGGTTGGTTATCATGAAACCTTCTTGAAAGGACGTGATCCGCTTTTCGCTAAATGAGCTAACAACAACGCAATAGCGGCCGGGGTCATGCCATCTATTCGTGCTGCCTGACCTATGTTTACAGGCCGAACCTGGTTTAGCTTGTACTGCAGTTCGTTTGAAAGGCCGGGAAGATTGGTAAAATCAAAATCCGCAGGAATTTGCCTTTTCTCATCTTTGCGAACCAATGCAGCGTCAGATTCTTGTCGTGCAAGATAAACTGCATACTTCGCCTCAGTTTCCAGTGGTTCCCTGCAATCATTGCGTATCCGATTCAATTCGGGCCAGATAGCAGACAGGCGATCAAGGTCAATCTCATTGTAAGAAAGCAAATCAAACGCCGTACGTCTTACACCATCTTCATTAACCTTTAAGCCATGCTTGGCTGCCTCATTTGGTGTGAGAGAGAGCGTGCTTAGTAAGTCGCGGCCAGTATTCATTTCTACCAGCCGAGAATGAAACCATTTACGACGGGTTTCTCCAACCAGTCCAAGGGCTTCACCAATCGGGGTCAACCGATCGTCTGCATTATCTGCGCGCAAGGACAAACGATATTCTGCCCTTGAGGTAAACATCCGATAAGGTTCGGTGACACCACGCGTTACCAGATCATCTATCATCACACCGATATAACTATCTGTTCGGCTGAAAACCCAGCCTTCCTGATTGCCTGCCAACCGCGCTGCGTTCAAGCCCGCAACAAGCCCTTGCGCAGCCGCTTCTTCATAACCGGTGGTTCCATTGATCTGCCCAGCCAGAAAAAACCCGGAAATCTTATTGGATTCCAGCGTCGGCCTTAATTCTCTAGGGTCCACATGATCATATTCAATTGCGTAACCCGGTTGCAGGATTTTGGCATTTTGCAGACCTGGTATAGTCGCAAGAAATTCTAACTGAACTTCTTCAGGCAAGGAAGTTGAGATGCCATTTGGATAAACGGTCTTGTCATCAAGACCCTCAGGCTCCAGAAATATTTGATGTCCGTCCCGCTCACCAAATTTAACGATCTTGTCTTCAATTGAAGGGCAATATCTCGGACCCACGCCTTCAATTTGACCAGAATACATTGCCGATCGCATTACATTGTCCTGGATAATTTTATGCGTATCGTTCGTGGTACGCGTAATGCCACACTCAATTTGAGGATTTGTAATTTTCTCCGTGAGGCTAGAAAATGCAACAGGCTCTTCATCAGCCTTCTGCATATCAAGCCCGGCCCAATCTATAGTGTCTGAGTGCAAGCGTGGCGGTGTACCGGTTTTCAAACGCGCAAGCGAGAACCCAAACCTAGATAAAGTCTCAGAAAGCCCTAAGCTTGGCGCTTCTCCCATTCGTCCAGCCGGTATTTTCTTCTCGCCAATATGAATAAGTCCTCGCAAAAATGTACCGGTTGTAAGGACAACGGCCGCTGCTTGGTATTCTTCACCAGCTTCCGTTATAACACCCGAAACACGATCTTCTTGAAGCATCAGATCATTGACCGCGCCCTCAATTACCGTGAGATTTTTTATCGCTGAGATTTCTTTCTGCATGGCTTCGCGGTAAAGCTTCCTGTCTGCCTGGGTGCGGGGCCCACGAACAGCTGGGCCTTTTCTCCGGTTAAGAAGTCTGAATTGAATACCGCCTTTGTCGGCGACGCGGCCCATAAGACCGTCCAATGCGTCTATCTCACGTACAAGGTGACCTTTACCCAAACCTCCAATCGCAGGATTACAGGACATCACACCAATCGTCTGATGAGAATGGGTGATCAATGCAGTATTAGCACCCACACGTGCCGAAGAAGCTGCAGCCTCTGTGCCTGCATGTCCGCCGCCTATGACGATGACATCAAATTTTCTGGTATCTTTGTTCATATGCGCTGATTAGCAATTACTATTTGTCAGGTAAAGACAATTCAAACCATGAAATGTTTCACGTGAAACAGGGAGTATTCAAATCGCCGGTTTCCGGCGTGTTTCACGTGAATCACTTTCCAACACAGAATTCCGAGAATATCACATCAAGCAGGTCTTCCACATCCACGCGACCAATAACCTTGCCAAGGTTTGCTGCCGCACTGCGTAGTAGCTCCGCTTTCAATTCACTTGCCATCACCGATCCATCAAGGAGTTGTTTAATATTCTCATGACATTCAGAAATGGCGAACCTATGTCTTTCTCGCGTCATAAGCGCATTTTCTGACATATTTAACTGTTTCTCGATCTGTAGCGAAATCATTTCAATTAGCTGATCAATCCCATGACCCGTTTTTACGGATATGGACCTTCCGGGCTCCCGATCGCCTTTGTCATCCTTGCTAATCAGGCGTAGGACAGGAGAAGTTAATCCTTCTATCTGCTTATCCTCTGTATCGCTTGGGCAAAGTTGAATAATAAAATCGGCTAAGCGGCTTGCTGCGTGTGCACGGCGAATGCCTTCCAGTTCAACTATATCATCGGTTTCCCGCAATCCTGCCGTATCAGACAAAATTACCGCATAGCCTCCGATATCAAGATGAACATCCAGAATATCCCGTGTAGTCCCAGCTTGTTCGGTAACGATCGCAACTTCACGTTTCGCAAGATGGTTCAACAGGGATGATTTACCAACATTTGGCTTCCCCATCACTACTACACGAAATCCATCCCGGATAATTTCCCCAGCACGATTGTCTGTAAGGTGACGCAATATCTCGGAATTTAGTGCCAAAATAATATCGCGAACAGCAACACTTGTATCATCGGGAACGTCATCCTCATCTGAAAAATCAAGCTCCGCCTCTATCAACGCTTGAGCACGAATAAGACGAGATCGCCAATCTTCATACAATTTCCGCAAGGAACCCTGCATCTGATCAAGCGCAAGTTTTCGCTGTTCTTCGGTTTCCGCTCCTATCAGATCAGCTATTCCTTCAATCTCTGTGAGATCAAACTTGCCGTTTTCAAATGCTCGACGTGAAAATTCACCCGCTTCGGCCAATCGAACAGTTTCCATACCAGAAAGAACTGAAAGAAGTTTATAAACAACAGCTCGACTACCGTGCAGGTGAAGCTCCAAACAGTCCTCTCCAGTGAAACTGGAAGACGCTGGAAACCATAACAGTAGCCCCTGATCAAGCAAATCTCCTGACTCTGGATCTAGAAACCGAGATAGTTTCGCGGCGCGTGCTACCGGTAAATCACACTTCAAGGCCTGGACAATCTTTTCACAGGCAGGACCAGAAACGCGCAGGATTGCAATCCCACTTGGCAGAGCGCCACTGGACAGACCTACGATTGTATCTTGATGAATAGACAATAAAACGCCATCTCTCAGTAAATCAATTCACAGGGCACTCCTATGACTCCATCCCCGTTCGAACGCAACCGCCTGTCAGAAGCCTCCAGTCCATATCTGCAACAACATGCAGATAATCCGGTCCATTGGCAGATCTGGAGCGAAGAAACTCTCAGCCACGCAAAGGCGGTTGATAAGCCGATCCTACTATCGATTGGATATGCCGCATGCCACTGGTGCCACGTTATGGCGCATGAGAGTTTTGAAGATAATACAACTGGACAACTCATGAACGACCTCTTTGTGAATATTAAAGTCGATCGTGAAGAGCGGCCGGATATCGATCAAATTTATATGGCAGCACTTCATGCAATGGGAGAGCAGGGCGGATGGCCCCTGACCATGTTTTTAACTCCAGATGGCCTGCCATATTGGGGAGGAACCTATTTTCCACCCGCTCCAGCTCACGGTCGGCCAGGGTTTCAACAAGTCCTGCACTCCCTTTCAAATGCTTATCACGAACAATCAGACAGCCTTTTCAAAAACACGCAGGCCTTGAAAAAATATCTCTCTGAAATCCACAAAATACCACCTCAGCAATTTGTACCCGATGCCAATCTATTTCTTGATTTTAGAAACCGAACACTGAAAATTCATGATCCGGTTAATGGCGGGATAAAGGGAGCTCCCAAATTTCCCAATGCACCAATTATGGAAACCTGGGCGCGTGGCATTAAACCTGGCGAAACCAACCAATGTCAGTCAGCTTTTATCAAAACCCTGGAGGGCCTATGCAATGGAGGAATTTATGATCACATCGGCGGTGGGTTATCGCGATATTCCGTAGATGACCGGTGGCTAGCACCACACTTCGAAAAAATGCTGTATGACAATGCCCATTTCCTACGTCACCTAAGTTTTGCCTATCGATTAACCGGCAAAAGTTTATTTCGCAATCGAATCGAAGAAACGATATCATGGCTTCAACGTGAAATGACCCATAAGGAAGGTGCTTTCTATTCCAGCGTAGATGCTGACAGCGAGGGAGAGGAAGGTAAATTCTATGTTTGGACCGCAGATGAAATAGATACAATCCTTGGCCATGAAGCAAAGAGCTTCGCTGAAATCTATGATGTGACACCCGAC
>JBCCBE010000008.1:0-60966 GCA_039814425.1 Pseudomonadota bacterium
TCAGGACATTACTATTCAAGTCAGGGACCCAACATTAAGTCGATAACCTGGGACCAGGACCAGGTTATTATCGAAAGTTCCCCTGTCGAGCGCATGATCGTTCAGGGTTATGGATCTGCCACCGCGTCTGTTGCAGACAAGGATTTGACCAAAGGAAAAGTCAATATCAAGCGTTTACAGAATTCGCCCTGGATGCGCGTAACGATCGTCGATAAAGACGGCAAAAAGGCCTGGTCAAACCCGATCTTTCGCGACGATATTAAATCTTAGCCTTCGGCTAAAACTTCCGCGAAATTTGCAAAAAATTTCTTGGCAAGTTTCTGCGAAGTACTCGTGACAAGCCGGCTTCCAAGCTGAGCGATTTTTCCGCCAACATCCGCCTTTGCAGTATATTGAAGTATTGTTTCACCTCCGTCTTCGGTCAGCTTTACATTAGCACCGCCTTTGGCAAATCCCGCAATGCCACCATTGCCTTCTCCATTAAGAGAAAATGCATCCGGCGCAAGGGATGAATCGAGAACCACACTGCCACTAAACCGCGCCTTTACCGGCCCGATTTTCAAAAGAACCTTGGCTTCCATTTCATTATCCGAATGCTTCGTAAGTTCCTCACAACCAGGAATGCATCGCTGTAAAATTTCCGGATCATTTAGAGCCTCATATACGGTGTCTCTGGGTGCCGATATTTTGATTTCATCATTAAGTTCCATATCATCTCCTGCAAATATGAACGGTGCTGCCCAAACCTGTATTTTTTGATGACTAACAGATAGTCAGATCAGGGATTGGATGGTAACACGCTTATTTACAACCTCAAGATAAGGTGTGGATTTTGCTCGAAAAAACTGACCAGTTGATCATTCGCGATGCCTTTACGGGCGCCATGCGCAATGTCGCAAACAGCGTTACCGTTGTCACTACAGATGGTTCGGGCGGCCGGCATGGTGCAACGGTCAGTTCTTTTTGTTCAGTCTCCGCAGATCCGCCTACGATCCTAGTCTGCTTGAACAAGACAGGTCAAACTGCCAAAGCAGTTATCGAAAATAAAAATTTCTGCGTAAATGTATTACCGGAAAATGCAGTTGAAACTGCGCGATCTTTTGCCGGCATACCGCTGACTGCTTCGCAAGAGGATCCGTTTGATACGATAAACTGGCACAGCTCTGAAAACGCACAGCCGGTTTTCAACGATGTTACAGCGTTCGTTTGCTCCAAGATGCAGATTGTTTCCGCAACCAGTCATTACATTATCATCGGTAAAGTTGAATTTGTTCAATCAGGTCTTCGCAGACCGCTCATTTATCTCAATCAGGAGTTTTGTGGCGTCAGCACAGACTAAGGTTACAGTAGGTTTGCTCAACTAAATGCCCGTGCAACAATTATTGATCCCAAGACAGCAAGAGCGAAAAGAATAATCTTTCGAAATTGTTCATTTGGAACGCGCTGACCTATTTTGTCTCCAATCCACATGCCGACGAATGACGCGGCAAGTGCAATTAAACCAAACCAAATGGTTTGGCCAGTAATCCAACCCAATGCCCAAAATGATGAACTGACTAATATGCCAGAGACGATAAATAACACGGCAATAGAGGAACGAAACATCGCACGGGAAAGATTGCACCCCACAAGATAAAGTACGAATGCCCAGCCGTTTAACGCAGTTAACGCCCCTGCTATACCTGCCAAGAACCCGAAGCCCAATGCGAAACGGGTGCGCGAATGTTCTTCTATGTTAAACCGAAAGCCAGAAAATTCCAGGCAGCAGAACAGTAGTATCGTCGCGCCGACCAGAAGCAAAAGCCATTCACCTTCAATGCCCTGCAAGAACCAATGGGTGAAAATTACTCCTACAAAAAGTGCAACAATTACAGGCCAGACAAACTTGACGGCTCCTTTGATGTTTCCAGAACTGAACAACTGAAGCAGATTGGTAAATGGTGCAACCAGCGCCGAAATCGAAACTGCCTGCTCAATGGAAACGAAAAACGGAAGCAGCGCCATGGATATCATGGGAAGTCCAAATCCAAGCACCCCTTTCAGAGTGCCAGCGAGCAAAAAAATGACTGCAATTGCGGGATATAGAAGTTCACCAGCCTGAAAAACCATTCAATCACCTGAATATAACGTATCCGACAAGACAACCGCAGCTAGTCCGAGTTTGGATTTTTGCCCGACTTGTCCTTTGATTTTTGCCGCTTTGCCCACCCACCAATGTAAAGCGTTGTACGCGGCATATACTTGTAGGGACGTTGCTTGCCTGTCGTAGGACGGCGCATATACCGCCATAAAGTGTAGGCCAAAAGTGCAAGATGCGCGAACAATATGAAGGTGAACATTGCCGGTGGTCCATAGACATCAATCAGATAACCGGCAAAGGATGGCGCTACCACCGCGCCAAGCGCATAGAAAAAGATAAGCGAGGCACTTAACGCAAGCATGTCTTCTTTCTTTGCAAAGTCGCTCGCGTGCGCAGCACAAATTGAATAAATCGGCATGGTTGCAACACCAAACAAAAAGGATCCGATATAGACCAGCGGAATTCCCATTACCTGGTCTACCGGTGCGTAGGTGATTAACCCACAAACAAGCACCGATAATACGCTGAAAAATATAAGTGTTATTCTCCTGTTCAAACGGTCGGCTATCATTCCAGCTGGTAACTGAGCCAGTATTCCTCCCACAACTGCCAAGGCCAGAAACGTTGCGATACCAGACTGTGACAGGCCTGACTGCTTTGCATAAACAGGCGCGACCATCCGAAATGAAGAGTTTGTTAATCCAACGACAATGGTACCAAAAGCGGCCAAAGGCGAGATCGTGTAAATGAAAAACGGTCGAAAACTTGTTGTTTTTGGCAATGCCGGCATTGTTGACTGGGTGAGCGCCAAGGGCATAAGCGCCAAACAAGCAACCACTGCAATTAAATTGTAGGATATGTAATGCGCGGGCGTTAGCCCTGCGATAACTATTTGAGAAAGAAGCGTTCCTGTCATATCCACAATACGGTAGACCGAAAACACAGTGCCACGATTTTCATTAGTAAGCTTGGACTGCAACCAGCTTTCAATCACTGTATAAGATCCCGCAACCGCAAAGCCAGAGGCCACGCGCAAAATCATCCAAAACCATACTTCAGGCAATACCGGATGCATCAGAATGGAAATTGCAGACGTAGCAGCCATCACCGCAAAGGCGCGCGCATGCCCGGAACGGGCTACGATATAAGGGCTTAAGACGCACCCGAGAAAAAAGCCAACGAAGTGCGCAGAGCCTAGATAACCAATTGAAGTTGAAGTGAAATTTAATTCAAGGCCTGATAACGCATCAAGTGGACCGAGCGAACCGGAACCCACCTGGACGAAAATCACAGATAATAACAAGGCCGACAACGAGATGATCAGGCGCACTTGTGTTCCGCTCCATCGCCACAAAAAAACCGAGACTCACTCGGTAAGCGAAGACTACTCCCCTAACATGTATATACAAGGATTTTCTTGGCGTATTTACTGCGTCCAAGCTTAATGCAGCGCAGATAGGAACCTCTCAGTAGGGAAATTTACCTTACTATTCGAGGTTCAGCATTAACCAGACCAGTAGGTACCGGTACCAGTGTATCTGTATAGTCAGCATTCAGATAAAGGGTCGGCCCTTCTCTTAGCCAAAACCTTCCTGCAATAATTGCAGTATACGCTGATGCATCTGCTACCGGAGCATTAGCGTTTACTAAAAGAATACTCCTCGGCACATAAATCGTACCTAGCAAAGTTCTGGCATCGTTGCTGGAAATTTTGTGGAGACGCATATTTGGATGTTCGTATTCAGGGTCGTCGATCAAACTATTAGGATTAAATCCAAAGGAATACGGAACACTACGCTCTTCAAAAACCAATAGGCCCGCCAGTGCACCATCTTGCATAGCTGCAAGAGAGATAGAGGTATTTTCATGAAATTCAAAAACAGAATCCTGTCCGGTAAGATGAAAGCTTGCTTCGTCTGCATGAAGGCTTGCGGTATCTGTAACGATTAACGGCCCGTCTTTTATCGTATAAATCCCTCTTCTCAATTTAACCTCAGCATTACCTTCAATGCGTAGGCCACCACAGTAAACGCCGGGTTCAAGTAATTGTTTGGTTGTAACAATTAGATCTTTTTCTGTGCAATTGCCTACCGCTGGTGCAACGCGGTCAATCAATGGATCCTCTACTGGTGGACAGTCAGTTATAGGCTGAGGATTAAATTTCGGAGCGCCGCGTCTTAGAACACCACCAGCAGAGCAAATTGTTAATGCATTTATCCTTGCACGCCTGTCAGCGCGAATGCTTGCCCATGCTTTTGAGTTACTAAATACGCTGCACCCGGACGCTTCCAATACGGATCGATTATCAAAATGCAAGCTGGATAGCGCTTTACCAATTGGTTGCATGAGACCCAGGACGCAGGTCAATCCCTCACCTGCAATCTTCGCTGTAGTTGAAACTTTGATTGGCAGTGCTTCTGCATCAATAAAGTGTGCAAACAGCGGGCTCCAGTAATATTCTAGGGAAACAGTTACTTCATTTGTTTCGAAGTCAGTCTGCGTATCAACAACAAGCTCTTCGCCTCGTTTCTGACTAATACCGGATGACGCTGTAAATGCTTTGACAACCTGAAAGATTTGATTTTCGTCAGTGCCGACAATGCTTAATTCTCTAACAGCGGCAAGGGCTGAGCTATCCGCTACTTCCTGTAATTTGGAAGTTTTTTGGTAAATAATACTGTAGTCAACACCAACGCCAGCAACACCTAAAAAGATCGGCGCCATTAAACCAGCTGTAAGTGCCACATTCCCGCGTATCGATTTTAGAAAATTACTTGCAAGTACCCGCAAAACTGCCGCCCGAAATTTAACATATCAGATCGGAAAATGCCACAAATATGTTAATTATTGTTCAATAGAATAGGCAGAAATTTATGTGAAATGTCTAAGAATATCTGTTGATATTTTAGCGCCACGAGCAGTTATTTGGCGCCCGTGAGATATTATCCAGGCATTTTCGGAAACGTTTTCAGTTCGCTATCCATTGGGGTGGTCTCAATAGCACTATTACAATAAATGTTCATCGCAGGTTTGACCAACTCTTTTTGATCGATTGACCCGGCACGTAACGTCATCATGCCGGGACGGCCTGTGTTAAGACCTGCAACCTGTGAACCGCAACTCGAACAAAAAATCTTGGTAAGCTGGTTCCCGCTGTCAGCTACATGCTCAAATGTTGATGGTTCGCCGACCATTTCAATGTCGCTTTGGGGAACAATCATCAAAGTACCGTGAACTGAGCCAGTAACCTTTTGACAGTCGTCACAATGGCAATTGATAATTGCCTTGATATCTGCATCACCTTTGAAAGTAACCTTTTCACAAAGGCATGAACCAGTAAGTTTTGTCATCCAGCAACCTCCCTATCCAAAACACGAATAACTGATATACGTCAGCAATTCGCCAGACCAAATTGTACGAGCTACGTCAATTAACTGTACAGGGTTTCCGCCAGTCTTTCAGCACCTTCTGTCAAAATTTCCCTATAGCTTATTGCTTTATCGATCGAAATTCGTTGTGCAGGGGCATGAAAAGCAAGCGAGGCGCAATATCTTCCATTATCATCAACGATTGGCACCGCAACTGCAACCATACCATCTATAAACTCTTCGTTATCAATAGCATATCCCTGATGCGATGTGCGATTTAGTTCTGAAAGAAACAGCTCGGCGTCCGTGTAGGTATTGGAAGTAAGCTGTTTTAATTCCATATTGCGGACTATTGAACGGCGACGGATCGGTGAAAGCGTTGCCATAAAAGCTTTGCCACTTGCCGTGCAATGAAATGGAACATTTGAACCAACGGGTAATTGGATGCGTAACGGCCAGTCAGCTTCCACCCGATCCAGATACATCATTCCGTCATCTTCAGGAACGACCAAGTTTACGGTTTCCTTTATTTGGCTGGCGATGGACTTTAGCACCTGATGTCGCGCAAGATCACCGCGAGAAGAATACAAGATACCCGTCGCAAGTTTCTTTAATCGAACGCTCGGACTATATCGCTTACCGTTTACCTCACGGATCAAGAACCCCTCTTTCTCCAAGGTTGCACATAGCCGATGCACAGTTTGCTTTGGCAATCCGAGCGTATCGTTAATCTCCGTAGCTGTCATAGCATGTTCGCTGCGACCCATGATCTCAATGATATGCAAGGTCCTTAAATTGGTCGCGAGTCTTTTCTCACCGCTAATGCCGTCCATTTATCCCCTCCCCGTTCATGGCAAGCCAGCCATTACTGTAGACATCTTAAATCACTAGCTTGCGTCTGGCAAAAAATCATGTAAAAATGATTATCGAGACAAAAAGTCTCATTTTTTGACTTTGGGGGAAGTTTTTGGAGTTTGATTTTGTCATTGTAGGGGCAGGCTCAGCAGGTTGTGTAATAGCAAATCGGTTATCGGCTAATGCAAACTTTAAAGTTGCAGTTGTTGAAGCTGGCGGCAAGGACAATTATCCATGGATTCACATTCCCGTGGGTTACTTCAAAACGATGGGCAACCCACGAACAGACTGGCAGTATTTTACTGAGCCAGATCCGGGCCTCAATGGACGTTCTATTGCCTGGCCCCGGGGCAAAGTTCTAGGCGGTTCTAGCTCAATCAATGGCCTGCTATACGTACGAGGCCAACCCCAGGACTTTGACCAATGGCGGCAAGCTGGCAATTCAGGCTGGGGCTGGGATGACGTACTTCCTTATTTCAAACGAGCAGAAACATGGGAAAAGAACTCAAGTGAATACCGCGGTAAGAGCGGTCCACTTAATGTTTCGCCCACCAGGCTGAAACGCGAAATCGTAGACGCATGGTTAGATGCTGCGGTAAACGCTGGTTACAAAAAAACTGAAGACTACAATGGCCCTGATCAAGAAGGGGTTGGATATTTTCAGCTCACCGCAAAAAATGGCAGGCGCTGCTCTTCTGCTGTTGCTTATCTCAAGCCGGCCAACAACCGTCCAAACCTAAAAGTCTTCACAAATATGCAGACCGAAAAGCTGATTGTTGAAGATGGTCGCGTAACAGGTATCAGCGTATTGCGTGGCGGTGAGCGAACTCAAATCAAGGCAAGGCGGGAAGTAATTCTTTCTGCTGGCGCTATAGGATCACCGCAAATCATGATGCTATCGGGATTGGGTGACGCAAATCAATTAAAAGCCAAAGGCATCACCGTTCAAAAGAACCTTAAGGGAGTGGGTAAAAACCTACAGGATCACCTGCAGGCTAGACCCGTTTTCAAGGTCAATGTTCCCACAATCAATACAGAGATCACCAGCCTTTATAAACAAGCTAAGATTGCATTGCGATATGCCTGGAACCGGACAGGTCCAATGACGATGGCTGCAAGCCTGGGAACGGGTTTTCTGAAAACACGGATGGAACTTGATTCGCCAGATATCCAATTTCATATCCAGCCCTGGAGTGCAGATAAGCCCGCCGACGGGCCGCATAAATTTTCTGCATTCACCGCATCGGTTCTCCAGCTTCGTCCAGAAAGTGCGGGACACCTGGAACTCGTCTCTTCTGATGTTCGGGATTACCCTAAAATTTATCCCAATTACCTTTCGACGAAACTTGATTGTGACACGCTTGTTGAAGGTATTCGGATCACCAGAAATATTTCAAGGCAAGAGCCACTTAAGTCCATGATTACACAAGCACATGGTCCAAGTGATGAAATTCCCGATGATGATTATGATGCACTTTTAAATTGGGCACGTGATACGGCGGTCACGATTTATCATCCAACAGGCACCTGTAAAATGGGCAATGACGCCATGTCAGTTGTTGATGAGAGATTGCGCGTGCATGGTGTTAAAGGCCTTCGGGTCGCTGATTGCTCTATCATGCCAATCATAACTACAGGCAATACAAACGCACCAGCCATCATGATTGGTGAAAAAGCTTCAGACATGATCTT
Source organism: Pseudomonadota bacterium (assembly GCA_039814425.1). GTDB lineage: Bacteria > Pseudomonadota > Alphaproteobacteria > Rhizobiales > Rhizobiaceae > JAALLB01. The sequence continues at coordinate 7,996 of JBCCBE010000008.1, forward strand.
GGAGGATGTCTCATGATTGAATGGTTAGTGGCTAATTTTGCCGACTACTTCAAAATTATCGTTGCCGATATCGTATTATCTGGCGACAACGCTTTGATTATCGGCATGGCTGCAGCCGGACTCTCTCCGGAACTAAGAAAGAAGGCCATCCTGTTCGGCATGATAGTGGCAGCCGGATTGCGAATTGTCTTTGCCTTGGTCGCAACCAAACTTCTGGGCATTCCAGGTCTTCTACTCATCGGCGCAATTCTACTCTTTTGGGTATGCTGGAAACTTTATCAGGAAATCCGTGAGCAGGCAGATGAACGCGCGGCCCATGCAATGGAAGACGCGGAGAACTTGGAAGCCGGGTACACCGGAGCGCCACGCAGGACATTGGTATCGGCGCTTTGGACGATCACCCTGGCAGATGTATCAATGTCGATCGATAATGTGTTAGCAGTCGCGGCAATTGCGGACGGAGATCAAACCAAACTGGTTATTGGATTGGCAATCGCAATTATTGCAATGGCATTTTTTGCCACGTTGATTATGAAGCTGTTAACGCGCTATCCATGGATTTCTTGGATTGGATTGATAGTCTTGGTCTATGTATCAGCTGAGATGATGTATAAGGGCATCTTCGATCCAGAACGCGGAATATTGGCTTACTTAGGGATATCAGGAGGTGTTCCTGGAATTAGCTAGATTATTATCCTGCTTTGCTGCTTAATGCGGTGATTGCAGGAAACAGAAATTGGCAGGCGTGACTGTCATGTAGATTGTAGTGAGGAAACATCATCCTGATCCTTCGACGGGGAAGTGATGGCACTACTAATTATCTCGGAGGGGAAAAGACAGAAGGGAGGATTCTAATGTCTATTCTATCAAAAACTGGAAAGCTGGTTGCGGGTTCCGCTATCGCGCTTTCACTAACCGCATCTGCGGCTTTTGCGGAAACTGTAATCCGTATTCAATCAGTCCTGCCAGCAAAGGCAGATGAAGTGTTCATGCTTCAGGAATTTGCAAACGATGTTTCTGCACTGACAAATGGCGAAGTAAAATTCGAAATTTTGCCGGATGGTGCTGTTGCAGCGAAAAACAACATTCTTGACGCGGTTGACAAAGGCCTGGTTGAAGCAGGTTTTGCTTGGACACACTACTGGTCTGGTAAGCACCCAGCAGCAATGCTGTTTGGTTCTCCAGTGGCCGGCGCAGGTGTTGGCATCGATAACATCGCATTCCTGTCCTGGTTCCAGTACGGTGGTGGACGTGAGCTTTACGACCAGCTATGGGACGAAATGGACATGAACGTTAAAGGTTTCATGCTCCAGCCTGTTGGTCCTGAAGCACTTGGTTGGTTCAAAGAGCCTATCACTTCAATGGATGACTTCCGCAAGTATCGTTTCCGTACACCTCCTGGCATCCCAGGCCAAACCTATAAAGACATTGGCGTTGCTTCTGTTGCTATGGGTGGCGGTGACATTCTGCCAGCACTTCAAAACGGTACAATCGACGCTGCTGAATGGTGCTGCCCGAAGCCTGACTCTGTGTTCGGCTTCCAGAAAGTCCTGAAACACTACTACCTTCAGGGTCTTCACCAGGTTGTTGTTAATGCTGACATTTACATCAATGGCGATGTGTATGATGCATTGACTGACAATCAGAAAAAAGCAATTGAAGTTGCTGCTAACGCTTCTCTTTCCAAGGCAATGAGCTACCGGATCTATGAAAACGGTAAAGCTCTGAAAGACCTTACAGAGAACCACGGCGTTATCTTGCATGATACACCTGCTGACTACTTCCCAGCTTACATGAATGCAGCTGGTGCTGCACTTGAGAAGAACGCTGCTGAAAACGCATTCTTCGCCCAAGTCTGGCAGTCACAGAAAGATTTTGCTGCGATTGCAGTTCCTTTCTGGGCAGGCGCGCAAGCTTCAAATGCTTCTTTGGGTAAAGCATTTGCTGACTCTGTGAAGTAAGACTGTATAATGGGCGGGCCTTTGCTGGTCCGCCCAGTTCTTTCATTTTGATAAATGCTTGAATATGAAGTATTTTTCTAAGTGATAGTATGAGATCCATGATTTTATGGGTTCTCATCTGGGTTGGGGGAGGTCCGGATGGCTGATGATGTAGATATTTCGAAACTCGACATAACAGACGAGTCGATTGCTGAAAGACGGGCTGAACAACCCGGCGAAACTCCTGAAAATATGACCTGGTGGCAAAAGCCCATTACAGCGTCTATTGATGTGCTCAATCTATGGGTTGGTCGCATAACCTGTATATTATTGGTGCCATTGATTTTCGTAATGGTCTTTGAGGTGATATCACGGAAAGCCTTTGGTGTTCTTGCCAGCTACGGCATGGACCAGGTGGCCCGAGACCTTGGGTTAGGCCCAACCCTTTGGGCATTTGATATTTCCCGAATGTCCGGTGGCATATTCTTCATGATGGCGGCTGCTTACGCTTTGATGCGGGGCGTCCATATTCGCGCAGATTTTCTCTATCGCAATTGGACACCAAAGACGCAGGCAACGGTTGATGCCACACTTTATCTTTTGTTTTATTTTCCGGCCATGCTGTTCTTTGCCTGGGCTGCTTTTGATTTCTGGCTTGGTGCCTTTGAATCAAACGAACGCGCTGGTGATTCAACCTGGGCGCCTATTTTATGGCCTGCCCGTCTTGCCATGCCAGTCGGTGCATTCCTGCTGTTCCTGCAAGGTTTCCCGGAATTGTTCCGCTGTTTCCACCAGATGGGCAAAGAACGGGAAAAGGTTTTTCTGCGAATTCTTCTGCCCTACCTGATCTTGCTTGCCTTCATCTTTGTCGTTGTGTTCTTCGATCGGGATATATCCCGTCATGTACGCCGAGCAGAAGACCCGGCAATGCTTGCCATGTTATACGTCTGGATAACTGACTTTTTTGGAAATGCAGGCAGCCTGTTTACGTTCCTTGATTTCGAAAAGCCAACAATCGGTTTGTTGATGCTTGCAGCTATGCTGTTCTCGATTTTCGTTGGTTTTCCAATCTCATTTACGCTTGTTTTCCTAGGTTTTGTGTTTGGTTCTTGGGGTCGTGACTCCGGCATCACCAGTTACCTGCTCACCCTTAAAACGGATGAGACAATGCTGAGCACGCAGCTTGTGGCAGTTCCGCTGTTTATCTTCATGGGTATCATGATGGAAAAAGCGGGACTTATGGAACGCCTGTTCAATGCAATCCAGATGATGATGTCGAAAACACGAGGTGCGCTGTTTATCGCGGTCCTTATCGTTTCTACGATATTTGCAGCTGCAACCGGTATCGTTGGTGCATCAGTTACAATTCTCGGTATCATGGCTGCAAGCACGATGAACCGTTCTGGCTATAACGTTCGGCTGGCGGCGGGTACAATCACGGCAGGTGGCACACTTGGCATTCTGATCCCGCCTTCAATCATGTTGATCGTTATGGGTCCGGTGCTGGAGATTGACGTCATCACCTTGTTCCAGGCAGCAATCATTCCAGGCATTATGCTTGCAACACTTTATCTAGTATATGCGGTGGGCCGGTGTATCCTTGACCCAAGTCTTGGACCTACCCTACCAGTCGATGAACAGCCGGATACTTCACCTTATTACCTGTTTGAAGTTTTGGCAGTTATCGGCAGCATTATCGCACTTATATGGTTGATGTTCGTTGGCACTAACAGCGGCTTTGATCTGTTTCCGTTAGATGGTCTTTTTGTGCCGCTGATTTGGTTTGGTCTTATGGTCGGCGTATTCCGGTACATGCGTTCCAATAAGCCGGGTGGGTTTTATTTCTCTGATCTGTGGGGAGAATTCTTCCTTGGTCTAGTACCGCCAACCATTTTGATTGCCTTTGCGCTAGGTTCCATTCTGGCAGGCTGGGCAACGCCGGCAGAAGCCGCCGCCTGTGGCGCATTTGGTTCGATCATTCTGTCAATAGGGTATCGGAAATTCAACATTCCTGATTTCTATGACTCGCTTATCAAGTCGTTGGAAATTACCGTGTTGATTATGTTCCTGGTTGCCGCATCCAATTATTTTGGCGCGGTGTTCTCAGAACTGGGGACTCCCAAATACTTGACCGAATTACTGCTAAGCTTCGAGCTTTCCACTGTGGTGATGCTACTCTTCATCATGGCTCTGGTATTCCTGCTTGGCTGGCCATTGGAATGGGTACCGATCGTCGTGATCATCGTGCCAATTCTGGTGCCGTTGCTGGTCGATATGGGTGTTAACCTGACCTGGTTTGCAATTCTGGTAGCGGTGAACCTGCAAACTGCATGGCTCAGTCCGCCGGTTGCCCTGTCCGCCTACTTCCTTAAGGGTGTCGTTCCCTCTTGGGACTTGAAGGATATTTATCTAGGCATGATGCAATTTATGGTTATTCAGGTTATTGGCCTTGTGCTGATCCTTCTGATACCTGGTATTGCCCTATGGCTTCCTGAGTTCCTGTCACCTTCTGGTAGTGAAGTCGGCTTTTTTGGATATTCCGGCTTTAGTGAATAGGATTTTGCCGCTATAGGAATTATAAATTATAAGGATATGACATGGCGATTACCTATTTGAAGAAGGCTGAGAAGTCTCCTGCAACCGGCGAAGATGAAACGCGTAAAATCGTTTCAACTATGCTTGCTGAAATTGAGGCTGGCGGCGAAGAAACTGCAAAAGCCTACGGCGAAAAGCTTGATAATTACACTGGCAATATAGTTGTTGGTCCGCAGGAAGTTGAAGCTGCTTCAAAAAAGGTGAATCAGAAGCTGAAAGACGATATTCAGTTTGCCTTTGACAGGGTTCGCAAATTCGCAGAAGCACAAAAGGCGTCTGTTGAAGAGTTTGAAACTGAATTGTCACCCGGCCTTTGGGCAGGTCAGAAACTGATCCCGATGGTAACAGCCGGTTGTTATGTACCGGGCGGGCGATACGCCCATGTCGCTTCCGCAATCATGTCAGTGGGAACTGCAAAAGTTGCCGGTGTTGAAAATGTGATTGCCTGCTCTGCGCCAAAACCGGGTGAAGGCATTAATCCTGCAATCCTTTATACAATGGACCTATGTGGTGCGGACCATATTCTGGCTCTTGGTGGGGTTCAGGGTATTGCTGCCATGACTTACGGCCTATTCACGGGAAAACCTGCCAATTTCCTGGCCGGTCCTGGCAACCGCTTCGTGGCTGAAGCAAAGCGTATGCTTTACGGCCGGGTTGGCATTGATATGTTTGCAGGCCCTACGGAGATTGGCATCATTGCTGATGAAACTGCTGATCCGCAAATCGTAGCCGAAGATCTGGTCAGTCAGGCCGAGCACGGCTTTGATTCGCCCGCTTGGCTATTTACCACCTCAAAGGATCACGCAGATGCCGTCACCGCCAAGATGGATGGTTTGATCAATGCCCTGCCCGATACCGCCCGAGAGGCTGCAACCGCTGCATGGCGTGACTATGGTGAGATCATTCACTGTGATACACGAGAAGAAATCTGCGAGATATCAGATAAATACGCGTCTGAGCATCTCGAAATCCAGACCTCACAGGATCAATGGTACACAGACAATCTGAAGTCCTATGGCTCATTGTTTATCGGTGAAGAAACCACGGTTACCTATGGAGACAAATGTTCCGGCACGAATCATATCCTGCCGACAAAGGGTGCAGCGCATTATACCGGCGGTCTTTCAGTACATAAATTCATGAAAGTGGTGACAACCCAACGCATGACCCAGGAAGCCAATCGTGAAGTTGGTCAGGCAGCGGCCCGGATTTCTCGTCTGGAGGGTATGGAAGGCCATGCCCGCGCAGGTGATGCTCGTTTGCGCAAATATTTTGAGGGCGAGAATTTCGATCTCGGAATAGGCTAAGGCCGAGAACCCTAATGAGTGGCGATATATTTTCCTTAAAAGGTAGAACTGCCCTTGTAACCGGAGGCGGTACGGGAATCGGTAGAGCTATCGCGGAGGCGCTTTCAGATGCAGGTGCCTATCTGCTCGTCGTTGGTCGACGCGAAGATAAGTTGAAAGAAACCCTGGAAGGCCGAAACGGCCTGTCGATTGCGGCGGATTTCTTTTCCGATGGTCCGCTGACAGTCATTAAAGAGGCTTGCGAAACGCACGGTACATTTCCCGATATCATTGTAAATGCCGCCGGAATAAATACGCGTAAGTCGGCAGATGAAATCACGCCGGACGAATGGCAGCAGACCATCCATCTTAATCTTAGTGTCCCCTTCTTTATTGCCCAGACTTTCGTGCCTAAAATGAAACAAAAGAATTGGGGCCGGATTATCAATATTGCATCCCTGCAATCTGAGCGCGCATTTACCAATGGTATTTCCTATGGCGCTTCCAAAGGGGGAGTATCCCAGTTAACGCGCGCAATGGCGGAGGCCTGGTCGAAAGATGGGATCACAGCTAATGCTTTGCAGCCAGGGTTTTTTCCAACCGAACTCACAGCACCAGTTTTTGGTGATGATGGGCTTTCCAAACATCACGCCTTGATGACTTGTATTGGCCGAAATGGCGAGCTTTCTGACCTCAAAGGACCTGCGGTATTTCTTGCCTCTGATGCTTCCGGTTATGTAACCGGTCAGATTTTAGCTGTTGATGGAGGCTATACGGCGAAATGAAAGCGCTTGTCTATACCGAAACAATGCGGTCTGAGTTTCGCGATGAACCTGAACCCGTTCCTGAAAGCGGTGGTATTGTGGTTGATCTTTCCCATTGTGGCATCTGTGGGTCGGACATGCATGCCTGGCACGGCCATGATGCCAGACGTATACCGCCGCTGATTCTAGGTCATGAGGCGGTCGGTATTGCAAAAAGCGGGAAATACGCAGGCAAAAGGGTGGCGCTAAATCCGTTGATGACCTGTGGCACCTGTAATTTCTGCTTGTCAGGCAATGAGCATCTATGCCCATCGCGTGAATTGATTGGCATGCGCGTTCCAGGCGCATTTGCTGAAGCCGTTGCAATTCATGAGAACAACTTGTTTGAAATTCCAGATCACCTGTCCTTTGATGAAGCAGCATTGGCAGAACCTCTTGCTGTTGCGGTTCATGCGGTAAAACTCGGGATAGTTCGCATGGGTGATCGAAATGCTCCTACTTTGATACAGGGTGGCGGTGCAATTGGTCTTTTATGCGCGTTAGTGTTGCAAAATTACGGTTTCAGCAATGTTACGATCGCGGAAACCAACGCCCTAAGGCGTAATTTGCTCGGTGAAGTCACACAGGCTACCCCGCTTGACCCCATTAATGGTGAGCCAGAGACACCATTTGATTTGATATTCGATTGCGTAGGTTCTGCTCATACGCGCAAGGCCGCATCTGCGATGGTGAACCCAGGCGGGACGATTATTCATGTCGGCTTGCAGGATAATGATCCAGGATTAGATACAAGACGGCTTACACTGCAGGAAATTGCGTTTATCGGAACATATTGCTACACGAATGCAGATTTTAGCGAAGCGCTTGAATTGCTTGCGAAAGGTAATATCTCTCGTCAGGGATGGTCTGAAATACGGCCACTTTCACAAGGTGGTTCAGGATTTGAAGATATTCACAACAACAGGGCAGTTCCAAAAATAATTTTGGAGATCTAACGACAAATTCAACATTCACAAACCAAGTCTGGACAATTGGTCAGACTCTGGATAAAAGCGCGTAAATTGGCGCTTTACAAAGTCCAGTGCCAGATACATTCAAGTTTCCCAAGTGCAATAAAACTGAGAAAGTTCAGAGCGTTGCCTGGAAACAGCTAAAATAAAGAGGAAAACGCGTGTCCACTTTCGATAAAGTCGCAGATATCATTTCAGAAACCAGTGAAATTCCACGCGAGGAAATTACACCTGAAAGCCACACAATTGATGATCTTGGAATCGACAGCCTCGATTTCCTTGATATCGTTTTTGCAATCGACAAAGATTTCGGAATTAAAATTCCTTTGGAAACCTGGACCCAGGAAGTCAATGACGGCAAGGCCTCAACCGAGGAATACTTCGTAATGAAGAACTTGTGCTCGAAAATTGACGATCTGGTGGCTGCCAAGGCTTAATCCGATCCTTTCGTAATTTGCATGACCCCCGTTTCCACGGGGGTTTTGTTTTATAGGCCAACAAGATGCAGCTTGAATATTTTCAGATGATTGACCGGATCCCTTCGGTCGACCTTGATGCAAAAAAGTTGAATGCTACGTCCGTCGTTCCGGATGAAAGCCCAGTCTTTGAGGGCCATTTTCCAGGTCATCCCCTTGTTCCTGGTGTCTTGATGATCGAAACAATGGCCCAGGCTTCCGGCATTTTGATTATGCACACTATAAATTTCGAGAAAATTCCATTGCTGGCAGGTGTCAAAGAGGGAAAATTACGCGGATTTGTGGGTCCAAAAGCGCCATTGGAGATAGAGGCCGTTATTGAACATGAAGGTTCTGGTTTCGCTGTGACCAAAGCTCAGATAAAAAGCGAGGGTAAACGCGTTGCCAATGCGCAACTAACTTTTACAATCATGCCGTTCCCTAGTCCGGAATTGCAAGACGTGATTAAAGCACAGGTTGCGGACATGAAGAAGTCTGTTTAACTTGAAAACAAAACAGTCAGGAAAATTATCCTGTTGGAATTTCATTGATGAGCACTGGAAAAAAAGAAGTTCATATTACCGGCGTTGGTCTGGTTTCCTGTTATGGTGAGGGAGCAGATTTACATTGGGACATTCTGGGTAATGGTACGGCCCCTGAGCCGCTTGTTGATTTAGATATCGTCCCGCCTTACGGGGTGCATCCATTACCAGAGATGGATTGGTCAAAACAAATTCCACGCCGTGGCGATCAACGCCAGATGGAAAACTGGCAACGATTGGGCACCTATACAGCAGGATTAGCACTTGAAGATGCTGGGTTGAAAGAAAACCTGGACCTTTGTGCTACCATGGACCTTGTTTGTGCTGCAGGCGGCGGTGAGCGCGACGTACCCACTGATGAAGCGATTTTAAAGGATGCATTAGAAAGCAATGATCGGGAAGCTGTGCTACTCGAGCGCTTGCCTACTGACCTTCGCCCAACTCTTTTTCTGGCTCAATTGTCTAACTTGCTCGCTGGTAATATTTCAATTGTGCATAAAGTTACTGGTTCTTCACGCACATATATGGGCGAGGAAACCGCAGGCGTTTCCACAATAGAAAACGCAGCCGCCCGCATTGCTTCAGGCAAAAGCACACATATGCTTGTTGGCGGATCTTATAGTTCAGATCGTCCTGATGCGCTTCTGCCCCATGCATTGGGACACTTCCTCTACACCGGCGGAAAAGAAGGCATTCATGCACGTCAGCAAAACGGTGGCGGAATGCGGATGGGCAGCGTTGGAGCATTTCTTGTGCTGGAAGAAGCAGAACACGCAGCAGCACGCGGCGCAACAACCTATGCCAAACTGACATCAGTTAGCTCAGACCTCGGCAATCGTGACGGTGAAAAAGGTTCTTCAAGACTGGATACGATGTTTGAAAAAATCGGTGCAAAAACACCAGACGCCGTTATCTCCGGGGCTACCGGTGTAAAAGCTTCAACCAAATATGAGTTTGACTGGCTTAATAAAACATTCGGCAGTGACATTCCTACCCGCGCATTTCAAAGTGTAATCGGTCAGCCACTTGAAGCATGCTTTATAACTGGCGTGGCGCTTGCAGCAATTTCTTTGAAAAACAAGGAATTCTATCCACCGTTTGAATCAAGTGAAATAAACGCCAATGCGGACGTCTCTAGCATTCTAGTGACATCAATTGCCCATCTTTGTGGTGAAGGTTTCGCAATGGTTGAAGCAGTTTAGGAGTCTAAGCATGGCCAACAAATTCACAGATCACAAAGGCAGACCTATAATTGCAGTTACGGGGATGGGCGCTGTCTCTTCTCTTGGCCGAGGCATAGAAGATAACTGGGCTGCATTGACTGCGGGCAAGTCCGGCATTCATCAGATCAAACGCTTTTCAACCGATGGACTTAGCACACGCATAGCCGGCACAGTCGACTTTATGGATGTAGAAGAGGTTTCAGCGCCTGAAATCTCATTTGCTATGGCTGATGCCACAACAGAAGAAGCGCTTGCGATGGCAGGCTTTGGAAAAGCAGGTTTTCCAGGTCCACTCTATTTCGCAGCACCGCCTGTTGAACTGGAATGGCAACATCGGTTTGAGTTGGCTACACGCACAGATGCCGGTGAGATGGGTTATGAACGCCTGCTTACCTCTGCACGTGAGAAAAAACAGGAGAAAATGCACAGCCTCATCCAGTTGGGCACGATTGCATTTCGTCTGGCAGAAAAATACGAGACAAAGGGACTGCCTATTTCGCTATCCACGGCTTGCGCCTCCGGTGCTACAGCCCTGCAACAAGGCATTGAAGCAATCCGCCGCGGCGAGACCGATTCAGCATTGTGTGTGGCCTCAGATGGCTCGGTTACCGCCGAAGGGTTGATACGGTTTTCACTGCTTTCTGCGCTGACCACAGCCAGCAATGACGCTCCCGAAAAAGCTTCGCGACCATTTTCCAAAGATCGCAGCGGGTTTGTGATGTCAGAAGGTTCAGCCGCACTTGTTCTAGAATCGCTAGAAGCTGCAACCAACCGAGGTGCGAAAGTCCTGGGCGTAATCCGTGGTGTTGGTGAAAAAGCCGACAGCTTCCATCGTACTAGATCAAGCCCAGATGGAGCACCGGTAATCACTGCAATTTCTGCAGCTATTGAGGATGCAGGCGTAAAGCCAGAGAATATCGGTTACATCAATGCCCACGGCACTTCGACGCCGGAGAACGACCGGATGGAATATAATTCTCTCCATTCAGTGTTTGGTGACCGCATTCACGAAACACCGATATCGTCGAACAAATCAATGATTGGTCATACTCTGACTGCTGGCGGCGCAATTGAAGCTGTGTTTTCTTTCAAGACAATGCTTGATGGCGTAATTCCACCGACAATCAACTACGAAACGCCTGATCCTGATATTCCACTGGATGTTGTGCCAAACGAAGCACGTCAAGCAGATGTTTCTCATGTCTTGTCAAATTCATTTGGCTTTGGTGGGCAAAATGCGTGCCTTGTATTCGGTCGCGAAGTAGCCTAACCAATTTCGAGAAAAATCTAACGGAGATAACGCTTTGCGTGCGCTTCAACTTGTTTCAGAGCGGGAAATCAAAATAACTGATGTACCGCCGCCACCTCAGCCAGGCCAGGGTGAGGTTCAATTCAAAACACGGGTAGTAGCCCTAAACCACATTGACGTCTGGGGTTGGCGCGGCATGGCATTTGCCAAGCGCAAACTGCCTATCACCGTGGGTGCAGAAGCGTCAGGTGAAATTACTGCAATAGGACCCGGTGTTCCTAATTTCAAAGTTGGCGATCTGGTTTCAATTTATGGCGCGCAGACTTGTGGTACATGTCTTCCAACCCGCGAAGGCCGCGACAATCATTGCGAAAATCCAATGGGTGTACATGGTTTTCACTTAGACGGTTACGCGCAAGAGCTTTCAAATATGCCGGCCCGTAATCTAGTTAAAGCACCGGTCGGTGTAGATGAAGTCGGCGCTGCACTAGCACCTGTAACGTTTGGAACAGTCGAACATATGTTTTTTGACAATGCCAAGCTTATGCCTGGTGAAACAGTACTTATACACGCCGGCGGTTCTGGTATCGGCTCAGCTGCAATCCAGCTTGCAAAGAAAATTGGTTGCACTGTGATTACTACGGTCGGCTCCGACGAAAAGATCGAACCTTGCAAAGCCTTGGGCGCCGATCATGTAATCAACTACCGCACGGACCGTTTTGAAGGCGCTGTTCGCAAGATTACAAAGAAAAAAGGGGTGGACGTGGTTTTTGAGCACGTCGGCAAGGATACATGGGCAGGTTCCATGCTTTCTATGCGTCCCGGCGGGCGACTGGTAACCTGTGGTTCTACTAGCGGCGTTTCGGCAGAAACAAATTTGATGATGTTGTTTCAACGCCAATTGCGATTAATTGGTTCATTTGGTTGCCGGATGCAAAACATGGTTGATGCCATGGATAAAATGTCACGTGGGATCGTGAAACCGGTTGTCGATAGTGAAGTCGAGTTTGGGGATATTTCAACTGCGCTGGAGCGAATGGAAAGCCGAAAGGTATTCGGTAAAATCATTATGCGGGTGAATGACTGAGGCAATCATCCGCCGTATCGTCGTATTTTTGCGAAATGCAAAAGACTGGGTAATTGCTCAGTTTTTCTTTGCCATTTTAGGTCTCCTGAAACTGTTTCCAGCTGATGGGGCAATCTGGTTCTGCGCTGAAGCTGCCCGTGGCCTTGGGATGCGGTATCCGCGTACAAAGCTCGCGCGTGATAATCTAAAACGTGCATTTCCTGAGAAGTCTTCCGAAGAAATAGAAAAAATTTTGAGTGAGATGTGGGCCAATATGGGTCGTCTTGCAGCAGAGTATGTCTATCTGGATAAAATATTCCATATTGATGAAAATGATCAGTCTAAGGGTCGAGTAGAGATCACCGGTGAAGAAAACTTCTATCATCTGCGTGATTTAGATGGCCCGGCAATCTGTTTTACCGGTCACACTGGGAACTGGGAAATCCTGCCGATTGCTTCAGCAGCTTACGGCGTCAACATCACCGCCCTTTTCCGCCCGCCCAACAACCGCTACATGGCAAAGAAAGTACTCGCTGCGCGAACCACCGCCATGGGCCATCTCGTGCCATCGAAGGCAGGTGCTTCCTGGGCATTGGCCAATGTGATGGATGAAAACGGTAAAGTTGGCATGCTGGTAGATCAGTTTTTTGGCCGGGGAACAGAAATTTCCTTTTTCGATCAGCAAACCATGGCAAACCCCTTGTTGGCAAAGCTCGGCCGTCAATACGATTGCCCGGTATTTCCAGCACGATGCATTCGATTACCAAATGGTAGATTTAGAATTGATATTGAACCGGCATTGGAACTACCGAGATTGGCAGATGGTAGGCTGGATACAGACCAACTAACCCAAGACATCAATGCCTGCATCGAACGCTGGGTGCGCGAATATCCCGAACAATGGTTATGGTTGCACAAAAGATGGCGGCCAAATTTCATGGCCAAAAGAGCAGAGCAGCTAAAGAACAAAAAAAAGGCCGCCAGATAGCAGCCTTGATTTGTTAAATGTAGCGCCAGACCAGCCCCTAGCGGCGAATACTGACTTTCATATTCTTCAAGCCCGCACGAGCAGTCATATTAAAAAGAACCCGAGCATGTTTTGGATGCAATCTAACGCAACCAGCAGATGCAGGACGTCCCAGGCGGCTAACCTGATTGGTGCCGTGGATCGCAAAATTACCGCTATAAAAGATCGAATACGGCATTGGGGCGTTATTATAGATGCTTGAACGATGGTTTTTAGAAAGCCATTTGGCTCTCCAAGTGCCAGTCGGTGTTACCTTGCCGCGGCGGGCCGTAGAGACTTTCCAAACGTGTTTTAATCTACCGTTTTGATAGACACGCATCTTTTGTTCAGAAATATCAATCCGCGCTTCCACACGCGCTGCATGTGCTGGAAGCGTTAAGAACCCACAGAAAATTATTAAGCTTGCAAACAATATACGCATAATACCCTCCCTACATATTACCAAAGGCACAGTATCCCTTTTGGATTACTGCGTCTAGAATGCTGCTGACTTCAAAAAGTGAGTTGAATTTGTTCCAAAGTCAAATGTTAGTGATAATCCGGCAATTTTCGTGCCGAATTGACAAAAAAGAATTCCTTGTTTGAAACTCTGCTCTCCAGTATCTCTACAATTGATAAATAATTTATTGCGTGACTTGGAATAGCATTCAAATTGAAACGCTGTTACGCATTTATGGTTAATTAGCAGGCTTCGCGGTTTGACCTAACATCTCTGCGGTTCGCCGATTGCAAAAGGACATTGGGATGAGCGTCTCAACTCGTATAAAAGCGCTAACACCACCTGACATTCTGGCCATGAAAGGTGACAGGCCCATTGTGAGCCTAACCGCTTACACTACGCCAGTTGCAAAACTAATTGATCCTCATACTGATCTGGTTTTAGTCGGCGATAGCGTCGGCATGGTAATGCATGGCATGCCAAACACCCTAGGGGTGACCGTTGAAATGATGATTTTACACGGTCGTGCAGTTCGGCGCGGCCTTAAATCCGCTCTTCTGGTAATTGATATGCCCTTTGGTTCTTATGAAAAAAGCCCCGAACAGGCATTTGATACAGCGAGCTTGTTCATGCGTGAAACTGAATGCGGCGCTGTGAAAATCGAGGGCGGAATTGAAATGGCGGAGACCATTGAGTTTTTAACTCAACGCGGCATTCCCGTTATGGCTCATGTGGGATTAACACCGCAATCTGTCAATGTGTTTGGTGGATATAAGACACAAGGCAAAGGTGAGGATGAAAAACGTATCATCAAAGACGCGCTTGCGATAGAAAAAGCAGGGGCGTTTTCGGTCGTTTGCGAGAAAATGCCTGATGCACTGGCAAGAAAAATCACCAAGAAGCTGAAGATACCGACGATCGGAATTGGCGCTTCCATGTGGTGTGACGGGCAAATCCTTGTAATCGACGATATGCTTGGCATGTTTACAGAATTCAAACCGAAATTTGTAAAAAGATATACTGACCTCGGAAGCAAGGTGCAGGAAATGGCAAAGGAATATGCCGAAGAAGTGCGGAACCGCACCTTCCCTACCCCCGATCATGTGTATGACTATGCAGGCGATGAATAACTGAAATCGTGATCACTACCATGACTGAACTTATTACAACCATCAACGAAATCAGGTCGCGCGTTCTTAGCTACCGCGAGGCTGGACGAACCGTTGCACTGGTGCCAACCATGGGCGGATTGCATGCTGGACATATCAGTCTGGTAAACCGCGCTGTTAAAATCGCTGATCAAACCATTGTTTCGATTTTCGTTAATCCGACCCAATTCAATAATTCAGATGATTTTGAAACCTATCCCAGCGATGAAGCAGATGATCTTAAAGCTCTTTCGAATTTTGAAAACCTGATCGTCTATGCGCCCTCAGCAGAAGAGATGTATCCAGAAGACTTTTCATCCAATGTAACCGTGGATACCGGCGAGCCGGTTCTGTGCAATGCCTATCGCAAAGGACACTTTGAGGGCGTTGCAACCGTAGTCGCCAAACTGTTTAACCAGGTACCGGCAGATTTTGCCCTCTTTGGCGAAAAAGACTACCAACAACTATTTTTAATTAGCCGGATGGTTCGGGATTTGAATTTTCCGATTGAAATAGTACCGGTTGCAACGGTTCGCGAGACCAGTGGTCTTGCGCTTTCTTCCCGCAATGCAAGACTGAATAATTCAGAACGAAAGATTGCACCGCATTTAAACGCAGCGATGCTCAATGCACTAAACAATATTAAAAACGGAATGAAACCGGATGAGGCATGCGCACAGGCAAGAAAGCAATTGGAAGCGGATTACGCTTTCAAAGTAGAGTATCTTGAATACCGAAGCGGCAACACATTGCAATTGCTTGATCGTTATTTAGAGGAAGGCAGATTATTTGCCGCTGCGTTCCTTGGCGATGTCAGATTAATTGACAATATCGCTTAGGCATTTTCAACTTGCGTATAGAATAGTCTGCAAACTATCTGAATAGTCAATTTATAATACGCCATGACTAAGAAGCAGCGTCTTGAATGCCCAATAATCGCATCACATGTGACAGCATATTTAGTTCAAGCTCGTGAAGTTCATAATCCGACACCGAAATATCATGCATCATGGTGACGATTTCTTGTCTCTTTTCAATCGGAGCCAGACGTAACTCAGCAACAAGCTTTTCAAACATCTCGCCCGACGAAGAGATTTCATCAACCATGGTTTCAAAACTATGCAACTCGTCTTCGCTAACCTGCAAGTATTCTTCCAAAATTGTACGATAGGCACGTAGTTCCTCAGGCCGAATACGCCCATCTACTTTGACCACATTGAAAAGCAACATTGCGAGCGCAAGCCTGCTGTCAGCAGTGACAAAGTTGATCGCCTGCTCGTCCCCAGCATCGAGTTTTTCCAGAACAGACCGGAATTTTGAGTACATAGCTACTCTTTCATTGCGCAGACAAACATAGCAGCGCTTGTTGGATTAACAACATCACACTTTTAGTTTTCTTACGTAAGGGAAGTAAATGAATATTGCAACGGTTGACTGAGCAAAACAAAAAATGGTCGAGTGAAACTCACTCGACCATTTTTAGTACTCAAAAGCCAGATACACGGCTTAAAATAACTTACCCGGTACGCAGTACCAAATCCGGGGTTGCTGTCCAGTTGTTCAGCACGATCAGATATAGGCAAAGTTAGTAAACACTAAGTTAGAAATCAGTTACCTCAATCTTAATCATGCAATTTTTTAGGTAAATTTGATCGGCCATTCCCGGACATATGCCTTTTCTTTTCAAACACAATCATATAAAGAAATACTTATATGTTAATACGAATTGGAGACATCATGTCCAATCCTCTCTACGCGCTCATTGAAGAAAAAGGCGTACTACTTGCTGATGGTGCAACAGGAACTAATCTGTTTGAGATGGGGCTGGAGGCCGGTGGCGCACCTGAATTGTGGAATGATGAACTACCTGACAATATTACAAATATGCACCAGAATTTTGTTGATTCAGGATCCGACATAATTCTTACAAACTCTTTCGGTGGCACCCGGCATCGTCTTAAACTTCATAAGGCTGAAGACAGAGTGCACGAGCTGAATAAGAAAGCAGCAATCATTGCCCGTAACGTAGCAGACGCAGCACCTAAAAGGGTAATTGTTGCAGGCTCCGTTGGTCCAACCGGAGAACTCTTGGTACCATTGGGAAGCTTGAGCTACGAAGATTGTGTAAAAGCATTTTGCGAACAAATGGAAGGCCTGAAAGATGGTGGAGCTGATGTTATTTGGATCGAGACAATGTCCTCTCCCGATGAAATAAAGGCGGCAGCAGAGGCTGCTTCAATCGTCGAGATGCCCTATGTGGTTACGGCTTCTTTCGATACAGCAGGTCGCACCATGATGGGTCTACCACCCGAAGAATTTCCTGACGTGATTGATCAAGACCACAAGCCGGTTGCCGTTGGTGCAAACTGTGGGGTTGGTGCTTCTGACCTGTTGTCATCGGTGCTTGATATGACTGCGGCAAATCCCGGAGCGATTGTCGTTGCAAAAGCAAACTGCGGCATACCTCAATTTAAAGGAGATACGGTCGAATATTCCGGCAATCCTGATTTAATGCACGAATATACAAAACTTGCCATTGATGCAGGTGCGAGAATTGTAGGTGGTTGCTGTGGTACTTCCTATGCTCATCTTCGTGCAATGCGTCAGGCTATCGATACCCATACAAAAGCCAACCGCCCCGCGCTTGATATCGTTGTTGAAAAGATCGGTCCACTAGTGAACAAACCTGCCGCATCAAATAATGAGCAGGAAAGCAAACAAAGAAAACGCCGCCGCAGATCGTAAGTTGTGCGGCGCTCAGTCGTTTCAACAGCTGTAAAAGCCTGCTTAAAAACCGCGATACGATTTCATATGAAAGCGTATCTGCTCATTTGGGTAGATGTACTGCTGACCAAACGGACAAGCGTTCCTGGCCAAACAACCCGATTGCAAACAATCCGGTTCTTTGTCCCCGTCCAGATGTTTAAAACAGGGTTTCACATTTAGGGTGGCGCCATCAAACGCACCCACGGGACAGGCAGACAGGCATGGCTTGTCTGCGCAATTATCACAAGGGTGAACTTCATTCCCAAGGCTACCATTTATCAATTTTATTTCATTGAATAGTTCTTCGGAAAATTCAAATAGAAACATGCCGCGCAATGCATGCCAAAGGCCGTACTCCGGGTGAATAACGATACCCAACGGGGAGGGCTTCGTTGACTGGACGTGCCTGGCAAGGCGTTGAAACGGCCAATAGGGTTTATCAAAGGGAAATACTACCTGACTGTTCAAGTCAGTCGCCAAAGCTTCCAGAATACGGCGTGTCCATCGGTTCATTGGATCAGAATGCCCATCGCGAAATTCACAAGAGCGGGCAAAATGCACCCACATATCTGGGCCTGCATTTCCGATTAAGAGCCCGAGCTTACCATTCTCATGCTCCCTTCCTAAAGCACATTGTGAGGTTTCCAACGTCAGCCCGCCTAGGGCCAAAAGCCCATAATCCGCTAGACATTTTTTAAGCTCTTCCAAATTGAAGCCGACAGGAAGCTGAGTTTGCCCTACTCTATCACCAGGCATCACTTCGCCAACCTTTTGTCAGCAGTAAGCCGCCAGGTGTTGTGGACTATCGTATTGCCCACGATTTCCCTGGAGCGTGTTTCCAGGGATGGTCCCTTAGTTCAGGTAAAGGCGTCCGGCATTGAATCTTTCTTGGCTTTAATAAAGGCAAGCAGTTCCTCATCCTTTGCAATATCAAGCTCTGGCTCCTGATAAGCTTCAAGCCATTGCCGTGCAACCTGGTTTGAACGCGCGTCAAGCCGCATTCCACCTTCGATCTCCCATTGCTCGAACGAATTGTTGTCTGCGATGTTTGATGCAAAGAATGCTGCTTCAAAATTTGCCT
This sequence comes from Pseudomonadota bacterium, assembly GCA_039814425.1. Classification (GTDB taxonomy): domain Bacteria; phylum Pseudomonadota; class Alphaproteobacteria; order Rhizobiales; family Rhizobiaceae; genus JAALLB01. Next base: position 26,587 of record JBCCBE010000008.1, read on the forward strand.
GCGTATGACCGCACCCCAGATAATGATTGCCCGGGCCAACTTCCCTGATAGCTTCCATCGCCTGGCCATTGTCACTGATATCGATACCACCAGCGAACTTCTGCTGAGCTGCCAATTGATCCACATCCATAATGAATTTTTCAAAAGACGAAACCAAACCACCCTCTAGCCAACCAGCTGCATGGAGCATGAAGTTAACACCACCAAGCATGGCCGGCCAAAGTGTATTGGCACTATCGAAGGCTGCCTGCCCATCTGGCAACTTTGAACCAGTTAAGGAGCCACCAGATCTAAACGGAAGATTGTATCTCCGCGCAAACTGAGCAGCGCCCAGCAAAACTTGCGCCGGTTCCGGTGTGCCAAATGCCGGAGCACCGGATTTCATTGACATGGATGTAGCAAACGTACCAAAAATAACCGGTGAGCCAGGACGGCATAATTGTGAAAATGCAACCGCCGACGTCGCTTCGCACAGGACTTGTGCAAGGGTTCCCGCAACAGTTACCGGAGACATGGCGCCACCGACAATAAACGGAGATACGATCGAAGCCTGATTAGCGCGAGCATAGGTCTTCAATGCACCAAGCATTGTTCCATCAAGGGTCAGTGGCGAATTACAATTGACCAAGCTGACCAATACGCAATTTTGATCAACAAACTCCTCGCCAAACAGGATTTGCGCCATTTTGACGGTATCTTCTGCCCGTTCCGGCGCAGTGACTGATCCCATAAACGGCTTGTCTGAATACTTGATATGAGAATATATCATATCCAAATGACGCTTGTTGACCGCAACGTCACACGGTTCACAAACCGTTCCGCCGGAATGATGCATTGCCGGAGCAAGATAGGCGAGTTTCACAAAATTTTGAAAATCTTCAATCGTTGCATAACGGCGTTGACCTTCAAGATCTCTCACAAACGGGGGACCATAGACCGGTGCAAACACGGTATGCTTACCACCAATTTCAACGTTACGTGCCGGATTGCGTGCATGTTGTGTGAAGGAAGACGGCGCAGTTTTCATCAACTCCCGGCAGAGGCCCTTGGGAAAATGAACACGGTCCCCTTTGACATCGGCGCCCGCATCTTTCCACATTTCAAGCGCTTCAACATCATCTGAATAGATAACGCCAACTTCTTCCATGAGTGTGTCAGCATTGCTTTCGATCAACTCGACAGCTTCATCGCTCATAATATCCATCGGTTCCAGCTTGCGATGAATATAAGGCAAAGATGTCAGTTGGGGCCCACTGCGCGCCTGTCGTCGAGCAGAAGCACCACCACCACCACCGCGTCCACGCCTACTAGCGCCGCGTCGTTCACTGCTATCTTCAGAAATGTCTTCCCCACTCATGTTCAAGCCCTCAATCCAGTAAAGCTAAATAGTACATTTGTTTTAATCCAGTGGCACATTCCAGCGTTTCTGGTTGCGCCAAGTGCTGGCGTAAATTTGCCAGTGAAATTTTACTGATCTGGCAATATCATCTTGTAAAGGGAGCAAAAACTTATGGCAGATCAAGATACTATTTCTGTATATGACGATCAAATCGAAGCTTATGCAAACATGATTACAGATGAAAAACCAGGAGCGCACCATAAGGAATTCATGGCAAGCTTGCCAGAAGGCGGTTACTTGCTGGATCTTGGATGCGGACCAGGAAACTCATCAGCCATTTTTCACAAGGCAGGTTTTAAAGTTGATGCAGTCGATGCATCATCTGAAATGGTCAATCATGCCAGACAAGTTTACGAAATCGATGCACGGCTTGGGACATTTGATGAATTAACAAAAGAAAACATCTATGATGGTGTTTGGGCAAGTTTCAGCCTTCTGCACGCCGCTCGGAAGGATTTTCAACGGCATCTCTTGCAAATTCAAAAATCGCTGAAACCAGGGGGAAGCTTTTACATCGGCATGAAGCTTGGCAATTCAGAAAAACGCGATCGCCTGGGTCGGTTTTACAGCTATTATGAAAAACCGGAATTGTTGGATTACCTCAGCGCCGCCGGATTTAAATCTTATTGGATCAAAGAAGGTGAAGAAAAGGGTCTGGCAGGCGATATCGCCCCCTGGATAATGGTATTGAGTAGCGCTTTAACAGCAAAAAGCAGTGATTGAGCTTTCATGATTCGGAAAAGCGCGTCAAGAAAATGAGCTGAAAGCTTGAGAGAATTACAATATTTACAGTTTCTGGATTGTTAACCAATTTAGGCTTGAGGATCGCTAAGTCGCTTTCACTTTCGTTACTGTCGCAAAATTAGAGTTGCTTTCAAGATTTCGCTTGCTAAATGAAATTTTTAAAGCACATTGAATATTTGAAATGTGTATGACGAACTGGCTATTTGGAGTAACACCATGTCGGACGAAGACGAAATCATCCTTTCGGAGCTTGATGACGATGAACTGGTCGCACAAATGCACGACGACCTTTATGATGGCCTGAAAGAAGAAATCGAAGAAGGTACAAATATTCTGCTAGGGCGTGGGTGGACACCTTATGATGTTCTGACCAAGGCGCTTGTTGAGGGTATGAGAATTGTCGGAATCGATTTTCGTGACGGTATCCTGTTCGTACCGGAGGTGCTTCTGGCAGCAAATGCGATGAAGTCTGGTATGTTTATTCTACGTCCGCTTCTTGCAGAAACAGGCGCGCCAAAGCTTGGTTCGATGGTAATCGGAACGGTTAAAGGCGACATCCATGACATCGGTAAAAACCTTGTTGGGATGATGATGGAAGGTGCTGGTTTTGATGTCCACGATATTGGAATTAATTCTGATATCGACAAATACATGGCAGCACTAGAAGAGCACAAACCGGACATTCTGGGCATGTCAGCGCTTCTTACTACCACAATGCCTTACATGAAAGTCGTGATCGACACTTTGATCGAAAAGGGCATTCGTGATGATTATACCGTTCTTGTTGGGGGCGCTCCGCTAAACGAAGACTTTGGCAACGCAATCGGAGCTGATGCTTATTGTCGTGATGCGGCAGTCGCTGTTGAAACTGCCAAAGAATTTATGGATCGCAAGCATAATCAGATGGCTGCTGGGTAACACTCAGTCGCCCATAATTCTGTAACGAAACCGGGCGCTTCATGCGTCCATTTTTGTTTTGATTGAATTGAATTTTTTCAAATAAGTAACACTGGAAAAGCTTTGAACCTTCAGAACACCCGCTCTCAATTTGCATTTACAAGCAGTTTTCCTGCAAATACGAGCATTTCCTGTGATATATCACGATGAAATGTGCTAAATTATGCGCCTGTCAACACTCTACCAGCACCGGCTTAGTAGTCCGGTAAAGGACAGAATATGAAACGACCCCCTACTCTCATCCCTGCAAAACCGACTATAAGGGTTATTGCATGCGGAATGATTGCAAGGGAAGTTTTAGGCGTCAATCAACAGCTCGGCTATGATCACGTAGATCTCAAATGCTTACCCGCCGACTTTCATCACCACCCAGAAAAAATTGCACCAGCAATGGATGAAGCGATCACACAAGCCAGAGCAGATGGTTTTGATAACGTCTTTGTTGGCTATGCGGACTGTGGCACTGGCGGTGAGTTGGACAAAATTTGCAAGAAACACAATGTCGAGCGAATTGAAGGTCCCCATTGCTTTTCGTTTTACATGGGAAACCAGAATTTTGATGAAAGTGATGATGACTTTCTAACCACCTTTTTCATCACTGATTTTCTTGCACGCCATTTCGACTCATTCATGAAACGACCGCTTGGCCTTGATCGCCACCCCGAACTGAAAGAGATGTATTTCTCAAACTACACCAGAGCGCTTTATCTTGCGCAAACAGAAGATCGTGAATTGCAAGACAACGCGAAAGAAGTAGCTGAATTTTTGGGGCTTGAATATGAATACAGATTTACCGGATATGGTGATTTGGTATCTGCCTTGAAGATAAACACTTCAAAGGCCCAAAATCAGAATTGAAATATCCAGGGCATCTAATTGCATTGAATAGATACCTTAACCTTTTCTCTTGAAACTTCTGGGGGCTGTCTTACCCAATCATCAAGACCGTTCGCGCCTATCTCGAACCCTGCCCTGTACAATTTTTGCATACGCTTTAGATTAAAATTCAAAGATTTCTGTGCTGGTGTAATCGTATCGGGGATGGAAGTGAGGTAAAAATCTACACCGTTATTTTTTGAGTTCACAAAATGTCTAAAAATGGTGTCTTGCTGCAATTCACGCATCATCTCAAATATAGTCTTCTGAGCAATACTGGCCAGTTTCGGCTCTACTGGATAAGAAGAATTGTAACGGCGTGTTGTACCATTAATTACCATATACAAACGTCGGTCTTTCGCAGAAGATTTAGCCATGAAATTTGAATAAAGAACAGGCTCTTTAACACCACCATCTACATGAGCTTGACGTAACTGAACACCACGCAGCGGCTTAATGTATACGGGTTGAAAAAATCCTGGAACAGCGGCGGACGCACGCAATACCTTTTGGAAATGCTGAAGCGAGTTCGACCGCCCCCCCGCTTCGCCGGTCGCTATCTGACCCATATCCCAGATTATAAGTTCACCGGCATCTAAGTTTGTAGTGGCAATATATAGACGTCGACCTTTGCGATGTTCTACGGCTATTTTATCAAGGACAGAGGCGGTTATGTGCGTCTCAATCTGATTTTGCAGAGGGCCGTTATCGTACAGACTGTCGCTAAGAATGCCAGTTAATCCGCGTTGCCGAAAAATCGTTTCATTGGTCTGTGTTGTATAAAGTTCGCGGATCAGTTCGTCATTCTGCGGCCCCAAGAATGCAAAGACAGCCAAAAGCGAACCAGTTGAAACACCGGTAACAACATCAAATTTTGGCCTTTGGCCCGATTTGGTCCAACCCGCCAATACACCGGCCCCAAAAGCGCCTTCCGCCCCGCCTGCAGACAAGGCCAATACGGTATGGACACCATCATCATCTACAAGTGAAGCGTCATATGAATTTAGGGAAATTGTATCGACCGCTTCCTGGGGAACTGTAGTCCTGAATTCTTCAGTTTCTTGTGGCCGCGAGGCACACGAAACAAGCAGCACAACAAAAATTAGAGCAAGAAACCGCAACATAACCTCACCAAAATTTCAAAAAATTCCCTGCGGTTTATAAGCCGCTACAATAAAATTTTGAGAAAACGGATTTGTTGAGTAGCTTTATATTGCAATTTCCATAATTGCCAATATGTCTCAGGATATTATTTAGCAAATGGTTAACCAATATTTTTAAACCAAAAAAGTAATTTGCCTTGCAAAAAACTCATGCTCAAAATCTCGTTTTAAAACTCCTACCACTCACCCTCAGCAAAAAGGAAGTGATCAACTTTGCATCCCAATTCGATCCAATCTACTTTCATCTTGATGAAATCCTGGCCAAACAATCAATGTTGGGTGGGCTAAGCGCTTCAGGGTTTCATACCTGTTCTCTTGCAATGAAAATGCTATCTATTGCCTGGCCCGAAACTGTGACTGATCTGGAAATGCAGGAGGTCAAGTCGCTGAAATGGCTTGAACCAGTCAGACCTGATGATGTGCTCAGCGGTGAAGCTACAATAATTCAGCATAACAGCTCTTCGCTCCACCCAACACGAAGCCTATTTGAAGCCGATATTAATTTGCAAAATCAAAATCATACTATGGTTTTGCAGATGAAATGCCTGGTCCTCACCGATCAAAACCGGAGCACCGGCAATGAATAGCAGCAGTCATAATCTTATACCAGAATTTTTGCGAAAAGATGCTCGAAGCGAAATCGGAAGCTACACTTTCAATTATGAAGAAATACATGCATTTCGGCAGGAATTTTATGCGAACTCTGCGATTGATGAACCGTCAAAAAATGCAGCCCTTTGCGCAGCCAACTGGCATGTCTTATCAGTCTGGATGAAGTTACAGCGCCAATCAATTGCCCGTCATGCAGAAGAACTGAAACTACAATCGCGACCCTGGCCCGAATTTGGCCCCTCGCCAGGCATGGAAGCGATTAAATGGCCGTATCCGGTCAAATGCGGTGATGTCGTAACGTACACCAATCATGTCAAAGAAATCCGCCAAAGTGGCTCAAAACCGGATTGGTGGATCATGGCAAGTCAATGTAGCGGAAAGAATAAGTCTGACCAGTGCGTTTTACAATTTGAAAGCAGCGTATTCTTGAAACTCATAGAACAATAAGGAACGGGCAAGAAATAGGTCGCCGCCGCATTTCTACCATACAGCGTCGCGCCTATTGCATTGCATTTGGCAAGATATAACCTAAGTGGCAAAAGTGTTATCGGGAGAATTCAATGGCTAAATTACAAGTAGTGTACTGGCGGGACATACCTGCCCAGGTAATTGTCAAAGCCGGTCGTCGCAATGTTGCAAAGCGGGAACTCACGCTTCGGTTTACCGAAGCGATTGATATGTGCGCTATGCGTACCGGTGCAGCTGAAACTGATGACTATTTAGCAGAATGGCGCCGAGCTGACCCGGTGGAAGTCAGCGATGACATTGAAGCAGAAGCAGACAAAGCTGCTGAAGCTCTGGAATCTCAATACGATAAAGACCGTTTGGTCGCACTCGTTAAATCCGGTGGTAAAGAGGAATAACTATGAGCAATATTGCTGCATCCATCGAAGTTTCCCCAAAACAGGCGGTTGAAAATGAGGATTTACCGGGTCTGTTTCCTCCAGGGACACGTGTTTATATCACAGATGTTGGTACCGACACTGCAGAAACCCTGACCACGGGTGCAAAGCGGATCACAGATCTTGGCTATACCGCAGTTCCGCATTTCGCTTCTCGACGGCTTACTACAAAAGAAGCCCTGGAAGAACGCATCAAAATGATGACCCAGGACGCTGGGGTTAGGGATGTGCTTGTAATAGGTGGTGGGCTTGAAAAAGAGGCTGGGGAATTCGATTCTTCAATCAAAGTTCTAGAAACAGGATTTTTTGACAAGTATGGCATCAAACATATGGGCGTTGCGGGACACCCGGAAGGATCTCCGGACTTCTCAGAGGAAGTCGCATTAGAAGCCCTCAAATTTAAGCAGGAATTTCACAACAAAAGCGACATTGAGTTGCGGATCGTAACCCAATTTGGCTTCGATGCTGATCGGTTTATCGCATGGGCTGAAGGTCTATCGGCAAGTGGAATTGATCTTCCAGTTCACCTTGGCGTGGCTGGGCCAGCGAAACTTACAACACTGGTCAAATTTGCCGCTATGTGCGGTGTCGGCAATTCAATTACATTCCTGAAAAAACGTATGGGTGCCGTTCTATCACTTGCTTCTGGTTTTGATCCAAACGAAATCGTCAATCCAATCGAGCAAAAAGCACAATCGAATCCTCAATCAGCAATCAAACAAATTCATGTTTTCCCTTTCGGTGGCGTGAAAAAATCGGCTGAATGGCTAAAAGGGCGTGGTAGCTGGTAGTTCCAATACTATTCTGACAAATTATTTTTCAAGTCGCCGGGCTTGTCACCCATGACATATCGTGGACCGGTTCCCAATGATCCGGCGCGATCCTGCGGATTGTATAGCTGGCAATTCGTCAATGATAGGCAACCACACCCGATACAACCATCAAGACGATCCCGCAATTCTTCCATTGCTGCGATCCTCTCATCCACGACTATTCTAAATTTACGGCTCATCCGGGTCCAATCGGCTTTCGTCGGTGTCCGGCCATCAGGAAGGCTAGCCAGTTGCTCGCGTATTTGCTCAAGCGAAAAACCGAACGTTTGAGCAATAAGCACAAACGACAATCGACGAATATCCGATTGCTTGAACCGCCGCTGCCCTCCAGAATTACGCTCTGGATAGACAAGACCTTGCTCTTCGTAAAACCGTATTGCCGAGACTGCCAGACCTGTCCTTTCAGCAAGCCTTCCGATCGAAATCTCGCGGATTTTCACCATTGCAACTCTCCAAAAAATAACTCTTGACCTCAAGTTAACTTGAGGAATTACAAACTAGCAAGTTCTGAATTTTAACCCTTGGAGTAATCAAAATGTCAAAAGCAATTGTAGAACATGTCAACATGACCGTCAGCGATCCGAAAAAAACCGCTGAAATGCTATGCCGTCTGTTTGATTGGAAAATACGCTGGCATGGAGCCGCAATGAATGGCGAGGGTTTTACATATCATGTAGGCTCTGAGGGCTCTTATTTGGCGCTCTACTCAGGCCATGTAAACAACCCTGCCGAAGAGTCTAACTACGAAACTGTCGGTGGTCTCAATCACGTCGGTATTCTCGTTGACGATATTAATGCAACGGAAAAACGCATACTGGCCGCAGGCTATAAAACCCAGTCCCATTCCGATTATGAGCCCGGCAAACGGTTCTACTTCCACGATGGTGACAATATCGAATTCGAAATAGTCAGTTATACAAGCTGAAGTTTGAATAAGGCCGTGAAAGGCAGGTTACGCAACCTGCCTATTTGATTTCTGGTCGATTGATGCATGAGCATTCATAAATGTACTTGCAGCAATTTTCGCAAGCGGTGCTCTGTTGAGCGTATAAATATGAATTGTCTCATAACCTGCACATGCTAAGTCATGCACCTGGGCCTTTAATAACTCGGACGCAACTTCCAGCTGGCTTGCGCCGGACTTATTCGAATTTTCAAATGCTTCACAAACATAATCAGGAATGGCTGTACCGCATTTGCCAGCCATATCTTTCACTCGATCAAAGTTGTAAATCGGTAAAATTCCGGGAACTATCGGGATAGTAATCCCTGCATCCCGGGCTTTCTGAACGAATTGGTAAAAGACAGAATTATCGAAGAAGAACTGTGAAATCGCTACACTTGCACCGGCATCTTGCTTGGCTTTGAGGATACGGAGATCTTCCTCAAGTGACTCAGCTTTTGGATGGACTTCCGGATAACAAGAGACCGCGATTTCAAAGGGATGACGGCTCTTGAGAAACGCTACGAACTCTGCTGTATCATCGAACGCCTGGGTTTCCTCTGAATTTTCTCGGGCATCGCCGCGCAAAGCAACAATTCTTCTAACACCAGACTCCCAAATTTCCTCAACAAACTCCGAAATAGTCTCCAAATCAGAGCCGCTATAGGTCAAATGACTAGCAACAGGCAAAAGAGTGGTCTTATGCAATTCACTCAATGTTTCCAATGTACCCGCCTGGCTCGTGCCTCCAGCGCCATAAGTGACACTTTGAAAATCCGGCTGAAACTCCGCAAGTATCTGAACTGTTTGGTCAAGCACGTCCGAATTTGCGCTGGAACGCTGCGGAAAATACTCGAAGCTTACACTGGGCATATCAAATCTCCTGTTACGACTTTAAATGCTTGTAGCACGGCAGAGCATTTATGTAAATAAGGATATAAAGATATATTTATGTCTTTATTGTTTTTTGGATTACACCCTGTTAAGTGGTTTGTTATTCACAATGCGTTTGCGTCGTTTTTCCATAAGGTGATGTCGCGACAATTGGTGAGAAACCAGTTATGAAAATGCAATGAATTCATACTGATAATTAGATTCCATGCCAAAATTTCTTGGCACAACCTAAGGCAACTTTAATGACACATACACTTGTCGCCTCAGAAAAAAGAGAAGTCATTATTGGCTTTGACCAGCCATTTTGCGTTATTGGTGAACGCATCAACCCAACTGGCCGAAAGGTTTTGAACGAAGAACTTGAACGCGATGATTTTTCACGGGTCGAATCTGATGCAATTGCCCAGGTCGAAGCCGGCGCCACAGTGCTGGACATCAATTCTGGTGCGGTATTTTCCGGGAAAATGGCAGAAGACCCACGCTACGCGGACAATAATTTCGTGGAACCTGGTTTGATGGAGAAACTTGTAAAGACAGTTCAAGCTGTGACTGAGTGTCCGCTATGTATTGATTCTTCCGTACCGGGCGCTTTGGAAAATGGCCTAAAAGTTGCCAAAGGACGCCCACTTCTTAACTCCGTAACTGGCGAAGAAGAGCGTCTGGAATTGGTACTGCCGCTTGTCAAAAAATATGACGTGCCGGTTGTTGCAATTTCGAATGATGACACAGGGATATCTGAAGACCCTGATGTACGGTTTGCTGTCGCAAAGAAAATTGTTGAACGCGCAGCAGATTACGGCATCAAACCAAACGACATAGTGGTTGACCCCTTGGTTATGCCGATTGGTGCTATGGCAACTGCGGGGGATCAAGTCTTTACCCTTGTCCGCCGCCTGCGCGAAGAATTGGGTGTAAACACAACCTGTGGCGCATCCAATATATCTTTCGGCCTTCCAAATCGTCACGGCATAAACAATGCCTTCCTGCCAATGGCTTTTGCAGCTGGTATGACTAGCGCCATCATGAATCCCATTACCTTACCTACAGGTCCAAAAAAGATCGCCGAGAAAAAAGCACAGATCGAAGCTGCGGGAATTATTCTGCCGGAAAACATCGACGACGAAACATTCGTCAAACTGTTTGGCATGGGATCGACAAAACCCCGTGCCGGTAAGGAAATGGAAGCAATTCGCGCAGCCAATTTCCTGCTTAACCATGATGATGGCGGGGCAGCCTGGATCAGCTTCAACAAAGATCCAGACGCCGCACCGGCCGGTGCGCGTGGCCGTCGAACTGGTGGCCGCAGAAGGGGTTAATATTGCCAATTGATATCTATTGAGTTTAATGGCTAGAGACCGAGAATATACAAACAGAAAAACGCGAAAACCAACTATGAGCGACCCGCAAGATCATCTCGTATTATTCATGCCCTCTGGAAAAAGGGGGCGATTTCCGAAAGGAAAGCCGGTAATCGAAGCAGCACGTGACCTTGGGGTTTATGTTGAATCTGTTTGTGGTGGCCGGGGCATATGCGGCCGCTGTCAAATCGACATTCAAGAAGGGCAATTTGCAAAGCACGGCATCACATCTACATTAGAGAACATCTCCGAATTAAGCGCTAAGGAAAAGCGTTACGCGGAAAAACGCGACCTCACAGAAGGACGCCGGCTATCGTGTTCAGCGACAATAGAGGGTGATCTTGTGGTTGATATTCCGCAAGAAAGTCAGATCAACGCAGCCGTTATCCGCAAAGTAGACGATGGACGCGTCATCGAGCGTAATCCGGCGGTGCAATTGTGTTATGTAGAAGTTGAAGAACCTGACATGCATAAGCCATTGGGCGATATTGATCGTCTGGAAGAGGCGTTGAAGCGTGATTGGGGCTGGCAAGATCTAATGATCGATTCCCATCTCATGCCACGAATTCAAAAGAAACTTCGGGAAGGCAACTGGAAGGTAACTGCAGCTATCCACCGCGATCTTGAAACCTCGCGACCTTCTATTGTGGCGGTCCATCCAGGTTTGAAAAACGCAGCCTATGGCATTGCTTGCGATATCGGGTCAACAACCATTGCCATGCATCTTGTTTCTCTTTTGTCGGGAGAGACGATTGCCTCTTCTGGTGCGCCTAATCCTCAAATCCGCTTTGGGGAAGACCTGATGAGCCGGGTATCTTATGTCATGATGAATCCGGAAGGCCGGGATTCCATGACACAAGCGGTCAGAAATGCCCTGAATAATTTGATAGAAAACGTCTGTACCGAAGCGAATGTTGAACCAAAGGAAATTCTTGATCTGGTGTTTGTGGGCAATCCGGTCATGCACCATCTATTCCTCGGCATTGATCCGACAGAACTTGGCGGCGCACCGTTCGCGCTTGCCGTTTCCGGATCAGTGCATACATGGGCATCTGATTTAGATCTTACGGTAAATAAAGGCGCTCGTGTTTATATCTTGCCTTGCATTGCCGGTCATGTTGGTGCGGATGCAGCAGCTGTAACGCTGTGCGAAGGACCACAGCGTCAAGATAGCCAGATGCTTGTCGTTGACGTCGGTACGAATGCAGAAATCGTACTTGGCAATTCACGAAAGACGGTAGCAGCCTCTTCGCCAACCGGTCCGGCTTTTGAGGGCGCAGAAATCTCTTGCGGACAACGCGCAGCACCAGGAGCAATTGAACGAGTACGCATCGACCCCGAAACACTTGAACCCCGCGTTCGCGTAATCGGTGTTGAAGTGTGGTCAGATGACCCAAGCTTCGAGGCAGCCTCAAATACGATAGGTGTGACTGGCGTATGCGGGTCAGCAATCATAGAAGTCGTGGCAGAAATGTTCCTTGCTGGAATTATCACCGAAGATGGCGTCATAAATGGCAATATGGCAGAAAAGTCGGACAGGGTTGTGCAAGACGGGCGTACCTGGTCGTATGTGTTATGGCAGGGCCAGCAGACACTGATGATTACACAAAATGATGTGCGTGCAATTCAGCTTGCAAAAGCTGCCCTTTATGCTGGGATTCGCCTGCTGATGGATAAGATGGAAATTGAGACAGTGGACTCAATTTCATTCGCAGGAGCGTTCGGCACTTTTATAGACCCAAAATACGCGATGATCCTTGGGCTAATTCCAGATTGTAGCTTGGCAAACGTCAAAGCTGTGGGAAATGCCGCGGGCTACGGTGCCAAAATGGCACTGCTAAACCGGAACTATCGTCGAGAGATTGAAGAAACTGTCCGAAATATTGAAAAAATCGAAACTGCATTGGAACCTGATTTCCAGGCACATTTTGTAAACGCAATGGCAATGCCAAATAAAAGCGATCCATTCCCTGAACTTTCCAAGGAAGTCAAACTTCCAGACAGAAACACTGATTTAGGCCAAGGTTCTGCTGCTAGTTCCGGCCGTCAGAGGCGAAGAAGACGGGCCAGAAGCTGAATATCTGGAATAAGTAGATGCTCAAAAACTGACGCGTAGCAATGCCGGAACTGGATTTTGTTAATAATTGATTAACTATAACAGCTGCTTTCCGGCTCCATGTTCATCAGATGCACCGAAATTTGCAACTCGTTAATCGACTTGTATGCCTATGAATAAGGGAAGGTGCTAAATGGTCAATAATACAAAAACAATTCAATACAGTTTTCCCGACGGAAAAATTGGAGGAACCGGTTTAGTTGATGGTGCAGGTATGTACCTGATGAAAGCGGCCGCGATTCTAACCAGTCCAATGGATTATGTGGGTCTATCCTGGGCAAACCGTATAGTACGGACATTCCTACCGAGCAGCAGAGATGTCATAACGAGCCTTTCAGAAGATACCAAGTTCGCGTTCCCTTATGGAGATGCTTACTGGGGTCGATTGCTTGGAAATAACAAAGGCTATGCACCAGATATTGAGCACTTTCTAAAAGCCATGCAGCATATGGACTATTGCTTTATCGATTGTGGTGCGAATTACGGATATCTTTCAGCATTGGTGACCAGTGATGAATATGGAAACATACCTACCATCGCAATCGAAGCAGACCCAAATACATTCAAAGTTCTGGAACAAAATGCCGAACTGAATCAGAACCGGTTTGAGCTTTTAAATCGCGCTATCTTTTCTAAAAGCGGCGATATGGTTCAAATCCACGGCGCTAAACATGAAGCTCGATCCATTCTGAGTGATGAAGGTGAACTGTTAAATGGCAATGTAGAGACACTCGCATTGGCTGAACTTGTAGACTGGGTTGAACAACAAAACAGTGACTGTGTCATACTGAAACTGGATATCGAAGGCGTAGAAATTGAGGCCATGAAGGGCCTTGGGGCGCTGAAAGATAAAGACCTTTTAATACTTTACGAAGATCATGCATCAGATCCGAGCCACGAAGTTAGCCAATATTTCCTTAATGAACTCGGCATGGAAGTGTTTGTTTCCGAAATGGATAAATGCAGAAAAGTTCAAAGCCTAGAAGACATAGCTGCGGTGAAGAAAAACTCGCGTGTCGGTTATGATTTCATCGCGACAAACAGCTCCGCATGGCTAAATGAAATTCAATAGGTATCAGTTTCAGTATTAGTTTCTGTTCGGGAGCAAATCAAAAGCGATACATTGACGTTCCTCATCACTTTGAAACGGAATCGTGTGATGAAAAAGGGACGAGGGAAATAGCACCAAATCCCCCGCTCTTGGAATGTGTACCTTGTTTGGCACTTCCCCTTTGATCTTGCGATAGTCGTACCCATGCAAGCTAAAGGCTATCGCGCCTTCATCGCCTTTCATTTCCATCGGAATTTTTAGATACAGGACGCCACTTATCCAACCCCGCGCATGGATATGCGGTTTTTGATAGCCTGCCTTTAGCAATTTAACGTGCCAGCCATTTAGATCATAGGCCTCTGGGAATTGCTGAATGATCATTCCCGGCATATCGGACAGATCACGTCGATAAGCGTCAATTTCTTTTCGTAGGATAGCTTCAAGGGTTTGAAATATATCACCAGCTTCGAACAGATTTCCGTATGTCTGAAATCCTTTCCGGGTGGTCCTGTTTTCCCATACCGCCATTATCTCATCGGAGGCTGTTGCCAGTTCCTCGAGCAATCGCGAACGCTGTTCCATGTGCTGATCTACAGTACGGATTGAAACATAATTCAGCGGATCCGGCGCAAAAGGGTTCGTCTCATCGATATCATATTGTTGGGAAGCAAAAGCGCTGAAAGCTGCACCACGCAGATTGTACGGGTCGGTTTTGTTTAATTCATTCAGTCGCGATACCAGCTGAGTATCCTGGAATTCTGTTTGATGCATGACTTCAAGGATTTTGGCCCGCGTTTCTGCATTATCAACTTTTTCATAAGCAGCAATTGCTTCCGCAGATCTTCCGTTCCTGGCAAGAATATTGCCCCATTCATAATTTGCTTCTTTATTTTCAGGATCAAGTTTGAGGACCGTTTGGAAACATTCGCCCGCCTTGTCCAAATCTCCAAGCAATCGATGCGTAACGCCGAGGCTTAAATAGCCTGGGGCATAACGGGGCATCAGAGAAGGGATCTTTGCAAGATAAGTCACAGCTTCATCAAGTCGCCGCATATCTCGAAGTGCTGCTCCAAGATTGCGAAGTGCAGGTACAAATTTTGGATTAACCTCAAGTGCCGACTTGTAAGCTTCTATTGCTTCCTCAAAACTATCAATTTCAAACAAAGCAGCTCCAAGATTGTTCCAAGCATCAGCATTCTTGTCATTAATCGACAAAAGCCTACGAAAAGAAACGATGGCTTCGTGAGCAGCGCCGATATTCATCTGCGCAAGACCAAGATTGTAAATGCCGTTTTCATAATCCGGTTTGATCTCAAGCAGTTTTGCCAAGCTTTTGATTGCCCCTGCAAAATCAGACTTTGCAAGTCTCACATTGCTCAAAATGTCATATAAAACAGGCGCATCTGGAAACCGCCGCAGTAGTTTTTTTGATTTAACTTCAGCATGATCAAGTTTACCGGCCTGCATCAGGGCGCTAAGTCCCTGAACATCTGCCTGCGATAATTGTTTCTTGTTTACCGAAGAGCCGACTGTCTTTTTTACCATTGCAATTCATTTCCTTGATTTGCCGAGCCCATGAGCTACCGTGTAATCTCACTTCAATCAAGATTTTCAATATTGAGAAGCGGCAAATGAGTTTTCAAAGAGCCTTTATCTTCGATGTTTTCGGCACGATTGTGGATTGGCGCACCGGCGTAGCAACTGTTTCAGAACGGGTTTTTTCCAAAAATGCTATTAATATCGATCCTTACGAATTCGCAGACCGGTGGCGTAGCAAATATCAACCGGCAATGGAGCGTATTCGGTCTGGAAATCGCGGTTATGTTTCACTTGATGTATTGCATCGGGAGAATTTGGAGGAACTTCTGACAGAATATGATTTGCAGCCATACTTTTTGGATCAAGAAAAACGAGAATTCAACCGGGCATGGGAACAATTACCTCCATGGGCTGACACCGTTGAGGGCCTTAATAAGATCAAAGAAACTGCCATTATCGCCCCTTGCTCCAACGGTTCGATTGCTCTGATGACACGCCTAGCAAAGTTTGGTGGACTGCCATGGGATTGCATTGTTGGGGCTGAGATTGCGCAAAACTACAAGCCCCACCCTGAAGCTTATCTGCGCTCGGTAGCAGCATTGGGTTTGCAACCTGATCAAGTGGTCATGGTAGCTGCCCATAATAATGATCTCGAAGCAGCACGCATGAGCGGTTTGAAAACCGCGTTCATTCCAAGACTAAAGGAGCATGGTCGCGGACAGACAACCGACCTGAAAGCTACAGAAAATTGGGACTGCATCATTGAAGATATTAGCGATCTTACCAACTTGTAATGACGTTATTGGTGCAAATTCATACAAGTGCGATAAAATTATTCCCACAACGCATTTTTTAAATTGCAATTGCAACATATTCTGGCAATGTCGCTAGTAGAACAAAAACCGAGCAATTCCATGAATCAATTGGTGGGTAATCAGCCTCAAGTAGAAAAAGCCGCAAACGTCGATTGCCGCGTAATTGTTTTCTTTCTAGTTCCCAATTTTTCAATGATTGCTTTTTCGACTGCCATTGAACCATTACGGATGGCAAATCGGATGCTTGGCAGAGATTTTTATTCTTGGCGCTTGGCTTCAATGGACGGAGAACCAATAACTGCATCGAATGGCATTCAGGTATCTGTAAATACCAGCCTCAAGCAAGAGCGCGATGCGCTTGCCAGTTCGCGTCGCCCTTCCAACATGTTTTTGTGTTCTGGGCTTAATGTGGAGGAAGCCACTAACAAATCTTTATACGCCTATATTCGCGAGAACAAAAATAGTGGCGTGATTGTTGGAGGTCTTTGCACCGCTGCTTTTTTGTTAGCAGCAGCAGGTCTTTTAAAAGGTAAGCGTTGTGCGATCCATTGGGAAAACTTGCCAGGGTTCGCTGAGCATTTTCCGGATGTGGAAGTTTATGCCGATCTTTACGAAATGGATGGCAATACGTGGACTTGTGCCGGGGGAACTGCTGCCCTTGATATGATGCTTTCAATGATCGAAACCGATCTGGGTGAAGATCTTGTAAATAGGGTTTGCGAACAGGCATTGACGGACCGGGTTCGTAACCCCAATGATCGCCAGCGACTGCCGTTGCGAGCGCGCCTTGGAGTTCAAAATTCCAAGGTTCTTTCAATTATCGAATATATGGAAGCCAATATCGCCGAGCCTCTCCAATTGGTCGAAATAGCTGACTTTGTCGGACTTTCGCGCCGCCAGATTGAGCGGCTTTTTCAACAGCATATGGGGCGTTCACCCGCTCGGTACTACCTTGAAATTCGGCTAGATCGGGCACGCCATCTGTTGATGCAATCCACCATGGCGGTAGTTGATGTGGCAATTGCATGCGGATTTGTGTCGGCATCACATTTTTCCAAATGTTATAGGGAAATGTACGGAAAATCGCCGCTCCAGGAAAGAGCTTGATTTTAGATCCAATACCGGAAAAATTGTGCTGGATTAGTCTGCTTTAAATCTAGCGACCAGGAAATTATGCACGGGTGACAAGCCAGAATAAGATACTTGTTGCTCTCCGGAAACCCAAACCTGGGTTGAACTGCCTCCGTCCAATGCAATTGCGGAATCGCAGCCAAAATATCCCCCGTCATTGCGATCACGCAAAATCCAGCCTGCTTCATACAGGCTAAGCCCCAATCGACTGATAACGATAAAGATAACTTCACTATTGGCTCGACGACACAAAATAGATCGGTTTTCTCTGTCGGCGAGA
Source organism: Pseudomonadota bacterium (assembly GCA_039814425.1). Lineage (GTDB taxonomy): Bacteria > Pseudomonadota > Alphaproteobacteria > Rhizobiales > Rhizobiaceae > JAALLB01. Next base: position 44,200 of record JBCCBE010000008.1, read on the forward strand.
TTACGGCTCATAGCCCACCGCCCGCCGGGCTCTATCAGCATCGGCCGGCTTTGAAGAGCATCTCCAGAATTCTTTGGAATACCGGCATGGGAAGGTGAAAGAGAAATCGAGTTTCCAGCTTTAAAATTGATTACACCGCCAGCACTCTGCCAACCTTTTGAAAGTACATTTCCATCTTTTCTCAAATACCCAATTGAGTACAAATTACCATTTTCAGCCTTCGCAAAGAAACCCGCATTAATTGCAAATATCGCCCCTTCACGTTCACCGATATCGCGCGCTCTGGAACCAGAACTGTTTGATTGCAGTGCAAGCTCAATAGAGAATTTTTCCGGCAAAAATCGATAGGCGGTAGCAACCAGCCCACTGCTGGTAATAATACGCAGAACAGCGAACCCTTCGGCTATTTCTCGCCAACGTACCTGCTCGAATGCGCTGACAACTTCTTTTGCTCGCGGTGGAGTATCCAGATTTTGGGCATTCGAATTGCCAAAGCCTGCCGTTCCTGCAACGATCAGGATCAACACAAACAACCGAATTGATCGCACTAAGTCAATCACGATAAATCCTGCCACTTTCTGCAAGTTACTCAACACATTCTATTATCTATCGGTTTCAAATGCAGAGCAAAGGAAACCTATATTCTGATCTAAGATTTTACGTCAAAACTGGGAAAACAAGGAACCTTTAGACACGAAAAAAAATCTATTTTCAGTTCACTATAAATGTTGGTTCGCTTCGAGGCTATAGGTTCTTTGATCTTAAACTTCGCAGTCGAATTCTTGAATATCTCCAACCCGATTTCGTTGCAATAATTCTATCAAATTCAATTTGATCAACAACAAAGGATAATTCCAGAAAATTCTTAGATACCTTTCGCAAAACCTCTGAGTTCGCAGACCCACTAAAAGTGACGGTTCAAAAATTCAGCTATTTCGCTCAACGAGGCTTCTGCTTCGGGGATGCCAGGATAAAATTCGAATACATGCCACATGCCATCCCAAACTCGTAATTCGATCGGCACACCAGCCTCTCGCATCACCTTTTCTAGCCGTAAGCATCCAGATAGAAGTAAGTCCCGCGTACCGGTTGTGATGAATGCCGGCGGAAAACCGTTTCCAAAATCTCCGTAGATAGGAGAAGCCTCCGGGTGCCTGGGATCCGCTCCATTCAGATAAGCAACCCTGACCTCATCCTTTCGCGATGCCTTCAGGAACGGGTCACGATCCGCCAAATGGCTATCACCTATATATTCAAGATCGACAACTGGCGACAACGCAGCAATCGCATTTGGCAGGATATTACCTGTGCTACCAAGCCGGTGCGTAAGCGCCAATACAAGATTGCCGCCTGCACTTTCGCCCGCAAACAGCGTCGACGGATTATCAGCCAATAAAAGCTCCGCAACTGAAGTGATATCATCAAGCCCAGCCGGAAACGGATTTTCCGGCGCTAACCGATGGTATGGACAGATAACCTTAGCCTGACATTTCGCGGATATGGCCGCACTTATCGGCAAGTCTTCAAAAGGACTGCCCTGAACAAAACCGCCGCCGAAAGCATATAGGATTTGGCGACCTTTAATTGCTTTTGACGGTGTAACTTCCAAACACCGGACACCTGCAACTTCTGTTTCTGAACAGGTGACGCCGTGATTTGTAATCGCTTGCTGGGACGTCGGTGTATAAAGTTCAAGGGTTTGTTTGCGAATTTCCAAGATCGAGGTTTCATACATCGACGGTTTATCGACAAATGCACCCTGCTCTAGAAATGCCTGTGCCTCTACACTCATTGCTGCAAGTGGAAGAACTTTCATAACAAAAACCAATTAGTCCCTAAAACATCCAATATTGAATTTGCTGACAATACCCTTGCCTTGTCCCTACAGAACGGCACTGAACGCCTTATCCAGTTTGTCTACGATTTCTCCTACGTGATCCTGCTGCAAAATAAACGGAGGCGCTAGCAGAACATGGTCCCCGGTTTTGCCGTCCAACGTCCCACCCATAGGATAGCAGATCAGCCCTTCGGCAAAGGCTGCTTTTTTGATTTTCACGTTCTTTTGCCACGACGGATCAAAATGTTGCTTTGAAGATCTATCGGCCACAATCTCAAGGCCTAAAAACAAGCCCCTGCCCCGTATGTCCCCAATATGAGGATGTTGTCCAAAACGCAAAATCAGTTCATCACGCAGCATCGCGCCCATGGCTTTGACGTGATCTACAAGACCGCGTTCTTCCATCGTCTTCAAGACGGCAAGGCTTGCCGCACAAGCGGTTGTGTGACCCTGATAGGTATGGCCATGTTGAAAAAAACCGGTACCACCAACAACCGCATCATAAATGACGTCAGTACAAAGGGTAGCGCCAATAGGCTGGTATCCAGCACCCATGCCTTTTGCGATTGCAATAATATCTGGAACTATATCATCTTGTTCGCAGGCAAATAGCGTACCCGTGCGGCCCATACCGCACATAACCTCATCCAGGATCAGCAGGATGCCATACTGATTACAAATCTCTCGAATGCGTTTGAAGTACCCTTCTACTGGCGAAACAGCTCCGAGCGTTGCTCCAACGACCGGTTCAGCGACAAAAGCCAGAACATTTTCTGGACCAAGCCTTTCAATTTCGGTTTCCAGCTCATTTGCTACTCGCAGACCATATTCGGTTGAGGTTTCATCATCCAGCTTGCCGCGATATTCATAGCACGGAGAAATATGACTTGCCGCATTGAGCATGGGTGAAAAAGGCTCACGCCGCCACATATTACCACCGGCAGACAAAGCACCCAGCGTATTACCGTGATAACTTTGACGCCGTGCAATAACATGGTGTCGCCCCGGTTCTCCGATTTCCAGATAATACTGCCGAGCCAGTTTTATCGCCGCTTCCATAGCCTCGGAGCCACCGGATACGAAATACACCCGATCAAGATTTCCAGGTGCTCTGGCTACCAGAAAATCTGCCAGTTCTTCCATCGGCTCAGAGGTAAAGAACCCACTATAGCCTAATGCCACTTTGTCCAACTGTGTTTTGATTGCTTCGTTTACAACTTCGTCGCTATGCCCCAGGCAAGAAACTGCGGCCCCACAAGACCCGTCGAAATAACGCTTACCCTGTGTATCCACCAGATAACAACCATCTCCATGGGAAACGGTCGGCATCGTATTTTTGGGTTGGCGATGGAATACATGGTTCATTGGTCAAAAACCCACTTCTCATATTGAAAGCATATCTTCCTTATACCCGAACACGGAAGGACCACCACCGGTATGTATCACAAGAAGATTTGCACCCGGATTATTTCTAGCAAAATTAATAGCAGCGGCAAACGTCTTTGACGTGTAGACCGGATCAAGAATGAGCGCTTCCTTTTGGGCCGCAAGCGCAATAGCCTCATTTGCTTGGGGGCCTGCAACACCATATCCCGGTGCCAGAAAAGCATCCGTTAGGAATACATCCTCTACACTTGCCACGGCCTGTTGTTCGAGTAATTCGGCGATCTGCGTAAGTCGATCAATAATTCGCAGGCGTTGCAAGTCGCTCTCTCGCCTGACGCAAACACCAGTAACCGGGATATCGCATTCCAGTTGGCGTAAGCCATAGAGCAACCCGCCATGCGTATTTCCAGAGCCTGAGGGCGTAAATATACAGTCCGGTTTCACATCCAGTTTTTCTATTTGTTCGACAATTTCAATGGCGCAGTCGATGTATCCAAGCGCACCAAAGGGCGGATGGGAAGGATGCAGATGGACAACATAGGGTTGCCGCCCATCCTTTCTCAAGCCATCAGCAATTGTTTCAAGATTTGCATCTGCGCCAGCCTCATCTTCTCCTTGTGGAAACTCGTGAATGACTGCACCGAGCATCCTGTCCAAAAGTACGTTTCCGGATTGCCGATAGTCCTGCGTATCTTTAGTGACACGATTTTCCAGCTGCACATGACATTCAAGACCCAACTTGGCACACCCGGCAGCAGCGGTGCGCACAAAATTTGACTGAACCGCACCGGTTATCAAAAGTGTATCTGCACCTTTGTTTATCGCGTCACCCAGATAGTATTCCATCTGACGCACCTTATTGCCGCCAAATGCCAAACCATTACAGTCGTCGCGTTTAACGTAAAACTTCGCTGCACCGGTTTGCTCTGCCAGATTATGCAGCAACTCAACTGGTGTAGGCTCAGACCATAATTTTGCCCGAGGCAGTTCCCTTAATCTACCAAAGCTCACGCAGGCCTTCCAACAGTTTCGGATTGAGGTATCCGCCGACGCTGCATCCAAAATACAAAAGCCAACAAGATCAATGCGGGAATGTAAAACACTTCCTTAGGAAGGCGTTCAGTTCTTTCACGAACCATTTCAACCTTCACAGGCTCATCTGCATAATAATCAAACAGACTACCGATCTTTTCAAAGAAAGGTGTTTGAGGGAAAGGCTCATCAACCTTCGCTAAACCATCCTCAACAATTATATTGAGACCTGCCCCCTCCAATCGTTTTATCGCCTCAGACCTATCGCCCATCGGCACAAGTAACGTGGTGGATGTCATTTCGCCTGAATCAAAATCCGGGCCGCTTATCACAAAAGTAAGCGTGCCGCCGGGAGTGGCTGATTCCACAACCTCAAAGACTTTTTGCGGTTCCTGATAATCCGCGAAAGGCGGGTATGCCTGATCGAGCCAATAGCCTGGTCTGAATAGGGTGAACGCAACCAATAGCAGCAGAGCAGACTCCCATATCCTGCTTTTGACAAGCCACCACCCTTGTGTCGCCGCCGCGAACAACAGCATCGCTATCACCGCGACAATGAAAACAAATATCGCCTTATACCAGGTGACATCGATTAGCAGCAGTTCAGTGTTGAAAATGAACAGGAACGGCAATAGCGCTGTGCGAATATCATAGGCAAAACCCTGAATACCGGTCTTGATTGGATCTCCACCAGAGATTGCAGCGGCGGCGAAGGCCGCCAGCCCCACCGGAGGTGTATCATCCGCCAGAATTCCGAAGTAAAATACGAACAGATGAACTGCAATGACCGGAATAATCAACCCGCTCTTCGCACCAAGCGTCAAGATCACCGGCGCCATAAGAGAGGAGACCACGATATAGTTTGCAGTTGTGGGAAGCCCCATACCCAGGATCAGACTCATCACTGCTACGAGCAGCAGCATGATCATCAAATGGCCACCTGAAAGAAATTCCACCAATTCGCCGATCATCTGGTGAGCGCCGGTAAGCGAAATTGTACCGACAATTACACCCGCTGCACCAGTGGCAACAGAAATACCAATCATATTACGCGAACCGGAGATCATGCCTTCAATCCATTCGCTAACGCCGCGGCTAAACGCCCCGACAATATTTCCACTACCACGCATCATGGCTTTTAACGGGTGCTGGGTAATTGCGACGGTAATCATCGCCATCGTTGCCCAAAACGCAGAAAGCCCAGGCGAAAGCCGCTCCACAATAATGCACCAGATCAAAATTATGATTGGCAGAATATAGTAAAGCCCGGTAATTGCTGTTGCACCTGCTTTCGGCAATTCTGTAATTGGTGCATCGGGTGCATCAACCTCAAGATCCGGGTGCCGTGAAGCCAGCCAAAGCAGGGTGAGGTAGGCAATCGCACAAAGGATAACAACGATTGGGAAAGCAATATCTGGCAGGGCAACCTTCACCCAGCCAAGACCGAAGTAGACTGCAAGACCCAAAAGGGCGATACCGACAAAGCCGCCCAGGAAGCCGATAAGCTTGCCTGCGAAAGTCAGGCTTGATGGCGGCTTCTCCAAACCTTTCAAACCAAGTTTGCAAGCTTCAAGATGAACAATATAGACAAGCGCGATGTAGGAAACCAAGGCGGGCACGAGAGCATGCTTGATGATGTCGGTGTAACTAACGCCGGTAAATTCCGCGATCAGAAATGCAGCCGCACCCATAACCGGCGGCGTTAGTTGACCGTTCGTTGACGAAGCAACTTCGACAGCGCCCGCCTTTTCCGCAGAAAATCCCGTTCGTTTCATCAATGGTATGGTGAAGGTTCCGGTTGTCACCGTATTGGCAATTGAAGAACCGGAGTAAAGCCCGCTCATTGCAGAAGCAACAACCGCTGCTTTTGCCGGCCCGCCGCGAAAATGGCCCAGCAGCGCAAATGAAATCTTGATGAAATAGTTTCCCGCGCCGGCTTTTTCCAAAATCGATCCAAACAGGACAAATAAGAATATCAGCGATGCAGATACACCCAAGGCAACACCAAAGACGCCTTCACTCTGCATCCAATAGTGCCACATTGCTTTTCCGAAGGAAGCACCCTTCCATTGCATTGCTTCCGGCAAGGATCGGTTGTCACCGAAGAATACGTAAAGCACGAAAAAACCGGCAACGATCACCAGCGGCAATCCCAAAGCCCGGTAAACGGTAATCCCAAGCACGATCATGCCGATAGAGGATATCACCAGGTCTGCGGTTGTCGGCAAGCCTGCCCGAACGGCAATCTCATTCCTGAACCAAACAATATACAGACAGGTAATTACGCCGAGGATCGCCAGCACCCAATCATACCAGGGTATCCTATCGGTTGGTCCGCTTTTGAACAGCGGAAAGGCAAGCGCTGCCAGGAAAATACCAAAAGCCAGATGGATCAATCTTGCATTCGAATTTGTAACAACACCAAAACCGAGAATTTCCTGAAGCGTAAATGGCAGGTTTGACGCGATATAAAGTTGAAACGAGGCCCAGGCCAATGCGACCCAAAAGATTAGCTTACCTTCCCAGCCGGCCGGATTTCGCCCACCAGTGTCAGTTGCTGTGAACTTCGAAAGTTTATCATCATGTACCGCTTCAGCCATAGTCCCCACTCCCTGTTTCCGGGCTCTTTTAGATTATCAGCGCATTTGCGTTTGGCAATGGCATAAAAAAAGGCGAGGCTTGTTCAGCCTCGCCCTGTGCACAACACGTAAAGTGTTAAACACGTAACTGGTTGCATTCTACATCCAGCCTTTTTCCTTGTAATACTTGGCAGCACCAGGATGAACTGGAGCAGACAATGAGTCTGAAATCATTTGCTCTGGCTTCAAGTTGCCAAATGCAGGATGCAGACCTTTGAATGTATCAAAGTTTTCAAACACAGCCTTTACGACAGTGTAAACAACTTCATCTGGAACATCAGCAGAAGAAACGAACGTTGCACCCACACCAAATGTGGTTACCGCTTCGTTGTCGCCATACATGCCAGCAGGAATTTCTGCCGTGCGGTAGTATGAATTGTCGCCAACAAGTTTATCAATGACTTCGCCAGTTGCATTAACAAGTTTCGCATCACAGCTTGCAAGCGATTCTTGTGTCAAAGCAGATGGGTGTCCCACCAGCCAGAAATAAGCATCGATTTTGTTGTCGCAAAGCGCTTGGCCTGTTTCAGCAGACTTCATTTCAGCAGCAAGTTTAAGATCACTGCGGCTCCAGCCCATGGCTTCTTCCATCACTTCCCACGTGCCACGTGTACCAGAACCGGGGTTGCCGATATTTACGCGTTTGCCTTTAAGGTCCGTAATATTGTTTATGCCAGAATCGCCCCGCGCAATGATTGTCACCGGCTCCGGGTGAACTGAAAATACAGCACGAAGGTTTTCAAATTTGCCCTGATCTTCAAACTTGGAAGTTCCGTTGAAAGCATGGAACTGCCAATCAGACTGGGCAACGCCAAATTCCAGCTCGCCAGCGCGAATGGTATTGATGTTATAAATCGAGCCACCAGTTGATTCAGCAGAACAACGAATGCCGTGCTCTTTACGGTCTTTGTTTACAAGACGACAGATCGCACCACCAGTTGGATAGTAAACACCTGTCACACCGCCGGTGCCGATCGAAATAAACTGCTGCTGCGCCTGGACCGCGCCAGACGCTCCAACGGCCATGCCGATTGCGGTCAACGCACCTAAAATCTTATTCATTAAATCCTCCCAAAGGAATGTTTCTAGACTAAGAGAGGGCAGCAGGTATTCTTATTTTAAATCAAACAGTGCTCCCCTGATTGCTAGAGTGGATCAGTCGCGGCCAAAGGTCAAGTTTGCCATGAATATGGTTGCGTCTCAGTTTAAATTTTCTGCTTTGAACCTAACTCCATTTGAGAATGTTTATCCCTGTCGGCCCCAAGTGGTCGTTCGCGCGAAATTCAGATTTTACGTCCAATTTCCCAAAACTGGACATTGAATTATACAACTTCAATTTTGCATGGAATGACTGGTATGCGGGACTTTTTTGACCTTCGCCCAGCGTCGCTATTGAGCAATGAAATCTACAGAATGGCGCTTTTTTGTCAGATGACGAAACTAGTTAGATACTGACGACACAATAGTTCGCGCCGGGAATGAGATCGGTTGCCATGATGACATTGAGGTCGATTTTAGGCGAACAAACATCAATTTATTGCTCATCGTTGGCAATCAGGTTTGAAAAACCGGTTTGAGGAAGATTGATGCTGAAATTAGTGATCCTAATAATATTTATTCTTCAAATTGAACAAATGCATTGGCATCACCTAATGTTTTGAGAAGACTACAACCACTCAACTCCTTCAGGTCATAGTTCACAATATATGGGCTTGCGTATTGTTGCTTGAGGTTATTTTCAACAGTGTTGGAATCCGAACCATAATTAATTGCTCCGCTCACAACTGAAGCATACTCCCCACCATACGAATCTATCGGCGCAGTGCCATCGACTTCAATCGAGCGTTCATGTTGCCTAAAGCCTTCGCCTTCTCTGGACACATACGAAAGAGATATCTCTGACATTTGTGGACTATAAGAATCCAAGTAAACGCTCTCTCTGATTGCAACTGTACAGCTTGGACATTTAAAGCGCGTAATATGACTATTTTCGAAAATCAAACTAACTTTACTTCTGATTTCCAAATTTCGAATGTGTAAACCCCGCAGTCGAATTGCTTCATCTTCTTCTAGGACTTCCAGTTCGTCCAGAACCAATAACGCTCCTAACGCAACAGAACTGTCTTGATCATGGATCAGAAGGCGCAAAGCTTCTTTTACAGTCTCACCTATATATGTTGATTTTGTGAGTGAATGTACAGAACCAACCGTCGAAAGGTTAGGGCCGCTGGACAGCTTGGCATCCAAGAATTTTAGTCGACAACCATCGTTATGAATAACATCTTCACGCTCATTTCCAATGATTGTTTCTGTTCCAGAACTTTTCAATCTCGAGCGCAGCTCAGGCACCAACGTCATAGAAAACAGGGCGTTTTGTTCAGATAATTGCTCACTCTGAAGTGCCAGCTGTCTGGTTTGCTCTGTTAGCTTCTTATTTTGCTCAAATAATAGCGCTGTTCCCGCGATCCCTCCGAAAGCCAATAATACGGCAATACAGGTTCCAAATACCCATCTGTAAAAGTGAGCCCAAGCTACCCAACCAATCGCTGATTTTAGAGCTCTTGATGCCGACTCAATGGATTCTCCGTATTCTTTTTTACTAATTTCGACAATTGATCGCGTTAGATTTTCCGATATTTCATCGGCAGTACTATCAGCATTTCTAAAGAAACCCGGAAACAGTCGCTGGCGGAAAAAGAGCAGCCCAATTACGCCAAGGACAAAACAGAAAACAACTCCAAGGAAAAAAACTAATAGTGAATTAGAAATGTCGTCAGCAGTCCACCACAGCGTCACGCCACAGATAATGGTCAGTAGTATGCCCGCAAATGCTCCTATCCAAAAAGAATGATGCTTTCCCATCAATTCATCCAAATTTTTTACTCAGTTTATATTCACACTACCTAGTTCGTGCAAAATTGAAATACTCCTTTGCGCTGTGTCGAGCATTGCTCGGTATCATTGCCAAACAGTGTAGTAATTATTACGGGTCTTCTTTTTCAATAGTTCGGTAAAACTGAAGGCGCAAAATAGCTAGTCGTGTCAGATTGCTGGCGTCAAAAAGGGCTCACTGCAGCCATCGAAACACCAGTACCCAAATGTATTGTCAATGTCGGTAAGGCGGACTTATCGACCAGTTGGTGACCTAGTAAATGTCTTGATACCGACACTTCGCAATTCGGTTATAGGTGCAGCCGACATTTTATAAAAGTGGAATTTTCTGGCGTGTCGCAAGGTAAGCCCAAATTCTGCGAGTTACGATGTTTGTGTATTCTTTGTTCCGGAGTAACCTTACCTCCAGTTCAATCCTCCAATTTACTTTTCCGGTTATGGCCAACAAACCCGCTTCGAGATCAGGCGCAATCAAGCTGTATGGAAGCCAAGCCACTCCATCTCCGTCGCGCGCTCGAATACGCAGCGCGCCTGCCATCGAATTTTCATAGACTACCGATAGTCTTCGATTTATCTGGGCTGCTTCCAGCAGTGGGTCTATGTGTTTTGTAATCGGGGCCACTTCACCAAATCTAAGCCAGGGAATTCGGGGGCCGTCGTCTTCGTCAAACTGAAATAGTGGTTCACCACTTGGTCCTGGCTTGCATACTGGGACCAGTGAATCAAATCCGATGTTGATTGATTCTATTGTATTACTGGGTGATGAACTCTTGCTGTACGCACTTTCATAGGCGATTACGAAGTCGGTACATCGATTTTCCAAGTCATCCATACAACTCGGAAGGTCATCTGCCCGCAGTTTCGTAATAAGCGGCCCATACACATTTTCGAAAGCTTGCAGCCATGCTGGGAAAAAGCGCCAACCGATAGAATGTTGAGCACCGAAAGTGACAATATATTTCTCTGGTAATGACTGAGCCTCAATAATCTGGGCCCGTTCATATTCCAGACGTTCCAACGCCTGTTTGCTGGCTTCCATCATCTGGTTTCCCGCCTGGGTTAATGTGACGGGATGTCTGCTGCGTTCGACAAGAGGAGTTCCTACCCAAATTTCTAGAGCTTTGATTCTCCTGCTGAATGCAGGCTGACTTATGTTGGACATTTGAGCTGCTTGTGAAAAGTTCCCGGTCATTGCCAATTGTCTAAGGTCTTTAAACCAAGTCAAATCCATCGCGTAAGCCTCATGCATATTTTGCATAATGTTAGAAAAACATAACATTGGATGCAAGCCTCGCAAAATTTTATGATATTTCAATTCATATTACGGGCAGACAAGCACATGAATACTGCAAATGCTGAGGCAAGCACTTCGCACTCCATTGATCTGGATCTATTTCCTCGAGTGGCGCTTTGCCACCAACCCACACCAATCGAGCCAATGACACGATTGGGTGCCGAACTCGGAGGGCCCAATCTTTACATTAAGCGGGATGACTGTACGGGCCTCGCAACGGGCGGCAACAAAACCAGAAAACTTGAATTCCTGGTCGGAGACGCGATTGCTCAAAATGCGGATATGCTGGTTACGCAAGGGGCCGTTCAGTCAAATCATGTCAGACAAACTGCGGCCGCGGCTTGCAAAGTTGGGATGAAATGCCATGCGCTCCTTGAAAGAAGAGTGCCAGGAAAGTCCGACAACTACGAAGAAACCGGAAATGTTTTTTTAGACAAAATTTTCCGCTCGTCTATTGAGTTTCGCCCCGCGGGATTGGATATGAATGCCGAGGCTGAAGCGGTCGTAGACAAATTAAAGTCCGAAGGGCACCGCCCCTATTTCATTCCAGGCGGCGGCTCTAATCCTATCGGAGCACTTGGGTATGTTTCCTGCGCGTTAGAAATTGCAAATCAGGAACATGAAAGCGGCACTTATTTTGATTGGCTGGTAATGGGAACCGGAAGCACCGGTACACAAGCCGGCCTTGTGACCGGATTTCATGCATCGGGGCGCGAACTCCCGGTAATGGGCGTAAGCGTACGGCAACCCCACGATCGTCAGGTCGGAGCTGTTCATAAATTGACAAACTCAACGCTTGAAATACTAAAACAGCCAACCATTGCAGCGAGCAAGATACTTGTCGATGACGGTTATGTTGGCGAAGGCTACGGAATCCCAGCTGAATCTACTCTAGAGGCTATCTCCATGACAGCCCTTTCAGAAGGAATATTGCTGGACCCGGTTTACTCCGCCAAAGGAATGGCGGGACTAATTGGGCTAATAAAACAAGGTTTTTTCAAACCAACTGACAATGTTCTCTTTCTGCATACTGGCGGGTCAACCGCTCTGTTTGCATATGAAGAGTTGTTAGCCAACTAGATTATCTGAATACAAACTTGAAAATAAAAGGGAGAAAATCATGAAACAAACTTTAAAGGCACTTTCGCTTGCTACTGCTCTCAGCTTGGTTGCCAGTGTAACACTCGCGTCTGAAAAAGTGAACATTGGTGTGCCGTCGTGGACAGGCGCCCAGGCAATTGCTCACCTGTTAAAAGAGGTGGTTGAGAGTCGTATCGGCGGTGAAGCAGGCTTGATACCGGGAAACAATGCCACAATCTTTCAGGCGATGGATCAGGGCAAAGGCGACATAGATGTTCATCCTGATGTGTGGTTACCAAATCAGGAAAGCTTCACAAAAAAATATGTGGACGGCACTGGCACAGTAAAGCTTTCCACAAACCCATATGAGGGTAACCAAGGCTTTTGCGTTTCAAAGAATTTTGGCGAAGCAAATAGCATCACTGACATAGCGGACCTTGGCCGACCTGACGTTGCCGCCAAAATGGACAGTGACGGAAATGGCAAAGGAGAAATGTGGATTGGAGCACCGGGTTGGGCTTCAGCAAATGTGAACGAGGTTAAGGTTCGCGATTACGGATTGCTGGATTTTGTTGAACCGGTCCGCGCAGAGGAAAGCGTGAAGACCGCTCGCGTCAAAGACTCGATCGCAAAGGATGAAGGTTATGCATTCTATTGCTACAAGCCGCATGCGATTTGGTATCAATTTGATGTAAAAATGCTGACGGAGCCAAAATTCGATCCTGCAAACTACCAGATGGTTCAGCCTTCCGATGATCCGGATTGGTACGATAAATCAAAAGTAGCAACCAAAGACGCTTTGAAAAATGTTCAAATTGCTTGGTCAAAATCGTTGCAGGGTCGTTCACCCGCGATTGCAGAATTCTTTGAGCGGTTCAGCCTTGAAGCGGATGACGTCTCAAGCTTTGCCTACGAAATTTCAGGCAAAGGTCGTGAGCCCGCAGATGTGGCCAAGGAGTGGGTGGCTGCAAATTCTGACCGCGTTGACGCCTGGTTGGGCCTATAACCGGAAACCTTATGCAGGCGGTATCAGTCCATATCCTTGATGCCGCCTGAACTATTTTCGATCGACGTAGGTGGTATTTCCAAGTGACAAGCGCAAATGTAGAAAAATCCGAAGATTGTATGATCAAGGTTTCGGGCGTCTGGAAGATTTTTGGTGCAGAAGCGAAGGCGGCACTTGCCGCTGTGAAAAATGATGGTCTCGGCAAAGCGGAAGTCTTGGAGCAGTATAATGCTGTCGTTGGTGTAGCCGACGTAAACCTCGAAATAAACAAAGGTGAGATTTTTTGCATTATGGGATTGTCCGGCAGCGGCAAATCCACGTTGGTTCGCCACTTTAATCGTCTCCTGGAACCAACCGCAGGCAGCATCGAAATCGAGGGGGTCGATGTTATGGGCCTGGATCCGATCCAACTCAGGGAATTCCGGAATCGGAAAATCGGAATGGTTTTTCAAAATTTCGCCCTTCTCCCTCACTGGTCTGTTCTCGATAACGTTGGTCTCCCGATGGATATTCGACGAATAAGTAAGCATGAAAGAATGCGGCAGGCAGCGAAAATCCTGGACATTGTAGAATTAAGTGCATGGGGCAACAAGTTCGCTCATGAGCTTTCAGGCGGAATGCAACAGCGAGTCGGCTTGGCACGTGCACTTGCCGCAGATCCAGATGTCTTGCTTATGGACGAGCCATTCAGTGCGCTCGACCCGTTGATAAGGCGGCAATTGCAGGATGAATTTATCGGACTTTCGAAAATAATGAACAAGACTACCGTCTTCATTACCCATGATCTTGACGAAGCTGTTCGTGTGGGACACCAGATTGCAATCATGAGAGATGGCCGTGTTGTCCAGATTGGAACTGCGGAAGATATAGTGATGAATCCGGCAGATGATTACGTTGCAGATTTTGTTGCCGGCATTTCCAGACTGAAAGTCGTTCGCGCCCATGCCGTAATGGAGCCCATTACCAAATTCAAAGCTGGTGGGGGAAAGATCAATAAGTCCAATCTCAGAATCAATGAGAGTGAATCACTAAGCACTATTATCCAAAAGGCCATCGATGATGATGCACCAATTGTTGTTGAAGAGGGCGGAAATGATGTGGGTGTAATTACGCGCGCTGATGTACTGAGGACTGTAATCGAGGGAACGGAAGTCTCATGAACCAACTACAGAGCAATCCAGCCCTTGACGCCCGAAATGCTGCTGCCGATGCATTGGAAGAAGATCGCCGAAGTCAGGTGGAGACTTTTGCTCGTACAAATCCGGAATACTATGCTCAGCAATTTGATAAGATTGGAAAACAATCAGCCTTCACTCCTACCTTCAATTTTTTTGCAGGATTGTTTGGTCCGATTTGGTTCGGTGCGCGAGGACTTTGGAGTTGGGCGGTCGCATTCCTAATCGTAGAAGCAATTGGTTTTGTGCGGATTGCACTTGGTCTGTTTGGCGATCTTGCAGCAGAAGCCAGAGAGCGAATTGCATCTATCGAGGGGACGCTGGAATTGCGGCGACAACAGTTGGCATCAGCGATAGAAACTGAATCTGACAAAGTAGATGTCTATAAAAGAACGGTCCAATCTCTGGAAGATGCTATTGGAGGGATTAGAGCTGAGGCAGATCAACTTCAGGAAAATGGCGTCTGGATCGCACTTTCAGGGCTGCTGATCTTGATTGCAGTAAAAATTGTTCAAAGCGCAATGGCAAACACCGTTTTGGAAACTCGTTTTTCCGAATGGCTGTCTGACAAAACTTTACGAAACGGAATGCCGCCACGAGACATAATTTTGAGCGCAATATTTATGGTCACAATCGTTAGTGCTGCAATGCTCCACTATAGTTTCCCCGGCGCCTATCCAGTATTGAGCGCTTTCCCAACGGTTCCAGAAATTCGCCTCACAGCAATTTCCTGGGTCGAAGCATTCTTCACATTTGCCGTCACAAATGGTGACGCATTTTTCGACTTTATTACATATGGAATTCGATTAATGCTGGATGCGCTGGAGCTAATATTCGTCCAGACTCCATGGATAGTGGTTGCCAGTTTCATTATACTTCTGACGTGGCTATCTGCTGGTCCACGAACAGCCATCTTCTCTGGCGCATTTCTCGCTTATATGGGGCTGCTGGGTTTCTGGGAAAAGGCAATGACCACCCTAGCATTGCTTGGGACAGCCGCATGCCTTTCAATCGTAATAGGTATCCCGCTAGGCATGTTCTGCGCCAGACGGCCAAGATTGTATTCAGTTGTTCAACCCATAATGGACTTCATGCAGACTATGCCAGCGTTTGTGTTCATGATTCCCGTTATTGCTTTCTTTGGTACAGGGAAACCAGCAGCTGTAGTTACCACGATGATTTTTGGCGGCACCCCAGTTGTACGGTTGACCGTTCTCGGCCTTCGCGGTGTCCCGGAAAGTGTTCGGGAAGCTGCGATCTCATTTGGCGCTAATAAATGGTATCTGCTCAGCAAAGTCGATTTGCCACTCGCCGGGCCATCAATACGGGCCGGAATTAATCAAACAATCATGCTTTCCCTTGCCATGGTGGTTGTTGCCTCATTGATTGGAGCAAAAGGTTTGGGAGAAGACGTTCTTGAGGCACTTCAATATGCAAACGTTGGACAAGGAATACTAGCCGGCTTCTCCATCTTGTTTTGCGCAATGATTCTTGATCGGATCGTTCAAGGTCAACGCAAGTGACAGCTCTGCCCCTGGTTCTTGTGCATGGCTTCATGGGCGGCAGTGAACAATGGACGATGCAACTGAAATTGCTTGGTAGTAAGCGCGAGTTGATAACGCCCAATCTTCCTGGATTTTCAAAAAACTCCCATCTTGAAGCTCCTGAAACAATCTCAGGGTTTGCAAATTTCGTTTTGTCCGAATTGAGTGCACAGGGAAAAGAAAAGTTCATGTTGCTTGGGCATTCCATGGGAGGAATGATCGTTCAGGAAATGGTAGCGCTTGCACCGGAACGAATAGAGCGGCTGGTGCTTTATGGTACCGCAGCCACGGGTAATCTGCCAGGTCGATTTGAATCTTTTGAAACTTCGAGGCAACGGGTGCAGCAAGATGGTGTTGAGGTATCCGCTAAGCGAATTTCTGCTACCTGGTTCCACAACTACGAAGAAGCTGAAGAATACGAAAACTGCGCAGGCATAGCAGTTTCGTCTTCCCTGCAGGCCATGCTAGCAAGTCTGAACGCAATGGAAACTTGGTCTCGAGCGGAAAATCTGGAAAGCATTCATTGCCCCACATTGATCGTTTGGGGAGAAGCAGACAGGACTTATAGGTGGACTCAAATTGAAGAATTATGGAAATCGATACCGAATGCGCAGCTATCAGTTTTGCCCGGATGCTCTCACGCCGCACATATGGAAAAGCCGATACTCTTCAATGCGATATTATGCGATTTTTTGGATCTGCAATAAGTCTTGATTTGCGGCTTCAAAGTACAAGTTCTGGTCATCTAGCGACCAGAACTTTGGCGTCTGCTTTGGGCTTATTTTGTTGAAAAAGTCGCCTTATTGACTACATGTTGTGCTGATTCAGTTTCCTCATCGATTTGGGAGATTGATTACGATGATGGGTTCGAAGCAAGAAGCA